>JAJRUX010000172.1 GCA_024277575.1 Gammaproteobacteria bacterium | reverse complement strand
CATTACTGGCGAAACACAGGGGAAAAAAGAAAAACCCGCTTCATCACCCTCACCAACAGCTATCACGGCGAAACGCTGGCCACCCTGGCAGTGGGGGACGTGGCGCTGTACAAGGAGACCTACGAACCACTGCTGATGAAAGCCATCACCGTCCCCTCCCCCGACTGTTTCACACATGAAGAGGGGGAGTCATGGGCCGAACACAGCAAAAAGATGTTCACCCCGATGGAGCAGGCGCTGGCGCAACATGCAGATGAAACATGCGCGGTAATCGTGGAACCGCTGGTACAGTGCGCCGGGAACATGCGCATGTACCACCCGGTCTATCTGCAACTGCTGCGGGAAGCCTGTGACCGCTACAACGTCCATCTCATCGCCGACGAGATCGCGGTGGGGTTCGGTCGCACCGGCACCCTGTTCGCCTGTGAACAGGCAGACATATCGCCGGACTTCATCTGTCTCTCCAAGGGTCTCACAGGCGGCTACCTGCCGCTCTCCCTGACCCTGACCAGCGAGCAGATCTATCAGGCGTTCTATGACAACTACGAGAATCTCACCGCCTTCCTGCACTCCCACAGCTATACCGGAAACCCCTTGGGATGCGCCGCGGCGCTGGCTACACTGGATATCTTCGATACCGACAACGTCATTGAAAACAACCGCAAAACAGCACAACAGATGGGCAAGGCGGTAGCACATCTCGAAGACCATCCCCATGTTGCCGAGATCCGCCAGACCGGCATGATTCTGGCCATCGAGATGATAAAGGATAAACCATCCCGCACCCCCTACCCCTGGCAGGAGCGGCGTGGTCTGCAGGTCTACCGCCACGCGCTGGAAAAAGGCGCCCTGCTGCGGCCGCTCGGCAACGTCATCTACTTCATGCCGCCCTATGTGATCGATGAGCAGCAGATCCGGCAGCTTGCACAGATTGCAACAGAAGGAATCGAACTGGCAACCGGCGGTGATTGAGCGATGCAGATCCCGCGCATTCATCTCCCGGCTCCCCTGAGCAGCGGTAAACGGCTGGATCTCGACAGACAGGCCGCCCGCCATATCCTCACCGTACTGCGCCTCAAGCCTGGTGCTCCCCTGATCATCTTCGACGGCCAGGGAAACGCCCACCAGGCCACGCTGGAAGAATCGGCACAGGTGGCAATCGGCCAACCGCTCAACGATGAAACAGAATCACCCCTGCAGATCCATCTGATTCAGGCCATCTCCCGGGGCGAGCGGATGGATTATGTTATTCAGAAAGCGGCGGAACTGGGAGTTTATAAAATTACTCCCGTATTGACCCAACGTTGCATGGTCAAACCAAAGGGCGACCGGGCGGCAAAACGATTGCAGCACTGGCAGGGGATCGCCATCAGCGCCTGCGAACAGTGCGGTCGCAACCGGCTTCCTGTCCTGAATGCGATCACTACCCTTGACGCAGCACTGTCCGGGCCGGAGAACAACCTGAAACTGGTTCTGGATCCCACCGGGAAGAACTCACTTTCCAACCTGACTCCCCCGGTAAAAAGCGTCACGCTGCTAATCGGTCCGGAGGGGGGGTTGACAGACAAGGAGGTTCGGCAGGCACAGCAGTCGGAGTTTATCCGCTTGCGGATGGGTCCACGCATTCTCCGTACCGAAAGCGCCGCTGTCGCAGCCCTTTCAGCTTTACAAGCCTTATGGGGAGATCTTGGCTAGTACTCCCTCCATCTTCGTTCACCCCATTATTTAAAAATATCACCTTGTCATTACATTCATTATCAGGATAGAATCAAAGGGCATCTCCTGCTGTGTTCGCCAGAATCCGGGTACACCCTTGAGCCTTAAATTAACTACCCGGGGCACTAATATAGTGATGCTGTGTGCAGGTCCGCCAATATGCAGCGGAAAGCCTAACGCATTGTTGCAGTTCCCCCCTTGAGCCTAATGGTTCGAGGACGATGGATTCAGCGGCATGTGCGGGAGATGTTCTATTCAGACAACCCATGAACTCCCGAAACAGAATTCGTCAGCAACTGCGCCAACAAAGGCGAATGTTGAGCCCGGCAGAGCGTAAACAGGCCGCCAATGGACTCTGCAAACAGCTGATAACTTCCCCTTTATTCCTCCGGAGCCAGCGGATCGCCTGTTATTTTGCCAATGATGGAGAGGTAGAACTGCAGCCGATAATAAACCGTATATGGTGGATGAAAAAGGAGTGTTACCTGCCAATAATCAGCCAACTCACTCATAACCAGCTTGGCTTTGTCCGTTACCTGGAGAATGAAATGCTGGTGACCAATCGCTATAACATCCCGGAGCCGAAAGCCCGGCATCAATCTGTCCCGCCATGGGCGCTCGATCTGGTTCTATTACCATTGGTGGCTTTCGACAAGAGTGGAAACCGGCTTGGAATGGGAGGAGGATACTATGACCGGACATTGGCCTACCTGCGGCAACGCAAGCAGTGGCGTACTCCTCGCCTGGTAGGAATCGCCTATGATTTTCAACAGGTTGAGACTCTCACCTCCGAACCATGGGACATCCCCCTGGATGGAGTAGTAACTGAGTCAAAAATGATATTATTCAGCGGCTAATGTTTCATGCCTGCAGGTGGCTGGTAATAAGTATTAGAGAAACAGCTCCATTCAAATCATCAATTATTCACACGGGAGCCTTCGTTTACTTTGGTCACCAATTCATTGTGAGAAGAATTCCCAACCTGTCTGCTATGATCGTTAATCGGTTGTCTGGTTACCCCAGGGGAGTCACTATGAAACAGATTTTGCGCATAACCTGTCACCAAAACGCCCAATCCAACGGATAATGCTAATACCACTAGAATATCGGGTTTACGGTGCTTCATCGTTTACCAGCCACAGAAAACATTATCACCAGGAACAAATATTTCCACCTTGTTTATAAACATTCCAAATATCGCATAGATGAGAGGGGAAATAAAGAAAAACCGGCAATATATTTGTTAATTTTCATAATGTTAACAATTTCTTATTAGGTAAGAATCCTATCGACAACCTCAGTTGACTTCTTGAATCGATGTATAATCGGTATATTTCAGTTAAAAGCAATAAAAGAATCTATCACCATGCAATACTGGTTAATGAAATCCGAACCGGATGTGTTCGGCATCGACCACCTGAAACAGATGCCGGATCGGACCGACCATTGGGATGGTGTACGCAACTACCAGGCTCGCAATATGATGCGTGATCAAATGAAAGTAGGAGATCAGGTGTTTTTCTATCACTCCAATATCAAGGAGCCCGGCATCGTGGGCATCATGGAGGTGGTAAGGGATGGTTACCCGGATCATACGGCCCTGGATCCCGAATCAAGGTATTTCGACCCCAAAAGCAGCCGGGAAAACCCGCGCTGGTACATGGTGGATGTTCGTTATAAACGTCACCTGCAGAGAAACATCACCCTTACGGAATTAAAACAGCACCTGGCGTTACAGGAGATGCCGCTGGTGCACCGGGGAAATCGCCTCTCCATCACACCGGTCACGGCCGAACAGTGGAAGTATATTCTGGATCTGGAGTCTACTTGAGGAACAGCTCATAGGCAGGATTTTTGGTCTCCTCCCTGTAGCTGTAACCCAACTCATCCAGGAAACGTAGAAACGCTCCCCGTTCGGGCGGAGGCACCTGAATTCCCACCAGGATGCGCCCAAAATCCGCACCATGATTGCGGTAGTGAAACAGGCT
>JAJRUX010000171.1 GCA_024277575.1 Gammaproteobacteria bacterium | reverse complement strand
CGGTAGCACTGTACCCGCTCGAAGCCACCAAGGACTATTTTTACTTGCCATCCTCAATCGGCTCTCTCCGTTGGCACGGACGTTGTTTCTGGAGACGGAACCCGCGGCCTGCGTTTTTTGACGTGGTCAACTTTTTTGGACAACCCAGTTAAGCCGCTTTATTCATTTCCAATAATTTCCGTTCATAGTCACAGGGGCTCATGTAGTCCAAATAGGAATGCAGTCTCTGCGTGATATAGAACATGGTGATGTATTCCAGTATATCCTGTTGTGCTTCATGGCGGGTCTGGTAGTGTTGCCATCGCACCTGTTCCTGCTTCAGGCTGCCAAAGAAGCTTTCAACGACCGCATTATCCCAGCAATCGCCCTTGCGGCTCATGCTGCCTTTAAACCCGTGAGCCTTGAGCAGCCGCCGGAAGGCTTTGCTGGCATACTGCGAACCCCGATCCGAATGATGGATCAAACCGGCCTGTGGCCTGCGTCGCCAGATGGCCATTTTCAGGGCATCACAAACCAGCTGGGCCTTCATGCGTGAACTCATGCTCCAGCCAACGACCTGGCGTGAACACAGGTCGATCACCACGGCCAGCTACAACCCGCCTTCTTGTGTCCAGATGTACGTCACATCAGAGGCATAGACCCAGTCAGGTTGTGCCACATCAAACTGACGCCCCAGCAGGTTGTCGAACACAGGATACTTGTGGTTGCTGTTGGTCGTCACTTTGAACTTCTTGCACTGTCGCGCCTTTACCTTGGCTTCTCTCATCAACTTTCTTGCCTTGTGACGGCTGACAGGATATCCCAATGCATTCCCTACGACTGCCATAGCTATACCTGGAACTCCTGGCAATAGCTTTTACCCAATCCAGTATTTCCTGGATGCGCTGGATCGTCCGGCCTGTTGTGCTGCCGAGTCCGATAGCTGGAATAGCCACTGCGTGTCACACCCAATACCCTGCACTGAAGGCTGATAGGCCAGGTATTCTTATGCCGGGTGATGAACGAATATTTCTCGGCAATTGCTCCTGCATTGCCCTACCTCCTGCATCAATGCAGTCGACTTCCTTTCTGCTGCAAAGAACACCGCCCCTTTTTTCAAGATGTCTTTCTCGATCTGCCAGCGCTTTACCTGGGTCTTGAGCTTCTTGATCTCTTCCTGCTCAGGGGGCAGCTTGCCATTCCCGCGAAATGCCTGACCGTCATCAGCCGGGTATTCTTTCACCCAGCGCCCCAGCATGTTGGCATTGATATCCAGGCTTCAGCCAGCAGGCGGCGGAAAAGTGCACTCAGCTCGGTGTGCTCCTCTTCCGGCAGTCTTGGCAAGCGGCGTTTCAACGCGGCGAGTCCGACAGGAAGAATGATGCCATATTCGTTCAGCAGTCCCCATATCTGGTTGGCCACAGCGGTGCGTTCCCTGACCCGCCGGGCGCGCAACCGGTACGGGGCCTGGATGGCCTGCGCGTCGTTGTAGTCGTTCTTGTTGCCCCGCCGGTAGACCTTTACGTATTGCGTATTGGGGCGGTATCGGTTTCACCTCATGCCCCAGCTTGCCCGGCTCCCGCGCCCAGTAGTGCGAACTGCCGCAAGCCTCCAGGCCAATCAGGCAAGGTGGCTGCCGGGAAAACCAGCTGAGCACCTGTTGGCGGCGCAGTCACTTTCTGGCCAACGGCTTGCCCCGCCCATTGCAGCACACGGCGTGAAAAACATGCTTTGCCAAATCCAGTCTAATCGTTGTAATCTAGTCCATGGTCTCCTCCTTTCTTTTTGCGATGGTTGATTTGAACCTGAATCCGTGAGTTCAGGGCGGATGAAGCGTGCAACTACTTGATTCGTATCGCGTAATGAAAAATCGAGGGGATAGTGGGGACTATTGCCGAGATTTTTCATATAGCGAGACGAGTCAATGAGTTGATGAAATACATCCCTGTATTTCACCCCTCCGGGGCCGCTTTGCATTCCCGATCCGCTTCCTGCGGATCGGTATGCGATTCGCCGTCATGAACTCACGGATTCAGGTTGAACTACCATCCTGGCGCATTGTGACGCCGGCTGAACACGGCATATATTGGTGCCGAGTTATTATTAACCCGGCAATATCAACGACGAAACCGGCCTCGAACTCCCTGCAGCGAAAGATATGAACCGTATCACCCGAATTCTGCCCCCCCTGCTGGTCCTGCTGATCAGCACCGCGGTTGCCTGGCTGGCCATCGTCAACCGGCCCGAGCCAGAGCGCAGGCAATCGGTCGCGGAAACGGTCAGCGTAGAGGTGCTGCAGTTGCAGCGGCAGGATTTTCCGATCCGCATCACCAGCCAGGGCATCACCCGGCCGCACACCGAAACGACCCTGATCGCACAGGTCTCCGGCACAGTGGTGGAGCTCTCTCCACGCTTCAACCCCGGCAGTTTTTTCAAGGCGGGGGATCTGCTGTTGAAGATCGATCCACGCGACTACCGGGCCGCCATTACCATCGCGGAGTCCAGTCTGGCCCAGGCCCGGCTGCGGCTGGCGCAGGAGCAGGCCCGCGCGGAACAGGCCCGGCGCGACTGGGAGCGTCTCGGAGAGCCGGGCGAACCCAATCCGCTGGCGCTGCGCAAACCCCAGTTACAGAGTGAACGGGCCGCCGTTGCCGCCGCCAGCGCCCAGCTGGAGCAGGCCAGACTCAATCTGCAGCGCACCCGGATTCGCGCCCCCTATGCCGGGCGGCTGCTGGAGAAACAGGCGGATCTGGGGCAGTTCCTCAACCCCGGCACGGTGGTGGGCAAGATCTATGCGGTGGATTTCATCGAGGTGCGGCTACCGCTGAGCAACCGGCAACTGGCATTCGTTACCATTCCGGAGCTGTATCAGGATCAGGAGAAACCCTCCTCCACTGCTCCGCCAGCCACCATCCGGGCTGCCATCGGGGGCAGGCATTACAGCTGGCCCGCCCACATCGTCCGCTCCGAGGGAGTCGTCGATCAGGGCAGCCAGCAGACCTTCGTGATCGCCCGGGTGGACGATCCCTACACTCGCCGCAAGCCGGGGCAGCCACCACTGAAGATCGGCCAGTTCGTGGAGGCGGAAATCCAGGGGCGCACACTGGAGAAGGTATTCGTTGTTCCCGACAGCGCGCTGCACTCCGGCAATACCATTTTCATCGTCGATGACGATGGCCGGCTGCATCTGCATGAGATCGAAATCATCTGGCGG
>JAJRUX010000170.1 GCA_024277575.1 Gammaproteobacteria bacterium | reverse complement strand
TGGCCGGTTTCCTGATCCTCGCTCAGTCGGTATTCCTGATTAACTGGGCAATGGGTGCACTTACCGCCGTGGCGATTGGCGTTGCGCTGATTATCGATTTTCTGTTGCTGCCGCCGCTGTTGCTGATCTTCGACAGAGACAAGCGGGCTGTTTCCGTGTCTTCCCCGCAGCCCTCCCTGGCTGAGCAGAATACAGGAGGAACTCGATGAGAAAACACAACGGTGCGTGTTATTGTGGTGAAATTCGTTACGATCTAAAGTCGGAAATTCTGAATGTCGTCAATTGTCACTGCGATTTTTGCCGCTCCCACAGCGGGGCGGCATTTTCCACCTATGCGGCGCTGCCCTACCGTTCGCTCAAGATAACGAAAGGCCGTGAAAAGTTGGGCTGTTACGAAACGGACGAAGGAAAGAAAGAAACATTTCTGCAGCCATTGTGGAACACCGATATTCAATGTGAACAGGAAGTATCCCGGAGCATGCATGGTGTACTTTGGCACGCTGGACAACCCGCGGGACATTACGCCAATGGTCAATATCTGGTGTGATAGCAAACTGGAGTGGGTGGATAGTGTGTCATCGATTCACTCGGTTGACAGAGGTATGGAGAAAAAATAGATGCATGTGATTTGCAAGTTGTACACTCTTTTTCAACCAGGAGCCACCCGATGAAATCATGGATTATTGCTGTTTCGCTGACCCTGCTGTCCGGTTACGTTTCTGCCGAAACCTCGGAAGAGAAAGGCTTGGCCATTGCCGTGGAAGCTGATAAAAGGGATACGGGTTTTGGTGATTTCACCGCCCACATGACCATGACACTCTCCAATCGCCAGGGGGAGAAAAGCGTGCGCAAGCTGCGGGTAAAAACCCTGGAGGTGGAGGGCGATGGCGACAAGAGCCTTTCCATTTTCGATGCGCCGCGCGACATCAAGGGTACCGCCATGCTCACTTTCTCCCATGCCCTCAAGCCGGACGAGCAGTGGCTCTACCTGCCGGCTCTGAAACGGGTCAAGCGGATCTCCTCCAAAAACAAGTCCGGCCCCTTCATGGGCAGCGAATTTGCCTATGAGGATCTCTCTTCTCAGGAGGTGGAAAAATACAGCTACAAATATCTGCGCGACGAGAAGATGAACGGTCAGGACTGCTTTGTTGTCGAGCGTGTTCCGGCCTACAAACACTCCGGCTATTCACGCATGGTCACCTGGATAGACAAGGAGCACTACCGGCCGCAGAAAATCGAGTTTTTCGATCGCAAGAAGGAGCTGCTGAAAACGCTCGCCTTCGAGGGCTACCAGCAGTATCTGGACAAGTACTGGCGGGCGGATCGTATGCTGATGCAGAATCATCAGACCGGAAAATCCACTCTTCTGGAGTGGCAGGATTACCGCTTCCGTACCGGCCTGAGTGACAAGGATTTCAACAGGAATACACTGAAGCGGGCCAGATGATCCGACTGTTCATCCTGTTGTTGCTGCCGCTGCAGGCTGTTTCTGCCTGGGAGGTGAGTGGCTATGTGGAGCCGGAGCTGCGCCTGTTTGCCGAAGATGGATTGCAGGCAGGGCAGGGGCGCACGGACGTTTCACTCGCCATACAGCCCGAGTTCGTTCATGAGCGGGGAGATCATCAATTCGTGTTCACCCCCTTCGCCCGCATCGACCGGCAGGATGAAGAACGCACCCATGCCGATGTTCGTGAACTCTACTGGCTTTATGCCGGTGACGACTGGGAGCTGCAGGCGGGGATTGGCCGGGTGTTCTGGGGCGTGACCGAGTCGCAGCATCTGGTGGACATCATCAACCAGACCGACCTGGTGGAGAACATCGACACCGAGGACAAGCTGGGCCAGCCCATGATCCGCCTGAGCCTGGTGCGTGACTGGGGTATTGTCGACGTCTTCGC
This sequence comes from Gammaproteobacteria bacterium, assembly GCA_024277575.1. GTDB lineage: Bacteria > Pseudomonadota > Gammaproteobacteria > Thiohalospirales > Thiohalospiraceae > DRMK01. The sequence continues at coordinate 717 of JAJRUX010000170.1, read as the reverse complement.
ACTGCCCGGTTTTCGTGAACGCACATACCCCGGAGAGAACGGGCGGCTGCGCTATCCACTGGTTGTGGATGGCGATGCTGCACGGTATGAGTCCAGCCGGGAGCAGCGCCATATCGACTGGGCACTGCGCTGGAGCCAGACATGGGGAGACTGGGAGATTGGCCTGGCCCACTTCTCCGGTACCAGCCGCGATCCGCAACTGGCGCCCGGCATGAACAGCGGTGGAAAGCCGGTACTGATCCCCTACTATCCACTAATCGAACAGACCAGCCTCGACCTGCAGGCAGTGAAGGGGGAGTGGCTCTGGAAGCTGGAGGCCATCACCCGCAATGGCCAGTGGAAAAAGCGTTACAGCGCCGCTACCGCCGGATTCGAATATACCCTGGTGGGGGTGAACGACACAGCGGTCGATATCGGTCTGGTTGCCGAATATCTGTGGGACGAGCGGGGCAGCGAGGCCCTGACGCCGTTCCAGAACGACGTGATGGCCGGGGTGCGCATTGCCCTCAATGACGAGCAATCCACAGAGGCGTTGCTGGGCCTGATTGGTGACGTGGAGTATGACAGCACCAGTTTCAGCATCGAAGCCAGCCGCCGTCTCTACGACAGTTTCAAACTCAACATCGAGGCCCGTTTTTTCAATAGCAGCGAGCCGCGGGATCTGGCCTGGAGTCTGCGCAGGGACGACTATCTGCAGATGAGTCTGGCGTGGTATTT
>JAJRUX010000012.1 GCA_024277575.1 Gammaproteobacteria bacterium | reverse complement strand
TCAGACAGTTTGGCTTTTTGACGGCGCTCAAGCAGCGCCTGATAGTTTTCCCTGTTCACCTCATAATCGCGATTGAGTTGCTGCAGTTTTGTCTCAACTTCCGGCTGAGTATCCACCAGTTACTGCAACTGAGCCATGCGCTGCTGATATTCATCCACTATGGCTTGTGTTGCAGCCACTTCCGCATCTGCAGATCCAAGCGCAAGCTTCAGCTCCTGAACATAGGGACTGGAGTCCTTCCGGTCCGGCGTAGCCATCGACAGTTCACGCTGGCGCTGCACCTTCAATTCACTGATAGTTCGCCGCAACGCCTGGATGTCCGGGTGTTCGTCAGTAAACCGGAGGGCTTTTTCATCCAGCTGTTCCTGTAAAAGATTGATGCGCTCATCAAGGGCTGATGTCTGGGGATTTACTCCCGAATCCCCCTCTGCATAGCGGGCATCCATCAACTGCTGGCGCAGTTCATCGCGACGATACTGCTCTCTGCGCAGATCCATCCTGGCCTTCGTCAGCAGGGTTTGCACCTGGTGGAGCTGAGCAAAAAAGCCTTGCTCCTGCCCCGGTAAAAAGCCGGTATATTTACGCCTGAATTCCAACAGACGGTTTTCTGCAGCAATCAAGCGTTGTTCATACTCCCGGATCTGCTTATCCAGAAACTGCTGCGCCTGCTCTGTATCCTTGCGTTTTTCGTCCAGAGTGTTATCAACAAAGATATCAAGCAACGCCCCTACAACCCGCTTGGCAACTTTGGGATCTTTATTGGTATAACTGATGGAAAACAGGTTCGCCCGGCTTGAGTCGCCCTTGACCACGATCTCCTCGGCCAGCTCATTGAGAAAATGCTCCTTCTCCTCCTGATCTGTAATATCAACAGCCAAATCAGCGAGATTTACCAGTTTCTCCATGTTGGGCCGACTAAGTATCGTCTGGGACATCAAATCAAGTCGCTGCCGCACGTCCGTTTGCACTGCCAGACCTTTTAACAACGGCTTTAACAGGGAATCGGTATCCACATTTATTTGTGCCGTTGACTCATATCGATCCGGCTTCAGCATGACCGCCCCCCAGCCAACCAACACGATAAGCCATGCAAATGCCATCGCGTACCAGCGGTACTGCCACATTCCATGTATATATTTCATTAACTGCTGAAAAGTCTCCTGCATAATCAGCGCTCCTTATTAAAACATGGACTCAGGAATAATCAGGATATCCCCGGGGAGCATATTTACATTAGCTGTAATATCCCCGTCCTTGATCAAGTCATCCAGACGCACACGATATTGACGTCGCTTGCCATTGATGACACGTACTATGGTAGCGCCGTTACCATCAGCATATTCCGTTAATCCGCCCACCGAGATCATTACGTCCAGAAGGGTAGTACGCTCACGATAGGGAATTGCCTTTGGCTTGGCCGCCTCCCCGACAATCCGTATCTGCTCTGAGGGTCGGCCCACAAATTCAGCTACGGTTACCGTCACAACCGGGCTTTTTATATATTTCGCCAGCCGTTTTTCCATATCTCTTGCCAACTGGGTTGGCGTTTTGCCACTGGCGGCCAGATCTTCGACCAAAGGAGTGGTTATAAGACCATCGGGACGTACCTTGACGACACCCGAGACCTCCTGGTTACCCCACACAAATATATTTAGTGTGTCACCAGGGCCAATCAGGTAAAAGGACTCCTTTTCTGAATAAGCAGAAGATTCAAGCTCCGGCATTGAGCTGCAGCCGGTGAGCAGTAAACCCAGTACAATTAAAACCAACATCCTGTTGTAGAAGCGGTACAGATAACACTTTTTCATGAGATATGATCCTCCCTGCCCTGATGCTGCTGCCCTGCACATACATATCTAACTGCAACCTGAAACAAGCCGTTCTCCTTGAACTGTCAGCACTTCCCGATGTTTTTTTCTTCCTCTTGCACGAGCGAATATCCACCCGATCAGGAGGAGAGCCTGTTCTTTTCCGTAAAAGATTATGGATCTGGATTTATGCCCGGACAACCCTTTACAAACTGTATTTCTTATTGTTATTTCTGTGTGGCTCCGTTAAAAGCCACAGACAACAGGATACTTCTTTCAGCTTGAAAATGAAAGTGTACTGGCTACTCCGGCAGGGATTATACACCAACCCTGTTACAGCGTAACCCCCTGAATAAGCGATAACAATTACCATTGCAGTTAGCACAGGCAGGAGTGTTACATTTGTGTATATTCCCGATTGAGGGAAAATTTAGAGCACCTCTAAAAGTAGTGATTTTTTCCGCAACAGCACGGTAGTCCCGCACGCATGACTATTTGGACGCAGGAGATAGAGCAATACATGGGACAATTGCCGAGAACCGCAGTGTATAGTGTATAAGGGATAGATGAGGATTCGAGCATAATGCTACTATCACGGAAAAATACATTTTTAGAGGTGCCTTTTACATATAGCGGCGATAACCAGGCCAGACAAGCAGCAACCCCATGATCAAATTGATCATCAGACCGATTACACCGCCGCCCCCTGATTTGTTACCGGGTTCCACCTCATCGAGACTCTCTGTTTTATCAGGAGAAGGAGGGGGCGCATCATCGCCTTCGCCTTGCGTATCGTCACGTGTCTCTTTGTCATTATCAAAAATATTGATTACTGTGGTATCAATACCGATACCGGCGCCAGCCGAACTGTTTTTTAATCCCATCACGATGGTTTCATTGCGCTCTTTACGCGAGTCAGCAAGAATGTAAAGATAATTTCCCTGTCTGAACTATCACCATCGCTCCACTGCAACACTCCCGCAACTATCTGCTGATAATCAGCAAGAGCAGAGTAATACCGTGCTGTCCCTGCACCCGTGTCAAAATACGCCACGGACACTGCTCCTTCACTGCCACCCTGGCATGAAACAATAATTTTAACCACCACATCCGCTTCTTGAGCAAAGTATTCCTTCGCTGCAAATGACAGTACTCCGGATTTGGCTCGCCGGCTGTCATCTTCAAAGGCGCCGATATCGCAACCGCCACTCCCAGCCTTTCGATAGTGATAACGCTGATCCAAATCAGGACACCGCTCGAATGGAACAGCTCCCACAGCCGGACTCTCAAGCCGCAGTCCGTGTGTCTGAGTATCTCCTCCATTGTCTACCAACTGTCCGACATACGGCTCAACAGCGGACAGATCACCCGCCTCGTTTAAAACACAGGAACCATCAGCATCAGGATTATAGCCAAGCGATGTCACCTTTCCGCTGCAACTCCGTCCGCTAGGAGTCTGTCGGGTTTGGGAATAATCTACTGCGCTGATGGGAGAGCGGCCAAAATATCCCCGGTTTTTATTCAAATAATCAAGGGAGCAGCCCTGAAAAAAATACGTCCCAGAACTGCTCCACTGATCCAGCACTCCACCAATATTAATTCTCTTGAGTGCCGTCTACTCTCTAGTGATGTCCACCACCACGATGTCCGCAGCAACCTCCACCACTGTCATCACCGCCAGTGTAACCACTGTCACTACCGTCCCCATAACCATCGTTGTAGCCTTCATCATAAACTTCGTCATAGATCTCCTGGTAAATTTCATCATACATCTCTTCCCAGGCATCCCCGTATCCATCATTGTAGCCATCGGGATAATCTCGGCCACCATCATATATACCATCCTCATACCCCTTGTCGTAGCCGTCACTAAAACCATCATCATAGTCACCGCCATTGCTGGAGCCAGCATCATAGCCGTCACTATAACCATCATCATACCCATTGTCATAGCTGCTATCATCGTAGCCACCATCATCCCCACTGCCGCCGCCACTGTGACAACAGCCACCAGAACCACCCCAGCCGCCCCAGCCGCCGCCCATACCCATGGCCGACACAGATAGAGGAACTGAAATCAGAGCCGCAAAAGAAACTGCAGCGATAAGCTTGCTAAAAGTTTTGATACTAAACATAACTGATTCTCCATATGACTTGATAAAAAAGTGAAACTTCCAAAAAACAAACATCAGCTACCCGCACAATAAAAAATTGCGATTAAGAACAAGGGTAGCCCTGTAAAATAAACAAGATTATTAATAGCTATAAATTTAGAAATATTTATAGTTTTGTAATTAACTGCTTTGTGAATAATGAGAGTGGAAAGACGCTTGTGGTTTAGGATAACGCTGCACTTATTCCATGCATCCTGCATTTATTGTTATTCCTTTTTTGAACAGATCTTCTGCCCGTTTTTCTGTGCGATTAAAATCCGCCCCCCCTCGCGGATATTTTTTCAACAAATCCCTGTGGCTAAGTATAGTTTAATTTTAAAAAAAATAAAAACTAAAAATTGATCATTAAAGGGGAGAACTGAAGATCAGTGTTACAACTTACGCAGATATCAACATAAAAAAACCAGAAGTCTGTCGGGTTTGGGTAATCGTAGCGAGCTGGTTGGAAAGCGCGTCAAAATGTTTCCGGTTTTGAGGCGAATAGTGGGCCTGTTTAACGAAAAACCGGGGACATTTTTTGGCCGCTCTCCCATCAGCATTTGTATTCAGCTATCGTGTGCCGGCATGGCGTTGCAACCCTTGCCTGCATGCTGCGCATTGTTCCAGCCCATGCCTGAAGCCCTGAATGCAATCTATATTGTTGCCGGGTAAATAATGGTGTTACTGAGAAGTGACCCGCCTCGCAATAGGCGGCTCGATATCAATCAGATGGTTTTACTGTGAAAGCTAACGGGATAGCAGTGACACAACTTATTCCGTTTCAAGCAAAGCCCGCATCTGCGCAAACTGCGCCTTCTGTTCTATCTCAACCGCAGGGTAGGAGAGCCGCAGTGACTGTAGCGTATTGACAATAATTTCGGCAACGGCTGTGCGCATGTAACGCTTGTTGTCCGCCGGAATCGCATACCACGGCGCCCAGGGCGGGAGGTTTCCGCCAGCGCCTGCTCGTAGGCGCTCATATAGCTGTCCCAGTAGCCACGTTCCTTTACATCAGCAGCGGAAAATTTCCAGTTCTTTTCCGGCTGATCGATACGCGCCAGAAAGCGCCGGCGCTGCTCCTCGCGAGAGACATTGAGCCAGAATTTCAGGATTACCGTACCGTTCCGTGCCAGATGCTCTTCATGATTGCGAATGGAGGAAAAACGGTGCCGCCAGATATCTCCGCCATCCAGACCATCCGGCAGTTTCTGGCGCTGCAGGTATTCGGGGTGCACCCGCACCACCAGCACCTCTTCATAATAACTGCGGTTGAACACGCCGATACGACCCCGTTGCGGCAGCCGTTTTGTGGTACGCCAGAGAAAATCGTGATCCAGCTCTTCCGCGCTTGGCTGTTTGAATGAGTAGACCTCACAGCCCGCCGGGTTGACCCCGCTCAACACGGCCCGGATGGTGCCATCCTTGCCGGCCGCATCCATCGCCTGAAAAACCAGCAACAGGGAGTAACGATCATGGGCATAGAGCTTGTGCTGCAACTCATCCAGCGCGCGAATCTGCTTTTTCAGGCGATGTTTCAGCGCTTTTTTCGATACATTTTCATCCGCTGGAGAAGTCGCGGCATCCCGGTACTTGAATGAGCCATCAAAGGGAACGAGCCAGGGACTGGATATTGCCTCAAACATGATTCAACGTGATCTCTGCTGTTTTCTGCGTGTACGGAGATGGGCTATTCCCTGGCGGATGAAACCAGGCCGGCCGGAAGTATATATCGACTTGAGTTCCGTCTCCTCCATTATTCTGCTGTAACCGGCTTCCCGATCCCACTGGTTTCTGATCCAGGCAAACCAGCCAAAATAGCGTACCGCCTTATAGATCGAAAAACATTGCCATTTTGGAACTGAAAGAACCTCCATCGCTTCCAGCAGGATTCTGTCCGCCTCTTCCCTGCTGCGCTCCTGGCTCGAATAGATCCAGTCATGAATCACTGCCGCATTGCCGTACTTTCCCCACTTCGGCAATACGATCCAGAATGCCCGGGGAATGGATGCAAAATCTGTTTTAAAACCTTTGCTGACCTCAATCGTGTCACCGCTGCCCAGCTCGCCCACATCATAGGCAAAGGGTTCAATCAACACCCATGTCTTTCCATCTGCCAGCGGCGAGACAATCAATGCTCTGGTAAAACGACTCATCTTTTTTCCCTCTGGTACTTCTGTAAAGTCGTTTCAAGTGTAGCATAGCGCCGTTTTCATATCGGCTTTCAGAGGGAAACCTCAACCGGGACAGGTTCCCGGTTTCCCGTAACCCGAAGTAATGGGATAACGACGATCACGGCCAAATGCGCGGCGGGTTACTCTCACCCCGGGCGGCGCCTGGCGGCGCTTGTATTCGTTGCGATCCACCATTCGCACCACCCGCCTGACGATCTCCTCGTCGTAACCGGCCGCAACAATATCTTCAATGCATTTGTCCCGTTCGACATACAGCTCCAGGATGCCATCCAGCACCGGGTAAGGGGGCAGGCTGTCGGTGTCCTGCTGATCGGGCGCCAGTTCAGCCGACGGTGGGCGTTCAATGACGCGGCAGGGAATCACTTCACCAATGCTGTTGCGGTACTCTGCAAGACGGAATACCAGTGTCTTGGGAACATCCTTGAGCACATCGAAACCACCGGCCATGTCACCGTAAAGGGTGGCATAACCAACCGCCATCTCGCTCTTGTTGCCGGTGGTGAGCACCATTTTATGGCGTTTGTTGGAGATGGCCATCAGAATTACGCCACGGCAGCGGGCCTGGATGTTCTCTTCGGTGGTATCCGGCCTGGTGCCGGCAAACTCCTCCGCCAGACTCTCCAGAAAGGACTGGTATACCTTCTCGATGGAGATGACGCGATACTCCACTCCCAGAGTCTGCGCCTGCCGCTGCGCATCCTCCACGCTGATATCGCGGGTATAGCGGGAGGGCATCATCACCGCCTCGACCCGCTCTGCACCGAGGGCGTCCACCGCCACGGCGAGGGTCAGCGCAGAATCGATGCCACCGGAGAGACCAATCACCACACCGGGAAAACCGTTCTTCTCCACATAGTCACGCACCCCCAGCACCAGCGCCTGATAGACGCTGGCCTCTTCGGACATCAGGGGGGCACAGGTTCCCGTCCGGGGTGTTACGCTTTCTTCTGTAAAATCCAGCTCAACCGGATAAAGTCCCTCCTGAAATGCCGGGGCGCGCCGGGTCACTTCCCCCTGCCCGTTGATTACAAAGGATTCTCCATCAAAAACAAGTTCGTCCTGCCCGCCCACCAGGTTGACATACAGCGCCGGCAGGCCGCTCTCCTGCACCCGCTGGCGCAGCACCTCCTCCCGCTCCCGTCCCTTGTCTATCCGGTAGGGCGAGGCGTTCAGAATCAGAACCAGCCGGGCACCGGCATCTCGCGCCTGCTGCAGTGGCTGTGGCAGCCACACATCCTCGCAGATAACGATGGCCACCGGCAGCCCCTTGATCTCCACCACACAGGGGGAATCGCCCCGCTTGAAGTAGCGTTTCTCGTCAAAGACGCTGTAGTTGGGCAGGTGCTGTTTGTGGTAGGTGTCGATAACACGGCCATCACGCAGCAGGGAGGCGGCGTTGTACAGCCCGCCTGTAGCACGGCGTGGATAGCCGACAATGACATCGATCCCCTGTACCGCACGCTTGATCCGCTCCAGGCCATGCACCACCCGCAGAGCAAGACCGGGACGCAACAGCAGATCTTCCGGCGGATATCCGCAGAGCGCCAGCTCCGGGAACAGAATGGCGTCCGCGCCGAACTCATCCCGCGCTCGGCTGGCGGCGGCAATGATTTTATCGCTATTCCCGTCCACATCACCCACCAGGGTGTTGATCTGGGCCATCACGATACGCAGTTCAGCCACTGAAGTACTCCTGCATCCGCGCACCCATGTCGGCGGGAGAACGCACCACCATCACGTTGGCGTCCTGCAACGCCTCGAACTTGTCCCGCGCGCCCCCCTTGCCACCGGTGACAATGGCCCCGGCATGGCCCATCCGTTTCCCGGCCGGGGCGGTAACCCCGGCAATGTAGGCCACCACCGGTTTGCGGATGTGGCTTTTGATGTATTCGGCCGCCTCTTCCTCCGCCGTACCGCCAATCTCGCCCACCAGGATGATCCCCTTGGTCTTGCGATCCTCCCTGAACAGCTCCAGGCAGTCGATAAAACTCATTCCCTGTACCGGATCACCACCGATACCGATACAGGTGCTCTGCCCCAGTCCGCACTGGGTTGTCTGCCATACCGCCTCATAGGTCAGGGTGCCGGAGCGAGAGACGATGCCGATGCTCCCTTTCTTGTG
>JAJRUX010000169.1 GCA_024277575.1 Gammaproteobacteria bacterium | reverse complement strand
TTCCCGGCACCCCTATCTGGATCGGAACCATGCTTTTTGGCTCTGCCCGGAACGCCGCCTCCAGAGAGCCGGACAGCACCTTGTATTTACCTTCATTGACCTGCGAGACAGAATACATCACTACAAAAAAAGCAAACAGCAGAGTGATGAAATCGGCATAGGAAACCAGCCACCGCTCGTGATTTTCATGTTCTTCCTGACGTTTTTTACGTGGCATAATATTGACACATAGTATTTTTTGTATTCAACACACAAAGTTCGATACAGATCATGGTCACTGCCACCTTCTGACTCCCGTCCACAGCCTTTCAATGCAGATAACTCTGCAACCTTGTCTCGATGTTGCGTGGATTCTCTCCCTGGGCGATGGAGACAATCCCCTCCGTAATCATTTCACGCAGGCGGGTATGGGAGTGGGCGATACTTTTCAGTTTGTTCGCCACGGGAAGCAACAGAAGGTTGGCCAAGGCAACGCCATAGATGGTCGCTACAAACGCCACTGCAATACCGGATCCCAGTTTGGAGGGATCGGAAAGATTTTCCATCACGTGAATCAGTCCCATTACCGCGCCGAGTATGCCGATTGTGGGAGCATAACCACCCATCCCTTCAAACACCTTCGCAGCCTGCAGTTCATGATGTTCCCTGGCGTCTGTTTCGGTTTCCAGAATGGAACGGATCACCTCCGGCTCATTACCATCCACCAACAGACGCAACCCCTTGCGAGCAAAAAGGTCCGGTTCTTTCTCACCAACACTTTCAAGACCGAGCAGCCCCTGGCTGCGTGAGATACCGCTCCAGTTAATTATCTTTTTGATTGTCTGCTCCGGATCCTGGACGGGCGGTTTGAAAACCCAGCTGATGGAGCGCATCGCCTGGAAGAAAACTGCCAGAGGTGTCTGCAACATGGATGCACCAACTGTACCACCCAGGACAATCAGCGCTGCGGGACCGTTGAGCAAGCTGCCGATATGGCCACCCTCCAGCGACTGTCCAACAAGGATCGCCCCCAGCGCCACCAGGATGCCGATAATGCTTAACGCATCCATTTTCGATTAATGAAACACCTGAGCCAGCCCCGGACCAATGGATGCCAGATCAAGAATCTCATCAACAAGATTTGCCTTTGCCACCGCACCCGGCATGCCGTAGATCACCGAGCTCTCTTTATCTTGCGCCCACACTGTCGCCCCACCCTGCTTCAACAGGCGCGCACCCTCCCGCCCATCGGCGCCCATGCCGGTCAGGATTACTGACATCACGTTGCCGCCATACAGCTTTGCCACCGAGCTGAACATGATGTCCGCACTGGGTTTGTAGTTCAGGCCGGGGTCACCATCCTGTATGCGTACCACACCCAGATGTCCACGCCGCTCCACCGTCATCTGCTTGCCACCAGGCGCCAGCAGTGCCGTACCGGGCAGCAACGCATCACCATCCTCGGCATGTTTTACGCGAATGGCACACTGCTGATCAAGACGCTGTGCAAAGGCAGGAGTAAAATTGGCCGGCATATGCTGAACAATCAGCAATGGTACCGGCAACGTGGCAGGCAGCGTGCTCAACACCCGAGGCAATGCAGCTGGCCCACCGGTGGAGGCGGCGATGGCTATCAGTTGATAGGAGTGCCGTCCCTTGCGGACCGGGGTCCGGGCGGGGGCAGCTGCAATTTTTGGTGCCGGTTTCTCCGCCGCAGCAGGACGACTGATTTGTCGAACAGCCGGATTGCCGTTTTTGCCCAGGGCCGCAACCCGATCACAGAGTTGCCGGGAGAGTTCATCAGGATTGCTGGTCACCTCGGCAAAACGCTTGGGCATAAAATCCACTGCCCCTGCATCCAGGGCATCCAGCGTAGCCCGCGCTCCTTCAGTGGTGAGCATGGAAAACATCAGGATGGAGGTAGGGCAGGAGGCCATGATCTTTCGTACAGCGGTAATCCCATCCATGATCGGCATCTCGATATCCATGGTGATGACATCCGGGCCAAGACGTTCCGCCTGTGCTACAGCCTCCAGTCCGTTCGAGGCTTCCCCCACCACCTCAATACGGATATCGCTATCCAGCATTGCCATAATACGGCGACGAAAAAATCCCGAATCTTCTACTACCAGTACCCGGATAGCCATCCAGCACTCCTTTCCGGCATCATGCCACCCGGCGCTGCCCCGTCGCATGTCTGCGCAACAGGCTTGGCACATCCAGAATCAGTGAAATCTTGCCATCGCCGGTGATGGTTGCTCCGGCCAGACCGGCAACGTCGTGCAACAGGGCACCCAGCGGCTTGATTACAACCTCCTCCTGACCGATCAACTGGTCAACAACAAAACCGACTTTTTGGGTGCCGGCATGAACTACCACCACATGGGCGGATGCCGGCTCTTCGTCAGTAGCTATTGTCCGGTCATCAATCAGCCACTTGCTTAGATAAAAAAGAGGCAGTGCCGTGTCACGCACCATAACCACCCGCTGACCATCCACCATGTTGGTGCTGCTCAGATCCAGATCAAATATCTCACTGACGTTGACCAGCGGCAGGGCAAATACCTGCTGCCCCAGCACTACCATCAGAGTGGGAATGATGGCCAGGGTCAGCGGCACCTTGATGGTTAGCCGGGTACCCTCTCCAACAACAGAGTCGATCTCGATACTGCCGTTCAACTGGCTGATACTTGTCTTGACCACATCCATTCCCACACCCCGGCCGGAGACATCCGAGATCTCGGTCTTGGTTGAGAAACCGGGCATGAAAATCAGGTTAAAACTCTCCCGATCATCCATGCGTGCAGCAGTGGACTCATCCAGAACGCCCTTCTCAATCGCCTTGGCGCGCAGCTTGGCAGCATCCATTCCGGCACCATCATCCTCGATAGTCAGCAGGATATGATCTCCCTCCTGCTCGGCAGAGAGCACCACAGTGCCAACGCGCGGCTTACCTGCCTTCTCGCGCTCATCCGGCATCTCAATGCCGTGGTCAACCGAGTTGCGCACGAGATGGACCAGTGGGTCGGCCAGCGCTTCCACCAGATTTTTGTCCAGATCGGTATCCTCACCCTGCAGTTCGAGGTTGATCTCTTTTTTCATGTTGCGAGCAAGATCACGCACCACTCGCGGGAAACGGCCAAACACTTTTTTAATCGGCTGCATGCGTGTCTTCATCACCGCTGCCTGCAGATCGGCGGTCACCACATCAAGATTTCCCACCGCCTTGGCTACATTCTCGTTATCCAGCTCGCTTTCAAGATTTACCAACCGGTTGCGCACCAGCACCAGCTCACCCACCATGTTCATGATTCCGTCCAGGCGGCGGGTATCCACTCGTACCGTAGCCTCAACCGGGGCAACATCCTGCTTCGGTTTGGGTACGGGTTTTTTGGTTTGTTCCGTAGAGAGAGCAGGAGTTCCAGCAACGGCAGCAGCCGGTTTCTCCGCTGCGGGTTTTTCAACTGCCACTTTTGGCTGTTCTGTCTGCACAGATTTCGGCGCACCGGGCGCGCCACCTTTGCCGTGAAGCTGATCCAGCAGAGCATCGAACTCCTCCTCGGTAATCTCATCTCCGGCTGGTTCTTTTTTGTCTTCACCTGAAGCCGGTTTTGTCTCCTTGCCGGGGGCACCACCTTTACCATGCAGCTGATCCAGCAGCGCATCAAACTCCTCTTGGGTGATCTCGTCATCTGCCGCCTTTTTCTGTTCGGCAGGTTTGTCCAGTGCATCCAGCATGGCATCAAATTCCTGCTCGACACTGTCCGTGACCGGTTCGCTTTTTTCTGCAACAGACTGTTCCAGGGCAACCGGCTCTGCAGCACTCTCCAGGTCGTCCGAAGCGCTGTCTCCGATCAGCCCCTCCAGGGCGCGCAGCAGTTCGGGACTGGCTGGTTCAGGCTCAACACCCGAGCGGACACTGTCAAACATCACATTCAGCACATCCACTACCGGCAGGATCACATCCATCAGCCCGGAATCAACTTTTCGCTCGCCGCTGCGAAGAACGTTGAATACATCTTCGGCGCGATGGCATACCTCAACCAGTGGAATCAGATTCAGAAATCCGGCGCCCCCCTTGATGGTATGAAAGCCACGAAACACTGCATTGAGCAGACTATCATCTTCCGGCTGCTGCTCCAGCTCAACCAGCTGCTCACCCAGTTGCTCCAGAATCTCTCCAGCTTCCACCAGAAAGTCTTGCAAGATCTCTTCATCTGCATCAAATGACATCACATACCACCTTGTAACTATTCAGCTCGGTTAAAAAATCAGTCTGTAACAGTTCAGGCCGCCTCCCCGACTCTTTTCCAGGAAAACCGGAAACGCACCAGACAACTACACCACCTTAAAACCCAAGACTCGACAACAAATCATCAACCTCATCCTGCCCCGAAACCGTTGTCCATTTATCAACACCCGGAACCTTGGGTCCAGCCGCTTCAATATCGGGCCGGTTTTCATCATTCTGTTTTAAGGTATTCTTTTCTTTCTTTCCAGCCACCCTGATCAGACCGACCAGATTGGTCTCCAGATTTTCCACCAGTTCAATAACGCGATGGAGTACCTGGCCGGTAAGATCCTGAAAATCCTGTGCCAGCAATATCTCATTCAATCGCTGTTTGATGCTGACGACGTCTCCTTCCCATTCTTGCAGACTGGACTCCAGCTGGCGACTGAATTCACGAAACTCTTCCGCGCACATTTCACGACTCAAAAACCTTCCCCAGCTCGCCTTGATCTCCTTGACACGGGTGTGCAGCTGATCGCAAAGGGGAACCGCCTCCTCCACGGAGTTGAGGGTGGTATTTGCCGCCTGGTCGGTCAGGGATATGACATAATGAAGGCGCTCTCTCGCATCTGAAAAATCCTCTTCTGCCAGATCGGACAGATGCGAATCAAGATTGAAGCCATTCAGCGCCGTATGCAGATCCCGGGTAAGTTTTCCTACCTCCTGCAGCAGCAGACTGTCATCTTTCTGTGTTAACTGGCCAAGAATCTGGTCGGCTTTCTTGCAGTTTTTCTGCTCTATACTTTCAACCAGACTTTTCGCCAGTGACAGACTCTCTTCAGTTAGAATATTTTCACAGGCCATCGTTTTTCCCATTTTATTATTCAGCTGACACGCTCAAATATCTTGTCCAGCTTCTCTTTCAAAGTCTGGGCTGTGAATGGCTTGATTATATAACCGTTAACACCCGCCTGCGCCGCTTCGACAATCTGCTCCCGCTTCTGTTCTGCAGTGACCATCAGAACCGGCATGTGAGAGAGATTTTCATCAGCACGCACGGCTCTCAACAGATCGATGCCGGTCATTCCAGGCATGTTCCAGTCGGTTACCAGAAAGTCAAAACTGCCATTTTGCAGCATCGGAAGTGCAGTATTACCATCATCCGCTTCACTGGTATTGTTGAATCCCAGATCACGCAGCAGATTCTTGATAATGCGCCGCATTGTGGAGAAATCATCCACAATAAGTATTTTCATGTCTTTATCCAAAACAACCTCCCATCCCACAAAATCTTGTATGCAAACCTATTTCGTATTTACAGCTATTCAGCACTCAGTATGAGATTTATATATGCAGCAAAGATACTACTTGGCTTCTCACACTATTTCCTAGCGCGTAATTCGCGCCTGCAAACGGATAATCGCCTGGCTATGGATCTGGCTGATTCTTGATTCACTAACACCCATAACCTGACCTATCTCTCTCAAATTCAGCTCTTCATCGTAGTAGAGCGACATCACCATCCGCTCTCTCTCCGGAAGACCGGCTACCGCATCAGCCAGCACGTTTTTTACATCCTGCTCCTGCATGTTCTCCATCGGATTCGGGGCTTCATCCGTTAGTGCATCCAGCAGGCTTCCATCACCATCCTCCGACATTGTTTCATCCAGGCTCAACACCTTTTGCCCGTTTGCGGACTTCAATAACTCGTAGTACTTATCCAGCGGGAGATCCAGTTCTTCTGCTATCTCCTGGGCTCGGGCATCACGCCCTTCGCGATTCTCAACAGTGCGGATCGCCCCCGCCAACAACTTTGCCTTGGAGTGAACAGAGCGAGGAATCCAGTCGTTTTTGCGAATCTCATCCAGCATGGCGCCACGGATACGAATGCTTGCATAGGTTTTAAAGCTTGCATTGCGTCCTTGGTCATAGTTACGGGCCGCATCCAGCAAACCGATCATTCCCGCCTGCACCAGATCATCAACCTGTACGCTGGGTGGCAACCGGTTGGCAAGATGATAGGCAATCCGCTTCACCAGGTCGGCATGCTGTTCCAGCAAATCATCCCGGCAGGTAGCCAGAGATGCCGCACTGTATCCCCCTGTCATATTGTTGCTCCCATTACTGTGCGGCTGTGCTGAATCAACCTTTCAATAAAAAATTCCACGTTCCCTTTACTCTCGGCTACAGGCCATTTATCGGCCTGCCGGGCAAGAACTTTAAACTGTTGTGATGCACTGCTTTCCGGATAGCACTCCACCACCGCACTCTGCTGCCGGACAGCTTTGCGCAACAGCTTGTCGTAGGGAATGGAGCCCATATAATTCAGCTCCACAAACAGATAGCGATCCGTTACGCGAGCCAGGTTTTCATACAGACGACGGCCCTCCTGTTTACTTTGCACCATGTTGACGAGAACACGGAACCGGCTGATGTCGTGTTCCCGGTTCAGCAGTTTGATCAGCGCATAGGCGTCGGTCATCGAGGCCGGTTCATCACAGATCACCACGATTACCTCCTGGGATGCCTTGGTAAAACTGATCACACTGTCGGAGATCCCCGCTGCGGTATCCACCAGCAGCACATCCAGATTGTGGCTCAGCTCACTGAAGGCGCGAATCAACAGAGCGTGCTGTGCGGGAGAGAGTTCTGCCATGCCTTTGATCCCGGATGAGGCCGGAACAATCTTCAGACCATTGGGGCCAGTGACGATTACCTCCTCCAGCCGGCGCTCTCCCGACAGCACATGGGAAAGGTTATAGCGGGGACAGACCCCGAGCATAACATCCACATTGGCCAACCCAAGATCGGCGTCCATTATCATTACCTGTTTGCCCTGACCGGTCATGGCCAGGGCAAGATTGACGGAAACGTTGGTCTTGCCCACGCCACCTTTACCACCGGTTACCGCAATGACCTGCACAGAACGCTGCCGGGTCAGGTTGCGCAACCCGGCGGCCTGGTCAGAAAGCACCACGCCCGGTTGCCTGTAGGGAATTTCAGATGCCAGCATTTGCGCTCATTCCTCCCATAGTCAGCACCATGGTATTGTCATCAATAGTTTCTTCACTCTGTTGTAACAGCTCTGCACTGCGCTCAACCAATCTCTCCGCCCGCGCCGGCTGAATATCTTCCGGAACCCGTTGCCCGTCACTGAGATAGGCCAGCGGCAATTGCTGTTTGATCACCACGGACAGCACACCGCCCAGAGAGACGCACTCATCCAGTTTGGTCAAAATACAGCCATCTGGCTTTAGATGTTTGAAGGTGTTTACCACCTCATTCAGCCCACTTCCCTGGACATTGGCAGCCAGTAATACATAGCTTTTTATTTGCGGCGCCCCGGTAAGAATGGTTTTGAACTGTCCGGCAAGACGAACATCGCGCTGCCCCATTCCGGCAGTATCGATCAGAACCAGGCGCTTGTGCTGGAAGGTCTCCAGCGCAGTGCTCAACTCCTCGGAGTTCTTGACCACGCGCACCGGCACACCCAGAATGCGGCCATAGGTACGCAGCTGTTCGTAGGCGGCAATGCGGTAGCTGTCGGTGGTAATAAGCGCAACTTCCTGGTAACCATGACGCAGTGCGAACCGGGCAGCCAGTTTGGCAACCGTGGTTGTCTTGCCCACCCCGGTTGGCCCCACCAGTGCAATCACGCCGCCCTGGCTGATAATGTCATCATCCGTCACCCGGAGTTCCGTAGTTATCAAGGCGAGCGCCTGACGCCACGCCTGATCCGTATCCGCATAATCACTGATCTGGTTGGCTATGGATTGGCAGTGCTCTGCACTCAAGCCCAGATCCATTAAACGGCGCAACAACTCGACCCGCTGCGGACAGCCCCGGCCCATCTCTCCCCACGCCAGCCCGGAAAGCTGATTCTCCAGAATGCCGCGCAGATGGCGCAGCTCCGAACGCATCTCTTCCAGGGCGGGATCTTCCGTCTTTGATTTGGCTACACTCTTCTCAACCGATGCTACAGTCGGGGATTTTGGTTTGCTTTTGGTTCTGGATCTGGTTCTGGGTTTGGCTGCTGTTTTTGGCTTGGCTCTGGAGCGGGGTTTGGCTTTAGACCTTGTACCGGTTTTTTTTACAACCTCTTTTTTTATTTCGCTTTCACTGTTCGGCTCCGGTGCAGACTCAGCCAGTTGCTCAATTTTCTCACTGACGCTGTTCAGCACCTGTTCAAACTCGTTCCGTTTCTCCTCCTGCGCAGGGGTTTCAACACGGAGCTTCCCTTGATGTGTATAGGTAAGCTCCGCTTCTGGCTGCTCCTGCACGGAAGGGTTATCCACCACTATCAGCGGTTGATCGGCCGTCAGCTGTTCCAGGCTCTGCTCAAAATCCACCGCAGCAACAATCTCCACACCACCATCCTTGCGCTGGTTGGAGAGTATGACGGCATCCGGCCCCAGTTCATCACGTACCATGCGAATGGCCTGACGCGCCTCCTTGGCGAAGTATCTTTTCAGCTTCATCGGGTTTTCCCCACTGTGTTGGGTTCTGGTCAATGACGGCTTTTTCGGCAGTTGTTAGCCACCCACCGTTGCCACAATTCTTACCTGTTTGTTATCCGGAATCTCGTTGTAAGAGAGCACATGCAACCCGGAAATAGTGTGCCGCACAAACCGGGCCAACAGTGCGCGCAGCGGTGCCGCCACCAGCAGTACGGCCGGTTCTCCTGCCGCCTCCCGCTCCTGGGTCTTTTCTGCCAGACCGGTGTGCAACCGCTCGGCCAGCCCGGGTTCCAGTGCCACGCCCTCGTCTTCCGAGACCTGCTGTGATTTTTGCAATATCTGTTCCAACCGCGGGTCGAGGGTGATAACCGGCAGCTCGTCCGCAGCCCCGCTGATGTGCTGATAAATCAACCGGCGCAGGGCAACCCGTACCAGACCGGTCAAAACGGCTGGATCCTGATTTTTTGGCGCATATTGCGCCAAGGTTTCGGCGATGGTGCGGATATCACGAATGGGAATCCCCTCCTCCAGCAGGTTGCGCAGCACCTTGAGCACCACGGCCAGAGAAACGGTATTCGGCACCAGCTCTTCCACCAGCTTGGGCGCACTCTGCTTGAGTTTGTCGAGCAGATGCTGGACCTCTTCATGGCCAAGCAGCTCATGGGCGTGGGACTGCAGAAGCTGGCTGAGATGGGTTGCCACCACGGTATTTACATCCACCACCGTGTAGCCCAGCGCCTGTGCCTCATCCCGCTGCGCCGGATCAATCCATACCGCCGGCAGGCCAAAGGAGGGATCTTCCGTGGCAATGCCCTTGATCTCTCCATGAACCTGACCGGGGTTGATCGCCAGCTCCTTGTTGATCTGGATTTCGGCCTCCCCCAGAGTCACTCCCATCAGGGTGATGCGATAGGCATGGGGGGAGAGATCCAGGTTGTCACGGATGTGCACCGCCGGAATCAGAAAGCCCAGATCCTGGGAAAGCTTCTTGCGCACCCCCTTGATGCGCTCCATCAGCTGGCCACCCTGGCTTTTATCCACCAGGGGAATCAGTCGATAACCCACCTCCAGGCCAATGATGTCCACTGGTGCCACATCATCCCAGTTCAGTTCCCGCGGCTTGTCGGACGTCTCTTCCGGCTCTGCGATAGTCTGCTCCTGCTCCTCCGCCTGCTCGCCCAGCTGGCGCTTGTACGACCACCAGGCAGTCGCTCCGGTCAGTGCCGCCAGGGTAAGGAAGGCAAGATTGGGCATTCCGGGAATCAGCCCCATGATGCCGATGATTGAAGCCGCCACCGCCAGCGCCACCGGATTGCCAAACAGCTGCTGAGTGATCTGTTCACCCATGTTCTGCGATGACGAGACGCGGGAAACCACAATGCCGGCGGCGATGGAGAGCAGCAGCGACGGGATCTGGGCCACCAGCCCGTCACCGATGGTCAACAGCGTGTAGTTATGACCCGCATCGGAAAATGCCATGCCGTGCTGCGCCATACCGATGGTCAGACCGCCAATGATATTGATTACGGTAATCAAAATACCGGCCACGGCATCACCACGTACGAATTTGCTGGCACCATCCATGGAGCCGTAGAAATCCGCCTCCATGGTTACCTCGGCACGCCGCTTTCTGGCCTCTTCCTGATCGATAAGACCGGCATTCAGATCTGCATCAATCGCCATCTGCTTGCCCGGCATGGCATCCAGGGTAAACCGTGCGGTAACTTCCGAAATTCTGCCGGCGCCTTTGGTAACCACCACAAAGTTAATGATGATCAGGATGATGAACACCACGATTCCCACCGTGTAGTTGCCACCAATGACAAACTCACCAAAGGCGTTGATCACTTGCCCGGCTGCATCGGTACCGGTATGCCCCTCAAGCAGCACCACCCGGGTGGAGGCAACATTCATCCCCAGACGCAGCAGCGTAGCCACCAGAATCACCGCCGGAAAAACCGCAAAATCCAGCGGTCGCAGCGTATAGATAGCCACCAGCAAAATCACCAGGGAGAGCGCGATATTGAAGCTGAAGAAAACATCCAGCAATAGCGGCGGCAGTGGAATCACCAGCATGGCCAGCATGGCCATCACCAGCACTGGCACCCCAAGCCCGGTACGCGGGATCTCCCGCAGTGTTGTCAATATCCCGACCTGTTCCGCCATTTAATTTTCCTCTTGTACCAAATCAGTCATGCTGCAACTCTTCAGGAATGGGCAGCTCATTCAGCTCCGCAACCTGCTCCCCGCCGCTGTTCAGGTGGAATACATAGGCCAGCACCTGCGCCACCGCCTGATAGAGACCAGCCGGGATCTCCTCGCCAATCTCTGCACTGTGATACAAAGCGCGTGCCAACGGGGGTGCAGACAGCACGGGTACGTTATGTTCTGCCGCGATAGCACGAATTTGTGCGGCCACCAGTTCGGCGCCCATCGCCACCACCTTCGGGGCACCCATGCGCTGCTGGTCATAACGCAGGGCCACGGCATAGTGGGTCGGGTTGGTCACAATGACATCTGCATCGGGAACATCGGACATCATCCGCCGCTGCGCCATCTCCCGTTGCAGCTGGCGAATACGGCCGCGCACTTCGGGGTTGCCCTCGGTCTGTTTGTGTTCATCCTTGATCTCCTGGCGGGACATCTTCAGCTGCCGGGCGTGGTCCCAGAGCTGAAACGGCACATCCAGCAGCGCCATCAGGATCATAGTCAGGCTGATGGCAAGAAAGGACCACAGCAGCAGATTCGCCATCTGGACAAGCGCACTGTCCACTGGCTGATCACCCAGATGCATGAAGGCATCTGCCTTGCTCCATAACACGGCAACGGCGACCGATCCGATCAGCAGGAATTTTGCCAGCGCCTTGAGCAGCTCAATCAAGCCTCGCACTGCGAAAATCCTTCCCATCCCCTTGACGGGATCAAGCTTTTCCCACTTGAAGGCCAGTGCCTGACCGCTGAAATTCCAGCCGCTGATGGCAATGGATGAAACCACCGCAACGACAGTCAGCAGAATGAACAACGGCGCCAGCAGCAGAACAGCGTCAAAAACGGTTTGCAAAAAAAGATTGGGGAGTGTGGCTGGGTCAAAAATACGCTCACGGCTGACGGTAAAATTTTTCTCAAAAATATCCAGCAACCCGGTAACGATCCCGTCACCCATGAACAGCAGCGCCGCCGCACTGGAGAGCAGCATCGCCATGCTGCTCAATTCCCGTGAACGGGCAACCTGTCCCTTCTCCCGCGATTCACGGAGTCGTTTCGGGGTTGCCTCTTCGGTGCGCTCCTGACCGTCGTTTTGTGCCATTACTTACCTGCGGTAATAGTACGAATCAGGGTAAAAACATCCTGAACCAGATGTTCGGTCTGCGGCAGCAAGCTGGGAAAAGTAAACATCATCACCAGAAAACCCAGCGTCAATGTCACCGGAAAACCCACGGCAAAAATATTCAACTGCGGTGCCGCACGGGCCATCACCCCAAAAGCGATATTGACTACCAGAATAGACGCGACAGTGGGAATGGCTATCAACACCGCACCGGCAAACATTTCACTGCCCCAGGAGACCAGTTGCCAGATACCATCCCGGGTCAATCCATCAGCAGCAATGGGCATGCTGGTGAAACTCTCTGCAACAACCTCGATCAAGACCAGATGCCCATTGAACGCCAGATACAACAGCGAAGTTGCCAGCAGATAGACCTGCGAAACAACCGGCACCGTCACACCACTCTGCGGGTCCACCATCGACGCAAAACCAAGCCCCATCTGATAGGCAACGATCTGGCCGCCGGTGATAATGGCCGCAAACACCAGCTGCAACGCTGTCCCCATCGCCACACCGATCAACACCTGCTGGATAATCAGCAACAGCGTCATCGGACTGAAGGGGTCAAATTGCGGAACCGGCGGCAGTTGCGGTGCGATCACCAACGTAAGCACCAGGGTAATAAACAGCTTTACCCGCATCGGCACCGTCTGTGCACCCGTAATTGGGGCACTCATCACCATGGCGCCAATGCGGAAAAACGGCCACAGTAACGAACCGATCCAGGCGGTTATTTCTGCAGCGGTGAAAACCATGATTAGCCAATCAGGCCAGGGATGCTTTCAAACAGCCGCGCAGTATAGTCCACCAGCATCTGTGCCAGCCACTGACCGGCAAGGGCGAGTACGGCAAGAGTGATCAGCAGCTTGGGAATGAAGCTCAGGGTCATTTCGTTAATCTGGGTTGCCGCCTGAAACATACTCACCAGCAGACCGACTGCCAGGGCCGGCAGCAACAAAACCGAAACCATGATCACCAGCAGTTCCAGCGCCTGCTGAAACACGGAAATGGTAAGTTCAGGAGACATAGAAACTTGCCGCCAGAGTGCTCATAATCAGCGACCAGCCATCCACAAGCACAAACAGCATCAGCTTGAACGGCAGGGAGATAATCATCGGTGACAACATCATCATACCCATGGACATCAGCACACTGGCCACCACCAGGTCGATAATGATGAATGGAATAAACAGCAGAAACCCGATCTGAAACGCGGTCTTCAGTTCACTGGTAACAAAGGCAGGCAGCAGTATCCGCAGCGGCACCTGTGCGGGAGACTCAAACCCCTCCTGCTGCCCCGACAAACGAACGAACAGGGCCAGATCGGTATCACGAGTCTGGCCGAGCATGAAAGTTTTCAACGGTTCAGCAGCCTTGACTGCCGCTTCCTGAAACTCCAGCTTGTCTTCCAGATAGGGTTGTAGCGCCTGACTGTTGATGCGGTCAAATACCGGTGTCATGATAAAAAAGGTCAGAAACAGCGCCAGCCCGACAAGAATCTGGTTGGAGGGAGTGGTCGGCAGACCCAGCGCCTGACGCAGAATGGCAAACACGATGATGATGCGGGTAAACGAAGTCATCATAATCAGCGCTGCTGGCAGAAAGGTCAGCGCCGTCATCAGCGCCAACAGTTGCAAAGTCACGCTGTAGGTCTGTTTTCCCTCTGCGCCGGTCACGGTCAGCGCCGGAAACGCCTCCTGTGCAGCGGACACATCCAGAGAGAGCAGCACGCCTGACAACAATAGCAGCAGGCGAAACATTACTGTTCCCTCTTGTTGATCGCGGCAGCCAGACGGCGGGCAAATTTTCCATTTCCTGATTGGGCGGCGGAGCTATCCGGCAACGGCTGTTCCAGCACATGCAGCATCTCCACCTGACCGGCAGCCACGCCAATCAACAACTGCTGCTCACCCACCTGCACCACCACCACGCGCTCCCGCTGCCCGACCGGCAGTGCGGCCACCACCTTCAGCGCCCCGTTGGCACTGCTGTTCCAGCCGGGCAGCCGACGCAGCAGCCAGACAATCAGCGCAATGACCGCCAGCACCAACATCAACCCCAGAACCAGCTGCAGCAAACTACCCGCTGTTACCGGACTGGTCTCCAGCCGTTGCAGTTTTTCGGCATCAGTGGCTGCCCCCAGCGGCATTGATACCATTCCCGTCAGCAGTAAAAGATAAATTTTTTCCATTTTTATTTGCAGCGTTCAAATTTCGGAATGATGCTTCTGGGATTTCTCATGGAGCTTGCAGGATTTCTTGCTCTGACTTCCGAATCCCGCCCCCTGATTTACTCATTTTTTCAGATTCTTCAGTCGTTCCTGGGCACTGACCACATCGGTCAAACGAATCCCGAATTTTTCATTTACCACTACCACTTCACCGTGAGCAATCAGGGTTCCGTTCACCATCACATCCAGCGGCTCTCCTGCCAGCCGATCCAGCTCCACTACCGATCCCTGATTCAACTGCAGCAGGTTGCGGACGTTGATCTTTGTGCGCCCGATTTCCATGGCGATCGTGACCGGAATATCCAGAACAAGATCCAGATCAACCTCCTTGCCACTACCGGAGCTGCTTTCATTTTCCAGCGGATCCAGAGGGGCTGGAGAGTAGCTTTTCCCACCGTTGTCGGCGGGGGCCGCTGCCGTATCAGCGGACTCTTCTTCCAGCTGCTCCGCCAATGCCTCTGCCCAGGGGTCATCTTCCTCTTCACCCTGACTTTCAGATTCAGTCTCGCCAGCATCCGAAACGGCATCGGGCTCAGATTGCTCAACACCATCAAGCAACTCATCAACCGCATCCTGTTCCTGCGGCTGTTCGGCTGTATTCTCAACCAGCTCTTCTGTCTCTGCCTCTGCCTGTTCACTCACCGGTCATACCTCCAGTCGTATCATGTTCTTTTTGTATCAACGGAAACTCGTTTGCACCGGACGCTCAATCAGTTCGGTTACCTTGACTGCCCATTTCTTGTCTGCTGTCCCGTAAGTGGCGCGAAACACGGGGATCTCTTCTGCCTTCACCAGCACCTGCTCCGGCAACTCAATGGGGATGATATCTCCCGGTTTGAGTTCGGCAAGTTCACCCAGGGTCAATTCCGTTTGAGTAAGATCGACACTGATTGTGACATCCATATCTTCCAGCTCATCCCGCATGGTTTTCAGCCAGCGGTCATCCGTTTCCGTCCGTTCACTTTGCATACCGGTATCGAGGATATCGCGAATCGGCTCAAGCATCGAATAGGGCATGGTGACATGGACATCACCACTGCCACCGTCCATCTCCACATTAAAGGTGGTGACAACCACAATCTCGGAGGGGCTGACAATGTTGGCAAACTGGGGATTGACCTCTGCATTCAGAAACTCGAAATCAATCTCCAGCACCGGCGCCCACGCTTTTTTCAAATCCTTGAAAACATCTTCCAGAACAATCTGGATAACCCGCTGCTCGGTGGGCGTAAATTCACGCCCCTCTATCTTGGCGTGAAAACGGCCACCCCCCCCAAAAAAATTGTCCACAACGGAGTAAACAAACTTCGGCTCCAGTACCAGCAGTGCCGTTCCCCTTAACGGGTGAATCCGGATCAAATTGAGACTGGTGGGAACAAAGAGGCTATGGATATACTCTCCAAACTTGATGGTCTTTATCCCGCCCACCGAGATCTCTGCACTGCGGCGCAGCAGATTAAACATGCTGACCCGGAACAGCCGGGCAAACCGTTCATTAATCATCTCCAGGGTGGGCATGCGCCCACGGACTATGCGCTCCTGGGTAGCGAGATCGTACTCTTGCGGACCGGTGGGAGCCGGCTCCTCCTCAACCTCATCATCCCCTACCCCGTGTAACAGGGCATCGATCTCATCCTGGGATAACAGTTCGCTGGCAGACATGGTTCCAGATTCCTGCTTCTCTTCTACTGAATCACAAAACTGGTAAAGTAGACCTCTTCCACACCGGGCTTTCCGGTACGCTCTTTCAAAATCTCACGGATCTTTTCCAGCACCTCGGTGCGCAACTTTTCCTTACCCTCAATGCCGGCTACATCATCCACGCTCAGGCTGCTCAACAGCAGCACAATACTGTTACGGATAACCGGCATATGGGTGGTAACCGCCTTCTCAATCTCCGGATCCCGAGTCATCACTTGAATGGTTGCCTGCATAAAACGGGACCCTCCCGATTCACTGGTAAAATTCACCACAAATGCCGGCTCCAGGGCAATGTAGATGGGTGGAGCTTCTTCATGAGCTGCCTCCTCCTCCCCTCCATGAGAGTTGTCATCCGCAGCAGCTGCTTCATGGTTTCCACCACCTCCAAGTGCGCCGCTGAAATGGAGAAATGCTCCAAAACCGCCAAACATAACCAGCTGCAACACGACGATGACAATAATCAACTTGGTCATCGAGGCTCCGGAGCCCCCCCCGGTACCTGTCTCTTCTTTCTCTTTAGCCATGATTTTTCCGTATCCGCATTATCTCTGTCCCGTAACCAGTAGCAATTTGTATGCCTGGGTAGAGCGCAGCAGACAACCCAGCCTCAAGGGAAGAATTGAATGGATAATCGAGGCCGCAACGGCTATCGAGATGACAGAAGATTGACGATTACAGGCCAAAAACCCGCCGGTAATCCGCCACCTTCATTTTCAGACAGAAACCGTGAATTGGGTTAATATGATCTACCAGATTCACCAGACAGACATCTTTGACTGCCGGGCCAGCTCTGCGGCAGCAGGATTTGTCTTTAGAACAATTGCAGGGAAACCATCCGCCGTGCGCAAAAAGCCCCGGATACTCAAGACAACAATCGTTGCCAAATCACGCCTGTTTCATATCGAGGCACTGGATCTGGAGTTTTCCAACGGCACCATCACCCAGTACGAGCGACTGCGGGGCGCAACAAAAGGTACTGTGCTTATTGTTCCGATGCTTGACAGAGATACGGTGCTGCTGGTGCGTGAGTATGCCGCAGGTACAGAACGTTACGAGCTGGGTTTCCCCAAAGGGCGCATCGAGACGGATGAGCCCTTGCTGGAAGCCGCCAACCGTGAACTTATGGAAGAGGTCGGCTACGGGGCGGCGCAGCTTGAGCATATTACCTCCCTTACTCTGGCCCCGGGTTTTTTGGGCCATGCAACAGAGATCGTTCTGGCACGAGAGCTCTATCCACAACGGCTGGAGGGAGACGAACCCGAAGAGCTTGAAGTAGTTCCCTGGACTTTGACCGAAATCGACAAACTATGGCGCAGTGGGGAGTGTACCGAAGCTCGCACCCTTGCGGCACTGTTTATCATCAAAGAACATCTCAATGGCGGCTGATTCCTACTCCAGACGATGCGTCAGCCTGTTGGACCCGGTTATTGCCATTGCCAGGGGGGCGGGGCAGAAAATCCTCAATATTTACGAGGGTGATTTCAATATCGCCCATAAAAAAGATGAATCACCCGTAACCGAAGCCGATTTCGCTGCACACCACACCATAATCGACGGATTGAAAGCACTTACTCCCGAACTGCCGGTACTGTCTGAAGAGTCCGCCGATATCCCCTTTGGCGAACGCGCCCGTTGGCACTGCTACTGGTTGGTAGATCCTTTGGATGGTACCCGTGAGTTTATCAAGCGCAATGGCGAGTTCACAGTCAATATCGCCCTGATCGAAAAACACAGCCCGGTACTTGGTGTAATCCATGCACCGGTCAGCGGAATCAGCTATTTCGCCAGCCGAAAGAGTGGTGCATACAAGCAGGAATCAGGAGCAGAGCCAAAACAGATCCAGGCGCGACAAAAAAGAGATATTCCTGTCATTGCGGTAAGCCGGGCCCGCTGCAATTCACGCCAGCAGCGGTTACTGGTCAACATCGGCACTCACGAGACGATATCGGTAGGCAGCTCACTCAAATCATGCCTGGTAGCGGAAGGAACAGCTGATCTCTATGCCCGATTGGGGCCAACCTCAGAGTGGGATACTGCAGCAGCACAGTGCATTGTCGAACAGGCGGGAGGCCACATGACCGACACCCGGATGCAGCCGCTGCGTTACAACACGAAGGATTCCCTTCTCAACCCCGACTTTTTTGTCTTTGGAACCAACCGGTACGATTGGTCACACTGTCTCTAAGAGGCGGTTCAATATCTCAGGAGTTTCTCAGACAGAAAAACTGCTCACCACACTTTCCAGGAACGGCCCCTGCCAGTGCTTTCAGCCGTCCAAGGTCGTGAATAATGATATGTTTGCGCTCAACGCTAAGCAGTCCATCATCCTGAAAGCGAGTGAACATCCGGCTCACCGTCTCCACCGCCAAGCCAAGATAGTTGCCGATATCATTTCGTGACATGCTCAGATAAAACTCACTGGCGGAAAAACCGCGCCGATGATAGCGCGATGAAATACTGAACAGATAGGCCGCCAGCCGTTCCTCCGCGCTCTTTTTTCCCAACAGTACAGTGTGGGTCTCTTCCTCAAAGATCTCTTTGCTCATCAGCGTAATCAGCTGACGGTGCAGGACCGGCATCTCATTACTCAGTAACTCAAACTGCTCATAGGGAATTTCACACACACTGGTGGTTTCCAGGGCTTTGGCGGAGCAGGGGTGAATCCTGTTGCTGATAGCATCCAGACCAAGCAGTTCGCCCGGCAGATGAAATCCGGTTACCTGCTCATTACCGCTCTCGGTGGGCACATAGCTCTTGATCGAGCCACTACGGACCGCGTAAATGGATCGAAACGGGTCACCACCGTGATAAAGGTGGTCCCCTCGCTTGACCGGGCGGCGGCGCTGGATAATCTGCTCAAGCCGCTCCAGCTCTTCACCAGTGATTCCCACCGGCAAGCAGATCTGAAACAGGCTGCAATCCTTGCAGGCAATTTTGCGCTTTGATAACGGTACGACGGTATTCTCGTTTTCTGTAGACATGAGCAATAGGAAAGTGACAAATATCAATTATATTTATAGTGGCACATTACTGCAACTTCATGCAGTAAAAACCTGAATTTACAATTAGTTATTAACCAGCTATTGATAAACCAATTAGCTTCGGTACGGTTCTGCGGCTTTTTGTAGTGTGATGAAATCAATCAGCAGGAGTATTTTTTGCTACCCAGCGTTCCCCTTCCGACAAAGACTCTTTTTTCCAGAATGGGGCTCGTGATTTCAGCTCCTCAATCAAATAACGAGCCGCCTCAAAAGCCGCAGCACGATGGGCGGTCCAGGCAGCAACCAGAACGATGGGATCATCAGGACGTATCTCTCCCACACGGTGGATAATCAGGACATCAAGCAGTTCCCACCGCTGCATCGCTTCCGCAGCAATCATCTCTAGATGTTTTTCAGTCATCCGCGGATAATGTTCCAGGAACATACCCTGCACCTCATTACCCTCGTTGAAATCACGCATCGTACCGACAAATGCTGTGGTTGCGCCATACTTGCCACTCACCCCGGACATCTGCCGCTGAAAATCCATCAGCTCCTGCCAGGGCTCAAACGCTTCGGTACGGATCTCAACAAACATCGCCACCCCCTGTCACCGGCGGAAAGAAGGCCACTTCATCGCCATCCTGCACCACGCTATCCGGCTCAGCGTACTCCATGTTAACAGCCATGAGAAGATTGGCCGGCAGTAATTTATCACCGGTCACCTGTTGCCACACACCGGCCACTGTTCCGACACTTTGGGCGTCAACAATCACTTCCTCGCGCCCCATACGCTCCCTCAAACTGGCAAAAAATTTAACCTTGATGGCCATCCGAGTCACCTGTCAGGTTTACAGAATCATGGTAGTCAGACTATCATGAAAATCCTTACTCACACAGCATCTTTATCCTGAATTCAATGAATAAGCTGACTCACTTCAATAGCTCCGGCGAAGCCCACATGGTTGATGTGGGAGAAAAGACCACCACCCACCGCGTCGCCATTACTGAGGGCCGTATCCAGATGCAACCCGATACGCTGGAATTAATCATTGCCGGGAAACACAAAAAGGGGGATGTACTGGGCATTGCCCGCATCGCCGGGATCATGGCGGCCAAGAAAACCGCCGATCTTATTCCCCTGTGCCACCCGTTGAATATTACCCGTGTTGAACTGAATTTTCAGACAGCAAGCGAAGAGAGTGCTTTGTACTGCCGGGCCCGTGTGGAAACCAGCGGCCAAACCGGTGTGGAAATGGAGGCACTTACCGCCGTGCAGATTGCCTTGCTCACCATTTATGACATGTGCAAGGCTGTCGATCGCGGAATGACTATCGACAAAGTGCGGTTACAGGAAAAATCCGGAGGGAAATCCGGCCATTGGCAGCGGAAAAAGTAGCCATTCAGGTACATCAAAGCATACATTGGAATAGAAATAAATTTTCTTTTTTCCGCAATCAAATATTCTGATGTGAGGTGACCAGTTCAAATTTTACCTCCATACAGTTCACCGAAAGCCCCTCACAACTCTCTTTAACTTAGCAGCTGTTAAAGCCTCATATCTTGCCTGACGACATAAGTCACAAGGCAGTGTTATTTTCGCGGGACTCATCTATGGTTGGCAATAAAACACCTCTGCTGACGGCGCAGTGGAATCAACTGATAATGGAAGCCGAGGCAGCAACCCA
>JAJRUX010000168.1 GCA_024277575.1 Gammaproteobacteria bacterium | reverse complement strand
CCATCGTCAATGTGAATCATAGCTGTTCTAAACTGGAAGTCAACGCAAATACGAACAATTATTATTTGCATTGATATTGTTCTTGTGGTACAAGTATTCCCAGCCAGCCAGACAAGCCTTTCCTTATTATTGCCAGGCCTGTAGTAAGCCAGCCAGTCAGCTCGTTCCGTGATGGGGAGCGAATGGCTTGTTTTCTTTTTACGGTAATAGTTGAGGGAGTGTTAAGGTGAATAAAAACAGTGGGTTATCTTTTTGTGTTTGTGCTGTGGCTGCCATGGGTCTGGCGATGTCGGCGGGTGCTGCGGATGATGGTTCAGGTGCCGGTTCAGACACCAGAATACTGGACAAGATAATGGTAATCGGTAATCCGGCCAATATTGAAAAACTTCCCGGTTCTGCCCAGATCGTTACCAAAGAGGATATACGTCAACAGAACTACGATGATATAAACCGGGCGCTGCGCAAGGTGCCAGGGGTCTATGTGCGGGAGGAGGGTGGTTTTGGCCTGTTCCCCAGTATCAGCCTGCGCGGGGTTGATACTACACGCAGCTCCAAGATCACCATTATGGAAGATGGGGTGATGATGGCGTCAGCACCCTACTCTGCGCCGGCTGCCTACTATGCACCTACCACGGGACGCATGAGCGGGCTGGAGGTGCTGAAGGGTTCGAGCCAAATCAAATATGGCCCCCATACCACGGGCGGTGTTATCAACTATCTCTCCACCCCAATCCCTACCGGGGAGACCGCCTATCTGAAATCAACCTTCGGCAGTTTCAACGAGCTGCGCACCCACGCCTATGTGGGGAATACCTTTGGTTCAGAGAGCGGCCATTTCGGTCTGTTGGTGGAGGGATACAAACGCCGCAATGATGGTTTCAAGCATATTGATGAGACCTCCGATTTCCGTAACGGTGATGATACCGGCTTCACGAAGACGGATGCGTTAATCAAACTTTCGTGGGAGCCGGCCACGGAGATCTATCAGCGTATCGAACTGAAACATGGCAGCAGCAAGCTGGATGCGAATGAGACCTACCTTGGTTTGAGCGAGATGGATTTCAGAAGGAATCCAACACGCCGTTACGCCGCATCGCGTTTTGACAACATGGATTCCAGACAGACCCAGACCTCGTTGCGCTATGCCATCAGCCCCAACGACGATCTGGATATTATTGCAACGCTGTACAACAACGATTTTACGCGCAACTGGTACAAGCTCAACAAGGTGGATGGGCAGAATCTGTCCAGGGTGCTGGCCACTCCCGGTGCGGCGCAGGAATGCATGAGAGGCAGTGCAGCCTGCGAATTGAAAATAAAGGCGAATAATCGTGAGTACAACGCCAGAGGGGTGGATGTTGTCGGTTATTACCGCTTTGAGTCAGGTAGTGCGCAGCATGAGATTAACGCCGGGATCCGCTCCCATCAGGATCAAGTGCGGCGTTTCCAGTGGGAGGACAAATATGCCCAGAACGCCAATGGAACCATCTCCGGCATGACGCCAGGTATACCGGGGAATGCTGGTAATCGTCTACAGAAAACCAAAGCCCTGGCACTGTTCATTCAAGACACCATCGAGATGGGCAGATTGACCGTTGTGCCCGGTGTTCGTTATGAGAAACTGGAGCAGATCTCCGAAGAGCCCAAGGGGACGCTGCAGGGACCCGGGGGCACCAAGGGGCGGGATGGCAAAAACAGCTTTGACATGACTGCGGGGGGGGTAGGTGCTGCCTGGCGGTTCAATGATTCCTGGACTGGATTTGGCGGGGTACACACCGGGTTTTCACCACCCAGCCCCCGGGGTACCCGTGGCGGACTCGACCCCGAAACCAGCACCTCTTTCGAGGCGGGCGCCCGTTATACCAACTCCCGGCAGGCGCTGGCGGCTGAAGCGACCCTTTTCCATACCGCCTTCAAGGATCTGGTGGTGATTGACAATGTCGGTGGTGTGGGCACGGGCGACAATGAAAACTTTGGTGAAGTGACCACCTCCGGTCTCGAACTGGCGGTTCAGTACGATGCAGGTATCGCCAGTGGCTGGCGACTGCGCAATCCCTGGTTTCTGAGCATGACCTGGACCAATGCCGAACAGCAGAATGATGCCCGCTCTACCGATGCGGAATCCATTTTCAGCTTCGGTGAAAAAGGCAACAAGGTACCGTACATTCCGGAGCTGACCGCCAGCCTGGGAACGGGCATCGAATCGGCCCGCTGGGGGGTCTCTGTTTCAGGTAATTATGTGAGTGAAACCTGGACCAGCGCCAACAATGTGGAAGAACAGCTCAATGGCAATGGTGATCCCGATGCCCGCTTCGGCAAGACCGACAGCCATTTTGTCACCGATCTTTCCGTTTTCTATCGCATCAAAGATAGCGTCAAACTGTTCGGTGGTGTGCAAAACCTGTTGGATGAGGAGTACCTGGTGTCGCGTCAGCCCCATGGACCACGGGGAGGTATGCCCCAGTTTGCCTATGCCGGTATTGAAGTGGCGATGTGAATGCCTGACCTCCATGCTGCGCATGGGAACCGAAAAAAACAACCCCTTGTGCATGGGGATCTCCTGCGGGTTTCCCCATGTTTTTTTATCAGTGATTGAGAGCTTATGAGTATTGTGAGTCTGTTCCAGCAAGGCGGGCCGATAATGATAGTGCTACTGGTGCTATCGGTTTTGGCGGTTGCCATTATCCTGGCCAAACTGTTCCAGTTTTTGCGTAGCGGGTTGCGCCACTCGGAATTTGTCGAACCGGCTCTGTCCGCACTGCATGATGGGGAAAACAACAAGGCACTGGAGCTGCTGCGGCAACAGCGCAGCCCGGTTGCCCGGGTGATGGAAAGTGCAGTCCGCTGCGGTGTTGATCCGGCTATGTCTGCACAGGATACCGAGGCTGAAGTGAGCCGGGTGGGTTCGGCCCGGATCCGTGATCTCGAATCCTGGCTGCGCGGGCTGTCCGCCATTGCCCATCTGAGCCCGCTGCTGGGACTGCTTGGCACGGTAACCGGCATGATTGCCGCCTTTATGCGCCTTGAAGAGGCCGGCAGCCGCGTCGATCCCTCCATTCTTTCTGGCGGAATCTGGGAGGCTCTGTTAACCACCGCTTTTGGTCTTACGGTGGCAATTCCCGCCATGGGAGCCTTCTACTGGCTGGAGGGAGAGGTTGATCACGTGCGTGCCGCGATGAAAGATTCCACTGTGCGGGTGCTGCGCTACTTTGGTAAAAGTCCGCAGCGTGTCGAGACCCGGGACGATGATAGAATCGAGGATGAAAGCCATGGAATTTGAGGGCCGTGCGCGCATCCATTCCCATCTTGATATCGCGCCATTGATCGACATTGTTTTTTTGCTGCTGGTGTTTTTCATGCTTACCAGCACCTTCTTGGTGCCGGAGGCCGTTGAGCTGGAACTTCCGGAATCAGGCAGTGCCAGCACGACAGAGACGACGCCAATCACAGTATCGCTGGACAGCAGGGGTGAACTTTTCCTCAACGGCGATCGCATCCAGCTGGGGAGTCTGCGGATGGCGATAGAATCACGGCTAAAACAGGGTGCCGATTCCGCTATCACCCTCAAAAGTGATGCCCATACTGAAGTGCAACAGATGCTTCGGGTCATGGATGAGATTCGCGCTGCCGGTGGCAGTAGTGTGGCGTTGGCAACCATTCCAAAATAGGGTCATGAGCCTTACCCGTTTTCAGATGAGTGTGGCAGTACTCATCGCCTTGCTGTTGCATGGTGGTGTTGCAGTCTGGCTGGAGCCGCTAAAATCTGCACCGTTGCCGGAACATCTTCCGCCACCGCTTCGGATCAGTTTGATAACACCTGTTATGGAGAAAACGGCAACTCCCGACCCCCCAATTCCTGCGCCGCCACCTCCTGAACCTGCGGTGAATAAAATTCCCGTGCCTCTGTCCGAGCTGAAACCTGTCCCGAAACCCAGGTCTGCGCCGAAACCTGAACCCGCCGTTCAAAAGGTGGCACCTGAACCTCCACCGGCTACCCCCCAACCTGTCGAAGCCCCGATAAAAAATCCGCCACCTCGCCCGGTGGAGACCAGCGCTGTACCACTGGGCGAAGCTGCCACCGCGAAGTATGAACAACTACTGGTTGCCTGGCTGGAAAAGCATAAAAAATACCCACGCCGTGCCAAACGCCTGCGCATTGAGGGGGAGGGGATATTGCGTATTGTGATTGACCGTGCCGGGCGAGCATTGCAGATAAAACTGGAGCAGCGCACCGGCAATCGGTTGCTGGACAAGGCAGCGCTTGAGATGGCGCGGCGGGCGGATCCGTTTCCACCCATGCCGGAAAACGATCCCCGTCCGCAGCTGGAATTTGTCGTGCCGGTGGTGTTTATGCTTCGCTAAACTTAACCCTATCACGGGGTAGGGCTTATTGAAAACCTGAATCCGTGAGTTCATGACGGCGAATCGCACAACTCATTGACTCGTCTCGCTATATGAAAAATTTCGGCAATAGTCCCCACTATCTCCTCGATTTCTCATTACGCGATACGAATCAAGTAGTTGCACGCTTCATCCGCCCCGAACTCGCGGATTCAGGTGAAAACACAGTTGCTGTTAATGTGCAGAACCGGATCTTTTCGCCACGGCTCCGAACATTTTTACTACCGTAAGTGCCACCATTCCTGTCACAAGTCCCACCAGCAGTGTGGCCACCATTGAGGGGAGGGCGGCGAGCAGATGATGCAGTGACTCGATGTTGTGCAGATAGATGCCGCCGGCGACCAGGAGCATGGCCAGCGTGCCGATGACAGTCAGAAACCGGATCACCTTTGGCAGCGCATTGATTAACAGTCTGCCCATCTTTCCGGAAACAGTGCTGCTTCCACCGCCCAGTTGCAAAAGCCGGTATCCAAAATCATCCATTCTTACGATCAGTGCGACTACCCCGTAGACACCTACAGTGGCCAGCAGGGCGGTGAACGAAACGACCACGATCTGGACGAACAACGGTTTCTCCAGGACAGTTCCCAGGGCGATGATGATGATCTCCAGCGAAAGAATAAAGTCGGTGACGATGGCCGATTTTATCTTTGCCTTTTCATGCACCAGAATCTTCTCTTTGGAGATGTCCGGTTCGATGCGGGTTTTCTTCTCTTTCTCCGGATGGGGAATAAAATATTCGTAGATCTTTTCTGCACCCTCATAGGCTAGATAGAGTCCACCGACCAGCAGTATCGGAACGATCAGCCAGTTGGCGAAGGTGCTCAACAGAAAGATAAAGGGGAGGATAATGAGCTTGTTTAGCAGGGAGCCCTTGGTGATGGCCCACAGCACGGGGAGCTCTCTGGAGGCGGCGAAGCCCGTGGCCTTTTCAGCGTTGACGGCCAGATCGTCAGCCAGAATTCCTGCTGTCTTTTTGGTGGCCACCTTGCTCATCGTTGCGATGTCGTCCAGGAGTGCTGCAACGTCATCGAAAAGGGCAAAAAATCCTGATGCCATTGTTGTCCTTTTTATGTTTTCAGGAGGAAAAACTGTCGATCATGGGCTCAATAGTTTATTAACCCGGCAATGATATATATTGTTGCCGGGTTAATAAACTTTCGCAACAAAACAGCACAAATCCTGCCATCATTATCCTTTGACGGGATGCTGCATGCTGAATTAACAGCCTGGCGGAGTACTACGGTTTTACCAGTGTGCTCTTCTTCACATATTATTAACCCGGCAACAATATAGATCGTATTCAGCTATCGTGTGCCGGTTTGCGGGGCAAGGCAGCAAAACGCCGCTGTAGCCCACCCTACAGCAAGTTTTGCTAACACAGTCCGCAAACCGGCACACGATAGCCTGTCTTTTAATATCAGCCTGTTAGGGGCTTCAGGCATGGGCCGTTGCAACACTTGGCAAGGGAACAACCCTTGCCTGCGTGCTGCGCCTTGTTCCAGCCCATGCCTGAAGCCCTGAATGCGATCTATATTGTTGCCGGGTTAATAGCTCTGGTTTGACTTCGGTGACGCTCCCCTCTGTCGATTCGGAACAGCCACCCCCGATCCCCGTCTTCGAAGAACGAAGCAGGGGAGTCGGGGTGGTTATTCCGCCATGGTGCTATCGGGCCAGTGATTTCACTGGGCCGCCTGTTCGGGGCTCTTCTGCTTCTGAAGATCCACCAGTTGCTGGAGCAGGTTTTCGATGTTGGCCAGTCGCTTTTCCACCGCCTGCATGTGGTTCTGCTTCTTCTGCATCATCTGTTTCATTTTTTCCGATTTCATCTTCGACATCATGTCGCACTTCTCCTTGTCATGCATCGGCATGGATGAGTCCATCTTCTGGTGCATGTTTTCGGAGGGGTGATCATCCTCCGCAACGGCATAGGTAGTGGAAAGTGCGAAACATACGGCAGCTAACAAGCAGGTTTTTTTCATGATAATTTCTCCAAATATATCCGTAAACCAAAAGTGGTCAGGGAGCTTCCGTTTACCGGTTGCTGAGTCCCTCCATCCACTCATGGAACGCCGGAAGTAGTGTGAGGGTCAACAGGGGGATCAGCCCGATGCTGTTCAGTATTGCAACCCCGAATGCTGCGATGAAACCGATGGCAGAGGGCGCCGACAGGTATTGGCCTGTAATGTAAAGCGAGATTACTCCACCAGTGGTTGCAAAGGGGACGTTGGCGACAGTCGGGGTGGCGAGTTGAACGCTGTGTAGCGTAGCACAAAAATGGGGTATATGGTCAACTGCCGCAAGCCAGTGTGTGTGATATTTCCACACTCCGCCGTGCCCTTCCTCAATGAGCTGGTTGCCGGCGTAATAAAAAAAGGGGATAACACCTGTTGGTGTTATCCCCGTCCAGCCTTTTAGCTGGTCCCGGGCGCTATTTCACTTCAAAGGTTCCCATCATTCCAGCATCCTCATGTTCAAGGATATGGCAGTGGTACATGTACTTCCCGGTGTTGATGACGGGATCGAAGGAGCCGATAATGCGCACTGTTTCACCTGGCTGCACCAGCACGGTGTCTTTCCAGCCCAGGTCGACACCGCTTGCAGGGGTACCGTTACGGTCCAGTATCTGCCACTGAATGGCGTGGGCGTGGAACGGATGCGCCATGGGGGAGGTGTTGCTTATAGCCCATATCTCGGTGGCGCCTGCGTCAACCTGCTCATCGACCCGGTTCATGGCGAACGATTTGCCGTTGATGAGGAAGCTCATGCCTCCGCCCATGTTGCCGCTCATATTACCCATGCCCATACTCATGACGAACTCGCGGCTCTGGGTAGCATCCTCTGCTGTCAGACGGGTGTGGATATCGGCACCATCCGGCAGACGGGTATAGAGGGTGACATCATCGGTGACGGCAGTGGTGATGTCGAAACGCATGATGTCGAAACGCTGTCCATTGGCCATCATGTCAGGCATTCCTCCCATACCACCGGAACCCATACCACCGGAACCCATACCACCGGAACCCATGCCACCGGAACCCATGCCACCGGAACCCATGTCGCCGGAGCCCATACCGCCAGGATTCATTGAACTCTGGTTCATCCCGCCCATGTTACCCATACCGCCATTCATCCCCATCATCAGGCTGCCGTTGAATGGGCGACTGATCAACATGACCTTGTCGTCGATGCTGTAGCCGCTGAAGTCGATGACGATTTCAGCACGCTCTGCCGCTCCCAGCAGGATGTGATCGGTCTCGACCGGCTCGGGCAGCAGTCCGCCATCGGTTCCTATTACATGAAAGCTCGCGCCATTGCTCAGGGCGATATCCATGTTTCGGGCGTTGGAGGTGTTATAGATCCGGAAACGGTATTTGCGGCTCTCGACATTGAGCTTTGGCAGCTCTACGCCGTTGACCAGGATGACATCCCCCAGGTTGCCGTCTACATCTTCACCGCGTGTTTTGTAGGCCAGTTCCCGCACGCCGCCGTTCTCTTCCTTGAAGCGCCGATCCTGAATCAGTAGCGGAATATCGTACTGACCTGCCGGCAGCTTTTTGTCGGCTTCCAGTTGGCGGCTGATCTCGTCGTCAACCAGAAATACCCCGGCCAGACCGTGATAGACCTGCTCACCGGTTTTTTCATGTGGATGCGGGTGGAACCAGAGTGGTGCGGCCGGCTGGTTAATGGTGAAGCTGTAGGTGCGTGATTCCCCGGCGGCGATGGGAAAGTCCGGGCCGCCGTCCTGGTCTCCCGGGATCTTGAACCCGTGCCAGTGGACAGTGGTCATGTCGTCCAGATTGTTGGTGACCGGAAAGGTCATTACATCGCCCCGTTTGGCGCGGATTACCGGTGGCAGGGCCGAGCCATTGTAGCGCAGCATCGGAGTGATCCAGCTGCCGTCGGGGGTGTCGATGGTTACCTGAACATCTTTTTCTACAGTGAGCGTATAGGTGCCCTGGTTATCGTCGGGGTTGCCGTCCTCATCGTCCAGCACTGGCAGGTGCTTGAAGTCAGGCAGGTTGGTAGCGGCCAGATGAGTGGCCGTCTCATTGGCGGCGTTGTCGTTCTGTTGCTGCATCCGATCGAAGCGATCCAGATCGATGCCCATCCGTTCCAGCCCGGTGCGTTCATCATCACTGATTTCACCGGACATGAAACGTCCCAGGGTGTTATTCAGTAGCTCTGCGCGGGCCTGGCTGTAGCCGTTTTTCTGATCGCGTTGTCCCAGTTCGATTGTTACCTCATCTTTGTCTGTGATCCGCAACGGGGTATCATTCTGGCGGCCATCCAGCTCGCCATCCTCCAGATCCAGCGTTCTTTTTTCAATCAGTTCAAAAACCTGCCCCGGCGCAAGGTTCATGTTTTTCGCCTCGTAGGAAAAGCTGATGGCGCGGTTGCGGGCCAGGGCTTCATTCTGATTGGCTGGCAGGGTGGAGGTGAGATTCCCGATACGCAGGATTTCATCTCCGGAACTCACCGGCAGGGGCGTGGTGCCGTCGATGAGTTGTGTTTTGATCAGGATGCTGGTCTCTTCGATGGCGGTGGTTACATTTTTGCCCGTGGCCAGCTCCTTTTTAACCATCCTGGCCAGCAGGGTAGTTTCCGGCGTCATGGCGATGTACTGCCGGTTTTTGAGAATGGTGTTCAGTTCCGCGGTGCTGAATACGGTCATCAGTCCGGTGCTGGAGTCGGGGGTGACGGTTTCCCCGGTGGCCTCATCGGTATAGCTTCCACCCAGGCTCTCTATAAAGATGGCTCCTTCGTCCAGAGAAGGAACTTCCACCTGAAACAGACCGGCACGGCTACCGCCGCTGGCCAGCACCTTGCCATCTTTGTCGGTGATGCGGATGATGGCGTTGTCAATGGGACCCTTGAACAGGCTGCCCGAAAGGGTTTGGGTTTCGGTACTATTATTATCGTTGATACACCCGGCCATGGAGGTGAGGGCGACGGTAATGCTCAAGGCGATGGCTGTTTTTTTAAATGTCATTGGTTACTCCTGAGTAGGCGGGAAAATCCCCCTTGGTGCTCCCCCTATCGGCATGAGATCTCCATCGGTTGACAGCGGGAGAGAATAAATTTTTCAAGAAAAAAGGTGCTCGGAAGGAAAATTATTCCATTTGAAAAACAGGTTATTAGTCTAAATATAAGACTTTTATGATATTCTTGTAACCCCTCTGGTAGAGTGCACAAAAGTCTGTACGGGCAAAAAAAAATTCAATACTCGATAGCTGCACCCAGATACAGGCTCAACAGCGGCCGATCATCGGCGATATTGGAACGGTACTGGCCGGCGCTGAGACTGCCGACCAGTTGCCACTGTCTGCCCATCGGGTAGTACAGGTTCAGGGTGGTGGTGAGATAGCTGTCCTGTCGGGATTCGCTCTGACTGTTGCCGGACATGGCGGGGTGGGAGCCACCCATGCCCATCTGTTCCTGGTGGTTCATGGCGGTGGGGGTTGTCGTGATCTCCCCGAAGCGGTTGTTGCGCCAGAGCAGCAGAATGTCACCCTTCAACTGCTGCCAGTGCCATCCGCTGTAACCGATAGTGAGCAGATAGGCATCATGGCTGTAGCCGGACAGGTCAGCATCGAACCGGCTGATCTCTGCCCCTGTGCTCCAGTATGGCGCACTGCGCTGGTGGGAGAAATAGTAGCGTCCACCCAGGGAGATGCGCGTGGCCTGATAAGAGGCCACGGGATCATCATCGTATGCTTCCCGCTGCCACGAGCTGTTGATATCCAGCCCCGCACCCTGCTCTCCGAACCAGCCAACGCTAAACCCGGCGCCTCCGGTTTGAGAGTTGTACGCGGGCTGGTCATCGTCCAGGTAGTTGCTGAAGCGGAGGCTGACGCGGCTCAGCCAGTTTGGGTTGACGGCATGCATCCAGCTGCCGCCAAGGGTGAGTGAACGAATATTGCCGGCGTCATCAAGCCCCCGGTTCAGGCTGGCATCGCCGCTCACGGAATAGCCTCCCCGGGGATTGAACTGTTGCCACTGCCAGCTCCCATCCAGTTGCAGCCCGGTGCGGGCGCTGCTGACCGTACCGGATGCACCGGCCACCCGGGTTGATTGCAGATTCTGCTGATTGATATAGCTCAGGCTGCTGCTGAGCCTGATGGAGCTCTCGGCATGGAGGGCTGCAGAGAGCGATGTGGCGAGAGACAGCACGACAATCTTGTACTTCAACGATGACCTCCCATTGAGCCGGGCATACCCTGGCCGTTACCCATCATGTTTGGCATGTGTCCTCCCTGCGAATGGCCTCCCATGCGCTCATGGAACTGCTGGAAGCGCTCCATCATCTCCCGCTGCTGTTCCGGGTTCATGCCCTGGAAGCGGTGATGACTCTCCATCATGCGCTGCCGTTCCGCCTCGGGTAACGCCTTGAACTGCTCATAGGCCTGCTGCATGGAGTGACGCTTGTCGGGAGCGAGCATCTGCCAGCGCTGAAAACGTTGCCACAGCTCATTGCGCTTCTGTGCAGGCAGCGACAGCCATTTTTCACCCAGGGTTTTCAGTTGCCGGCGCTGTTGCGGAGACAGCGTGGACCAGTTCTCCCTGAACTGTCCCAGCACCTGCTGCGTCTCGGGCTTGAGTGACTGCCACTGTGGGGCAGGCGGTTCGGCCCACACTGTCTGTGCAGATATCAGTAGTAGTAGTAGCAAGAATAGTAATCTAGTCTTCATGATCTGTTTCCTCTCTGCCGGGATTGCTGGCGGGCGTGGTTGCATCGCTTTTCTGCTCCGCCTGCATCGAGGCCAGCAAGCCTTCGATCTCCTGATCCGACAGGGTCATCAGCAGGGGTAGTTGCTGTAAAAACTCCTTGGGCAGGGTTGCGGGTGGTTCCCCTGCCTGAATCGGTGCAATAGCCAACAGCATGGCCGAACCGATGATGAGGCACCTCTTGTCCACAATCATCCTTGTCGTGCCTTTTCGGCCGCCATCTGATCCGCCAGCCAACGGTAAAACTCCGGTGCCTCCAGAATCTCCAGCGGTACCTGCTCATCCAGTACCCAGTCAGGAATGGTGGCAACCCGGGGGTTGGGTGTGGTGGCATTCTGATCGGGGGCGGGTAACATCCAGTAGATCAGCACGGCAACACACACTGATGCCAGAGCCAGCACCGGTTGGGGACGCAGCCAGCCCGGGGTGTGGTCTGTTCCGGTTTGTAGTGCTGCGCGACTCATCTCATCGAGCCTTTGGCTGTGACGTTGGGCCAGCTGCTGTGCCTTCCGATCCAGCAGATCGCTGACTGATATCCGATCTCTGTTACTCATTGATCCACTCTCCTAACTGCTCCTTCAATGTCTGAATCGCTCGCGACAGATGGGTTTTGACACTGCCCTCCGAGCAGCCCATGATTGCCGCCGTTTCGGCAACGCTGAATGCCTGCCACTGGCGCAACAAATAGGCCTCCTGCTGTCGCGGTGGCAGGGAGGCCAGCACCGTTTCAAAATGCTCGGCCAGCTGCGTTGCACTGTGGCTCTGTTCTGGCTGTTCATCACTACCGGCGGGAAACTCAATCGCTTCACCACTATCCGCCAATGGCAGCGCTGAAAAAGAGGTAATACGGGCAATGCGATCACGCCAGAACTGCTTGCGCTGCCAGTCGGCGATACGCCGCCCCAGGATTTTATAGAACAGACGCTTCCAGATATCTTCATCATGTTTTTTCGCCGCCGGGACGAAACTGATCAGGGCCTCCTGCAACAGATCCAGAGCGACATCCTCATCGCGCACCCGCAGGGTGGCGAACGCCAGTGCACCACTGCGTACCGAGCGGAAAAAACGGCTCAGGGCGGCATCGTCATATTGCATCGGGTCTGACTCTGTCGGGCGCCATACTTACCTGTTCCTGCTGCGGTTACTCCTGACTATCGCAATGACCTGGCGATTGGTTGACAGGAGAGTGTAATAGACAACCGAGCCGCTTCACAGATCAATTGTCAGCAGAGGCTTATATACCTGGACCTGGATCAGTGACCAGCCAGCCCCAACCTCATCCACGCCATAGATATCCGATGATCAAGGTCGCAGCCAGGGGCAGGCGTAAAAAATACGCAGGCCAAAGGGTCCATGAGAGATAAAGATCTATATATTCGGATTCTGGGCATCAAGAGTCCCTGGCGGCTATCCCATGTGGAGCTATCCGTGCCACATGGAGAAGTTGTGGTGCATGTCGAACAGGAATCTGTTACAAACCAACTGCCGGTTATTGCCTGCATTTCCGGCTTGCCCATGGGGATTAGCCAACAAAGCAGATGAAAGGAGATTTATGAAAGCAATCGCATGGACAAAATATGGATCGCCTGAAGTTCTTGAACTAAGGGAATTTGAAAAACCCTCCCCAAAAAAAGATGAAGTGCTAATCAAGATACATGCATCCTCTGTAACGGCTGGTGACAGTCGTCTTCGTGCGTTTAAGGTGCCTATGGGTTTCTGGCTGCCCACGCGATTGGCGTTTGGCGTATTGAAGCCAAGAAAACCGATTCCAGGAATGGATATTTCAGGTGAAATCGAGTCAGTAGGAGAAGATGTAAAGCTATTCAAAAAAGGCGATAAGGTCTACGGGACGACAGGAATAAAGCTGGGAGCCAACGC
This sequence comes from Gammaproteobacteria bacterium, assembly GCA_024277575.1. GTDB lineage: Bacteria > Pseudomonadota > Gammaproteobacteria > Thiohalospirales > Thiohalospiraceae > DRMK01. The sequence goes on along the minus strand of JAJRUX010000168.1, from coordinate 3,609 downwards.
CGAATACACCTGTCTGTCTGAAAACTCGGCGTTAGTGAAAAAACCAAACAGTGTTACCCATGAACAAGCAGCCGCCATTATCTTTGGAGGGTTGGCCGCACTACACTTTCTTCGAGACAAGGCAAATATTCAAAAAGGTCAAAAGGTTCTTGTGAATGGAGCATCCGGCGCTGTAGGGACTGCCTCAGTGCAATTGGCAAAATATTTTGGAGCAGAAGTAACCGGAATTTGCAGTACTTCAAATATTGAGTTGGTCGAATCTCTCGGCGCAAAAAAGGTTATTGATTACACAAAAGAGGATTTCGCCAGGAATGGAGAAATCTACGATGTGATTCTGGATACGGTAGGGAATCTATCACTTACCCGATGCAAAAAGTCACTAATGAAGCAAGGGAAATTGATTCTGATTAATGCGGGCTTGCTAACTAACCTATTGTCAATTGCCAAAAAGAATCTCATTTGTGGTGTGGCAGGTGAGAACAAAGAGGGCCTGGATTTTCTTGGAGAACGTATTGAAGCCGGAGATATTAAAGCGGTCATTGACAGAATTCATCCTTTAGCGCAAACCGCCGAGGCTCACAGATATGTCGATACGGGACACAAAAAGGGGAATGTGGTCATAGCTGTGGAGCATAAATAAATAAATAAAGCTAACAGCAACCGTCATGTGCGCTGTTCCCATGCTATATTTTTAACCTGAATCCGTGAGCGCCGCGCCCTGGTACTCCGACAGGGAAACCCCTCGGGCGTTTCTGTGGTGTCCCGCTCTGCTGCGTTGCAGTGTTTGACAAGGGCGACGGCCATTGTCTGTACACTGCGCCTTGTCCCTTGCAATTCCATGTGAGGCCATCTATCGGAATCGGGAATCTGTATTTGCTCAATGACGCTTTTGATTATCAATGCCGGAAGTTCTTCTTTGCGTCTGGCGCTGTTCGGGCAGAGCGGTGGCAGGCTGGTGTGCCTGGATAAACGGCACTATGGCGATGTGGATGAGCCTGCTCCGTTGCTGCTGAAAGGGTTTGTCGCTTCAACCGGTGCCGCTAACAATATGTTGGTAGTGCATCGGGTAGTCCATGGTGGAACACGATTTACCGCACCCTGCCTGATCGATGCGGAGGTGGAAGCGGAGATTGAGCGTTTGATTCCGCTGGCGCCGTTGCACAATCCCCCCGCGCTGGCCTGGATCCGTCTTTCCCGCCACCTGCTCGGTGAAGGGGTTGCCCAAGTGGCAATCTTCGATACTGCGTTCTATCACGCGCTGCCGGAGGTGGCGGCCCGTTATGCACTGCCGTCCGACCTGTCCCGACGGTATGCCATTCGCCGCTATGGGTTTCACGGTATCGCCCACCGGGCCATGTGGCAGCGCTGGCGGGAGATTCGGCCGGAGGTCAAGGGTGGTGGCCGGGTTATCTCCCTGCAGCTTGGATCGGGCTGTTCCATTACCGCTATCGATCAGGGCATGCCAGTTGATACCTCCATGGGATTTTCCCCCCTGGAGGGGTTGGTGATGGCGACCCGCCCGGGCGATATCGATCCCTCCATCGTTACCTTTTTGCAGCGGGAGGCGGGAATGGATGCAGCAGAGGTTGAGCGGGTATTGAACAGGCAGAGCGGGCTGCTGGGGCTGTCCGGCGAGAGTGGCGATATGCGGTGGCTGCTGGATTCCGGTACGCCTGAGGCGCAACTGGCGATTGAGCTTTACTGTTACCGGATTCGCAAATATATCGGCGCCTACCTGACGGTGCTGGGTGGTGTTGATGCCATACTGTTTGGTGGTGGCGTGGGTGAGAACAGTGCGCAGGTGAGAGCGAAGATTCTGCGCGGGATGGAGTGGCTGGGCGTGGGGCTGGATCCGACCGGCAACAGTAACGCCGCCGGGAAAGAGGGGTGTATCAGTGCAGCGCAGAGCCGGAGTGAAGTGTGGGTGATCCCGGTGGATGAGGCCAGTGTGATGGCGCGAGAGGCGCTACGGGTGATAGCGGTAGAGTGAATACCGTGCACTGTTTGAAAGTGGATAGTGAACGGAATAAAGCAGGAGTGATACCGACATGAGTTCAATAGCAGAAAACAAGCCCCTTTCAGACCAGGAGCTGCAGCGCATCGACGCCTACTGGCGTGCCGCCAACTACCTTTCGGTGGGGCAGATCTATCTGCTCGACAACCCGCTGCTCAGGGAGCCCTTGACCCTCGAACATGTCAAGCCGAGGCTGCTCGGCCATTGGGGCACCACGCCGGGGCTGAATTTTATCTATGCCCATCTCAATCGCGTGATCAAACGGGATGACCTGAACATGATCTATCTCACCGGGCCGGGTCACGGTGGCCCGGGCCTGGTGGCGAACACCTGGCTTGAGGGGACCTACAGCGAGTTTTATCCCAACATCGGCCCGGATGCCGAGGGGATGAAAAAGCTGTTCCGGCAGTTTTCGTTCCCCGGTGGAATTCCCAGCCATGTAGCGCCGGAAACACCAGGTTCCATTCACGAAGGGGGTGAGCTGGGTTACGTGCTCTCCCACGCCTATGGTGCGGTGTTCGACAATCCTGATCTGATTGCCGCCTGCGTGGTGGGTGACGGCGAGGCGGAGACCGGCCCGCTGGCCACCGCCTGGCACTCCAACAAGTTTCTCAATCCGGCCACCGATGGCGCGGTGTTTCCGATACTGCATCTCAATGGCTACAAGATTGCCAACCCCACCGTGCTGGCGCGGATCAGCCGCGATGAACTGGAGAAACTTCTGATTGGTTACGGTTACAAACCCTGGTTTGTTGAGGGTGCTGATCCCGAGCTGATGCATCAAAAAATGGCGGCGGCACTGGACAGTATTTTCATGGAGATCAGGGGAATCCAGGAGCAGGCCAGGGCTCATGGCAACAAAACCCGGCCACGCTGGCCGATGCTGGTGCTGCGTTCTCCCAAGGGGTGGACGGGACCGAAACAGGTGGATGGCAAAAAGACCGAGGGTTACTGGCGTTCCCATCAGGTTCCGTTTGGTAATCTTGCAACCCGTCCCGGCCATCTTGCCCTGCTTGAGCAGTGGATGAAGAGTTATAAACCGGAAGAGCTGTTTGATGGCAACGGCGTGTTGCGTGAAGAACTTGCGGCACTGGCGCCCAAAGGAGAACGGCGCATGGGGGCCAATCCCCACGCCAACGGCGGGCTGCTGCTCAAGGATCTGAGCATGCCCGATTTTCGTGATTATGCGCTGAAGGTGGCTGAGCCGGGGCGCAGTATGGGGGAAGCGACACGGGTGATGGGCAAGCTGCTGCGCGACGTGATGAAGCTCAATCAGGATGCAAAAAACTTTCGCGTATTCGGCCCGGACGAGACCGCCTCCAACCGGCTCAGCGCGCTGTTTGAAGTCACCAACCGGGCTTGGCAGGCAGAGATGCTGCCGGAAGACGAGTATCTCTCAACCGATGGCCGGGTGATTGAGATCCTCAGTGAGCACACCTGCCAGGGCTGGCTGTAGGGGTATCTGCTTACCGGTCGGCACGGTTTTTTCTCCTGCTACGAGGCGTTTATCCATATTGTCGATTCCATGTTCAATCAGCACGCCAAGTGGCTCAAGGTAACCAGCAGCGAGATCCCCTGGCGGCGGCCCATCGCCT
>JAJRUX010000167.1 GCA_024277575.1 Gammaproteobacteria bacterium | reverse complement strand
TAGCCGGTGGCTCTTCGTTGCAGCACTGCTTGGAATATTGACTGGCTGCGGTATCAATAATATTCCCACTTACGATGAGGCGGTCAACGCCGCTTGGAGTGAGGTACAGAACCAGTACAAGCGCCGGGCTGATCTCGTCCCCAATCTGGTAGAGACGGTAAAGGGCTTTGCCAAACAAGAGAAAGAGGTACTGACAGAAGTGGTTGAGGCACGGGCCAAGGCTACCAGCATGCAGCTCCCCAAGGATATTCTCAGCGACCCACAGGCATTTCAGCAATTTCAGCAGAACCAGGATGCCCTTTCCAGTGCGCTCGCACGCTTGATGATGGTGGTGGAGCGTTATCCAGATCTGAAATCAAACCAGAATTTTCTGACACTGCAGTCACAGCTGGAAGGGACGGAAAATCGTATCGCGGTGGCGCGGCGAGACTATATCCAAGCGGTACAGCAGTACAATACCGAACTGCGTACCATTACGGGTCGCTGGTGGGCGGCGCTGCTCTATTCTAACCTGAAAATCAAAGAGAACTTTACCCAACCGGAATCGGTACAGGAAGCACCGGCAGTTCAGTTCAACTGAAACAGGGTTCGGAAATTATCCGTGGTGGTTCGAGCAATATCTTCCAGCGAGGTTTCACGCAGCTCCGCCAGGCGTTCTGCAACCTCGCGCACATAGGCAGGCTGGTTCGGTTTACCCCGGAAAGGAACCGGCGCCAGATAGGGTGAGTCTGTTTCTACCAGAAGCCTGTCGGCAGGTACCCGTTTGGCAACCTCTCGCAACTCGGCTGCGCTGTTAAATGTAATAATACCGGAAAAAGAGATGTAGAACCCCATCTCCAGAGCCCTGGCCGCCGTTCCCCAGTTACCAGTGAAGCAGTGCATGACCCCGCCCGCTTCGGCAGCTCTTTCCTCCCGCATGATTCCCAGCGTATCTTCCGCCGCATCACGGGTATGAATAATCAGCGGCTTGCCGATGATTTTCGCTGCCGAGACATGGCGGCGAAAACGCTCTTGCTGCCAGCCCAAATCACCTTTGCTGTGGAAGTAGTCCAGCCCGGTTTCTCCGATGGCGATCACCTCCGGATCGTCCGCCAGTGACAGCAACTCGTCCAGCTCCGGCTCCCGTCCCTGATGTTCGTTGGGATGCACCCCCACCGATGCAAAAACCCGGGAATAACGGTGTGCGATGCCAATCACATCCTGGACGTTCTCCATGTTGATGGATACGCAAAGGAAGGAGCCGACCCCGGCATCACGGGCGCGGCTCAACACTACATCCAGATCCTCATCAAGGCGATCCAGATGACAGTGAGAATCTGTCAATAATGGTGGCATGGCAAGTAACTCCTTGTCCCTTTTCCCTGGAAATCCGTAACAACAATCACATGGTATAGGTGGGCCGCTCACTCTTCAGTGCACCGGCCAGGCTGGTTTCGATCTTGGCGCGCAGATGTTTTCCTTCCAGCTCCAGAAACTGGATCCCGATTCCGGCAGGACGGTTACCGCTGGCGCCTTCCGGCGTAATCCATACCACATGTCCGACAACAGGAGCTGTCTCCGTCTCTTCCGGCAGATTCAGCATGATGAATACTTCATCACCAAATTGATGGGGCTTGGTAGTGGGGATAAACAGCCCACCATTGGTAACAAAGGGCATATAGCTTGCGTAAAGCTGGTTTTTGTCTTTTATGCGTACCGTGTAGATATTTGATTTAACCATGCAGGTTCATCCTCGGCTTTTCATGTTACGTTGCCTGGCCAGTGCGGCCCAGGTAATCAGCAGATCTTCCAGCAGCAGTTGCGGGTTGATCGACCCTTGTTGCAGATAACGTGATGCCTTTGTCACCCGCTCCTGGAAAGCAAACAACTGCTGGCTGCCGATATCTCTGGCAAGTATCTGCAACTGTTCCGCCACATCCCGGTTTGCCAGTAACGGGGGTTGCGATGAGTGTTTCAGACGAATTATGTCCACCACCCAACTGTTCAGCCAGAAAACAGCATCGGAAACCCGTTTCTGTTGTGACCACTGCTGCGCTGTTGCTACCGGATCACACTGGCCGGCAGAAATTCGCACAAACTGCTCCAGCATCTCCAGGCGCTGATCGAGCAACCCCTCTTCAGCCAGCTGCAACGCCGCCAGCGGCGCACCATTCGAGAGATTCAACAGCAGCTCCACATCCTGCTCCTGGGCAAGCTGGCTATCCAGCCACTCCCGTGCAACGCTTCGCTACGGTAAAACGAACTTAATCTGCTGGCAACGGCTGCGGATAGTCGCCAACAGCGCTCCAGGCGCACTGGCCAGAAGAATCAGCAGCGTTTCCGGCGCCGGTTCTTCGAGCGTCTTGAGCAGGCTGTTGGCAGCAGCTACATTCATCGCTTCTGCCGGCGCAAGAATGACAATTCTGCTGCCCTCATAATGGCTCCTCAGCACCAGAAATTCGCTGACCGCTCGCGCCATATCAACCGTTATGGCCTTGCCTTCATCTCCCGGCGTCACCGGCAGAAAATCGGGATGCGTACCGGCCTGAAACCGTTCACAGGCTGGACACGCTCCACATGCGAATCCCTCACTATCCCTGTATCGGCACAACAGCGCCTGGGCTAAAGCCGAGGCAAACTGCTGCTTGCCCATTCCGTCCATCCCGGTCAGCAGGAGTGCATGTGGCAAACGCCCTTTATCGTTTCGGGCCTTGAGCAGACGCCACTGCTCCTGTTGCCAGGGGTAGATCGCGCTCATCGCTGCGCCAGCCACTCCGCCAGTACTTCAGCGAGCGACTGCTGTACCTTGTCAAGCGGCTGTGATGCATCAATCACCCGGTAGCGCTCCGGATAACGCCGGGCCTGTTCCAGATAGGCGGCCCTTACCCGTTCAAAAAAGGCGATCTGTTCCCGCTCGAAGCGATCAGGGATACTGCGCTGCCCGGCCCGCTGCAGGCCCTGCTGCACCGGAATATCCAACAGTAACGTCAAATCCGGCTCAAGCCCTTGCTGAACCCACTTCTCCAGCTGCGCGATGCGCTCTCTGGCGATCCCGCGCCCCCCTCCCTGATAGGCATAGGTGGCATCGGTAAAGCGATCGCAAAGCACCCATCTGCCCTGTTCCAGCGCGGGCCGGATAACTTCGGCAAGATGCTGGGCGCGGGCGGCGAACATCAGCAGCAGCTCGGTATCATCGGTGATTTTATTGTTACGATGATCCAGCAGCAGCGCCCGGATCGCCTCTCCCAGAGAAGTACCCCCCGGTTCACGGGTCACCACCGGCTGCTTTCCATGCCGCTCCAGATAGCGGCGGACAAAATCAAGATTGCTGGACTTGCCCGCTCCCTCCCCTCCTTCAACGGTAATGAAGCAGCCGCTCATTCGTCTGTATCACTCTTTCCATGCCGCTGCAGCTGGTACTTTCTGACTGCCCTGTTGTGCTCCTTCAAGGTTGCCGAGAAGTAGTGGCTGCCATCACCCTTCGCAACAAAGTAGAGCGCCTTGCCCGGCGCCGGATGCAAGGCTGCATGAATGGATTCCCGCCCCGGCATGGCAATCGGCGTGGGGGGCAGCCCCTTGTGACGATAGGTGTTGTATATGTTTTCCCTGTCTCTCAGATGCTTGCGGCGCAAATTTCCATCAAAACCCTCACCCAGCCCGTAAATGATGGTGGGGTCGGTTTGCAGCAACATCCCTTTCTGCAAACGGCGCACGAATACGCCGGCAATATCCCGCCGCTCCTCGGCAAGTCCGGTCTCTTTTTCAATGATGGAAGCCATGACAAGTGCCTCATCCGCTGTCCTGTACGGCAAGCCATCGGCACGCTGCCGCCACTCCTGTTGCAGGATTTTCTCCATGCTCTGATAGGCCCGCTTCAATATATCCGCATCGCTCATGCCACGGGAGAAGTGATAGGTATCGGGGAAAAAACGGCCTTCGGGATGGACATCGGGGTATCCGATACGGGACATGATCTCCGCTGCATCCATCCCTTTCAGAGTGTGCTCCAGTTCGGGGGACTGCGCAATGGCAGCGAGCATCTGTGAAAAATTCCACCCCTCCACCAATGTCAGGCTATAGCTGGTCACCTCTCCCTGCACAAGCTGATCCAGCAGGGCGGATGCGGTAATGCCCGGAGCAAAACGGTACTCTCCAGCCTGGATCCGGGATGCCAGCCCCTTGTAGCGCGCCGCCCAGCTAAACGCCTCCGCACTTTCGATTACCCCCTGTTCGGACAACCTGCGGGCAACTGTGCTCATGCTTTCACCGGGGTTGACCGTAAACAGCAGCGCCTCTCCGCCGGTATTGATCGGGGTTTCGTTAAAGCTTCGCCACTCCATCCACAACCAGCCACCCAGGAAACTGGCCAGGATAAACAGGATACCAATCACTCTGTTCCATTTCATGTTGACAGTCCGGTTGCGGTATTTTCGATATCCGATTGCAACAGCAAGGTTATCTCCCCTGGTGCAGCGTAATCATTGGTATCTGCACGGTACACCGGCCAGATGCCGATGATACTGTTGGTCAGAAACAGCTCTTCTGCCATCGCCAGTTCAGAGGGGGCGAACCGGCCAACCTCGCAACGGATCCCCCGCCGCCGCGCGACCTCCATAACTCTCTCCCGCATGATGCCAGCAACCCCGCAGCGGGACAAATCCGGTGTCAGCAAACCGCCGTTACGCACCATAAACAGGTTGCTCATGGTACCTTCCACAAGCCAATCTTCCACGTCCAGCATCAATCCCTCAGCAATAGCCGAATCATCCCATTCGCTGCGCGCAAGCACCTGCTCCAGCCGGTTCAGGTGCTTGATACCCGCGAGTTGTGGATTGCACCCGAGCCGGGTGTTGCAGATCCTGACCCGGATGCCCCGCAAACGATACTCCTCCGGCCACTCCGGCCAGGGGTGCAGGGAGAGAATCCGGGATGGGGAGGGTTCCCCGGGCGCACGGTATCCTCTTCCACCGCTGCCCCGGCTGACAATAATCTTCAGTACGGCCCGATCCCGGTTGCGGGAAAGTTGTGCCGCTTCCCGGATCAGCAGGTCAGGGTCCGGTGCAGTAAACCCCAACCGTTCGCACCCTTTCCGGAGACGGTTGACATGCTGCAGCCACAACTCGGGCCGGCCATCACGAATCGCTACTGTTTCAAAGACACCATCGCCATAGTGGATGGCCCGATCCGCGGCAGGAACGGAGTCGCTGAAAACGCCGTTTACCAATACAGCAGTCATGATGGATTCAACGCCAGCAGCAGCCCTCTTGCCTTGGCGCGGGTCTCTTCCAGCTCCCGCTCCGGTACGGAGTCCGCAACGATACCGGCGCCGGCGCGGAAGCTCAGCTCTCCCCCTGCCACCACCATGGTGCGGATCAGGATATTCAGATCCATGCTGCCATCCCGGTTGAGATAGCCCATGGAGCCGGTATAGGCGCCCCGCCCCTCGCCCTCCAGCTCTGCAATAATCTCCATGCAGCGCACCTTGGGGCAGCCGGTGATGGTGCCACCGGGGAACACGGCGCGAATCACCCCGCCCGGTGTAACTTCCGGTCGCAGCCTGCCACGCACATTGGAAACGATATGGTGCACATGGGCAAAGCTCTCCAGAACCATCAACTCGTTTACCTCGATACTGCCCGGCACACAGACCCGGCCGAGATCATTGCGCTCCAGGTCAATCAGCATGACATGCTCCGCCCGCTCCTTGGGGTGGGCAAGCAGCTCGCTGGAACTGGCCTGGTCCAGCACATCCACCTCGTCACGGGGCCGGGTACCGGCAATCGGGCGGGTCTCCGCAATACCATTGCGCACAGCAACCAGACGCTCCGGCGAGGAGCTGACAATCGCCATATCACCAAGGCGCGCCAAACCTGCAAAAGGCGCTGCATTGTTTTGACGCAGGCTGCGGTAGAGCCGGGTAATATCCATCCCGTCGTCCCATGCGCCGGACCACAGGCGTGACAGGTTGGCCTGAAAGATATCACCATCAGTAATGTAGCGCCTGGCTCTCTCCACGGCCTTCAGGTAGCGTTGTGCCGGTTCCTCGCCAACGGAAACCGGATCCTGCCGTTGTGGCGATACCGGTATCCGCCCGCTGGCGGACTCCAGATCATCGGCAAGCAGTTCAAGCAATGTTTCCTGACCGGGTTCCGCGACCAGAAACGTCCGCCTGGCCTGGTGATCGCGGATAATGGCGGCAGGAATACGGCTGGCGAAAGCAGCGGGGAGTCGACCCGGCGCGGAAGGCAGTTCAAGATGAGGTTCTATCTCTCCGGCCAGTTCGTAGCCGAGGAAGAGAAACCAGCCTCCCGCAAACGGAAGTGGATGGTTTCCCGTGGGTTGAACAGCCTCCTGCCGCCACCACTCATCCAGCGCCGGCAGGAAACCCGAACCGTGCACCGGCCCGTCAAGCCGGCCGGCGCCATCCAGAATCAGGTGCTGACCGGGAAAGGCAAACAGGATATCGTAGCGAGCATGATCGCTACCCTGGGCGACGCTCTCCAGCAGATAGGGGTAGCGTTCCGGACTAGCCTCATGCAGGGGCAGCAGATCTCCGTACCATTCCAGGCTCCGGACGGTAGAGGAGGCTTGTGAGTGATATGCCAT
>JAJRUX010000166.1 GCA_024277575.1 Gammaproteobacteria bacterium | reverse complement strand
CATTTGATTGTTGCCCGTCTACATAATGGGGAAGTGCGGGTGGTGGATCGCCTGCGCGAAATGGTGCGCCTGGGAGGCGGCTTTGATAAGCAGCGCCGTATTACCCCTGAAGCGGAACAGCGGGTGCTGGCCTGTCTGACCCGTTTTGGCGAGCGCCTGTCAGGACTTTCTGCGGAATGTGTGCGAGCGGTTGGTACCAACACCCTGCGCAGTGCGCGTGACTCCGGACCCTTAATCGAGGCGATGGAACAGGCGCTGGGACATCCTATCTCCATCGTATCCGGTGTGGAGGAGGCGCGTCTCATCTACCTTGGCGTTGCGCACAGTCTGGCGGCAGATGGCAGGCGGCGCCTGGTGATGGATATCGGCGGCGGCAGTACTGAACTGATCCTCGGCAAGGGGTTCAAGACCCGTTATATGCAGAGCATGTATATGGGGTGTGTCTCCATGACCCAGGCCCGTTTTGCAGACGGGAAAATTACCCGCAAGGCGGTGAAGCGGGCGCTGCTGGATGTACAGATGGAGCTGGAGCCGGTGGTTGCAAAATTTCGCAAGCTGGGCTGGGACAGGCCGATTGGTGCATCCGGAACCATCCGTGCCGTGGATAGGGTGATCCGCGCGGCGGGCTGGAGCGGGGGAGGCATTACCCTGGTGGCTCTGCAGCAACTGAAAGATACTCTGTTGGAGATCGGACAGGTAGAGAAACTGAATCAACTTCCCGGCTTGAGTGAAGAGCGGGTTCCGGTATTCGCCGGTGGCCTGATGGTGTTGCTGGGAACCTTTGAGGCGCTGGGCATCGAACGGATGGAGGTCTCTGACGGTGCGCTTCGCGAGGGCTTGCTGTATGAACTGGTGGGGCGCATCCGGGACGAGGATATCCGTAGCCGCAGCATTGATGAGCTTGCCCTGCGCTACTGTCTGGACAGCGGACATGCGGCGCGGGTAAAAAACGAGGCCCTGAATCTGCTTTCACAGGTGGAGGAGCCTTGGGAGTTGCAGGATAGACCGTGGCGTCAACTGCTGGGCTGGGCGGCGCAGATTTATGAAATCGGTCTTTCCATTGCGCACAGCCAGTACCACAAACATGGTGCATATATAGCAGAGCACAGCGATCTGGCGGGGTTTTCACAGGAGGAGCAGAAACTGCTGGCCACTTTGATACGTGCGCACCGGCGTAAATTTCCCGTTGCTGTTTTCCGGGAGCTACCCAAATCCCGCCGCCGGCCGGTACAGCGGCTGGCCGTTTTATTGCGCCTGGCCGTACTGTTTCATCGCAGCCGCACCGGAGATGTGATTCCCAAAGTAAAATTGAAAATAAAAAAGGATTTATTGCAGTTGCGTTTTCCCGGCGGCTGGCTGGAGCAGCACCCCCTTACCCGCAGCGACCTTGAACAGGAAGCGGCATATCTTGCAGCGGCGGATATCAAACTGGTTTTTTCGTAACTGTTTAGAGTCGGCTTGATTTGTGTTTTTCTATAAACTTTCTACGCAGAAAGAGTCGCAAGAAGTACCAGCTGAGCTGAACAGGGTTTTTGTTGTTTTTCCGGTGTGAGCCGTTGATAGGTGCCATCGGATTGCAGCAGCCAGGCCTGGCTGTTGTCGTCGAGATAATACTGCAGCTCCTGAATTATCCGGTTGCGCAGTTTTTTTGACTCGATGGGAAAGGCCACTTCCACCCGGTGAAACAGGTTGCGATCCATCCAGTCGGCGCTGGCGCACCAGAGTTCCGGGGTGCCGCCGTTTTCAAAATGGAATACCCGTGTATGCTCAAGAAAACGGCCGATGATGGAGCGTACCCGGATCTGTTCCGAGACACCGGAAACTCCCGGCCGCAGGCAGCAGATGCCGCGCACTATCAGGTCGATTTTCACTCCTGCCATGGAGGCGCGGTACAGTGCCTGAATGATCTTTGGCTCTACCAGTGCGTTGAATTTTGCGATTATCCGGGCCGGTTTCCCCTGTTCCGCATTGCGGGCTTCCCGTTCGATTTTTTTCATCAGAGCGGTATGCAGGGTAAAGGGGGATTGCAACAGTTTGTTCAGTCTGGAAACCTTGCCCAGACTGGTCAGTTGCAGAAAGATATTGTGCATGTCCTCACCGATTTCCGGGTCGCTGGTAAACAGGCCGTAGTCGGTGTACAGGCGGGCCGTGCGCGGGTGGTAGTTGCCGGTTCCCAGATGGGCATAGTGGCGCAGTTGCTCCCCTTCACGGCGGACCACCAGAATCATTTTTGCATGGGTCTTGTATCCCACCACGCCATATACCACATGTGCTCCGGCCTTCTGCAGGCGGTTGGCCAGGGTTATGTTTTCCTGCTCATCGAAGCGCGCCCGCAGTTCGATAATCACCGTTACCTCTTTTCCGGCCCGGGCTGCCATGACCAGGGCATTTACAACAGGTGAGTCGGCGCCGGTGCGGTACAGGGTCTGCTTGATCGCCAGCACCTGCGGATCGGATGCTGCCTGGCGCAGAAAATCAATTACCGGAACAAAGGATTCGTAGGGATGGTGCAGCAGGATATCCCGTTTGCGCAGCAGCTCGAACATGTCGGTTTCGTGGGTCAGTGGCTCCTGAAGTCCGGGGGTGAACGGGGGGAACTTGAGATCGTTGCGATCCACCAGATCACACACCGCCTGCATACGGTTGAGATTGACCGGGCCGTTCACCTGGTAGAGGTCATCACGGCCCAGCTCGAACTGCTCCAGCAGATAGTCGATCATCTGTTCGGGGCAGTTGTGGGCTACCTCAAGGCGCACCGCGTCACCATAGCGGCGGGAGGCCAGTTCGCCCTCCATCGCCCTGAGCAGATCATCGATCTCCTCCTCATCCACAAACAGATCACTGTTGCGCGTCACCCGGAACTGCCAGGAGCCTTCCACCTTCATGCCGGGAAACAGCTCGTCAACATAGGCGTGGATGATGGAGGTGAGAAATACATAGTCATGCGGGCCATTGCCCCCGATCTCCGGCGGCAGCTGAATGATGCGGGGCAGGGCGCGCGGCGCCTGTACCACCGCCATGCCGCTGTTGCGCCCGAAGGCATCCTTTCCCTTCAGGGAGACAATAAAGTTGAGGCTCTTGTTGAGAATGCGTGGAAACGGGTGGGAAGGGTCCAGCCCCAGCGGGCTGATCACCGGAAACAGCTCATGCTCGAAAAAGTGTTGCAGCCACTCCGCCTGTGCGGGTGTCCACTCGCTACGGCGGATGAAATGGATGTTCTCCCCGGCCAGCGCCGGAATCAGCACTTCATTCAGTACCCGGTACTGTTCCTCCACCAGCCGCCGTGCGCGGACGTTGATCGCCTTCAGTGTCTCTTGCGGTGACATGCCGTCCGGCCCGCTCTGGGTCGAACCCAGCTCGACAAACTGTTTCAGACCGGCCACACGGATCTCAAAAAACTCATCCAGATTGGTGCATGAGATGCAGAGAAAACGCAGCCGCTCCAGCAGGGGGGCTGCCTCGTCCTTGGCCTGCTCCAGTACCCGCTGGTTGAACTCCAGCAGGCTCAGTTCGCGGTTGATGTAGAGTTCGGGTAGCTGCAGGTTGATGTCGTTCATGGCTGATATAGTCAAATTATAGTGATGGGCCGGGACAGTATAACCGGAATTACCTGTGTTTCTTCTCTCTATAAAGTCTATCAAGAGGGTGTGCTATTATCGTTTTCTCTCAAAAAAGGCGTTAGTGAGGAGTCTATAGTGGCACCGAAGAATAACAACATGACAACCAAAATCCTGATCTGGATGATCTGTGGCCTGATTGTCGGCAGCTTGATCAACGCCTTTGCCAAAGAGGTGGGGTTTGTTCAGGACTATCTGGTAAACGGCCTTTTTCATGTGATTGGTGCGCTGTTTATCAATGCGCTGAAAATGCTGGTCGTGCCACTGGTTACCTTTTCTCTTATTTGTGGTGTTTGTGGTATAGGAGATGTCAACACGCTGGGCCGGGTGGGGATCAGGGCGTTTTTGCTGTTCATGCTGACCACGGCACTGGCCATCACCCTGGCGATTACCGTTGCCGTGGTGGTAGGGCCGGGTGAAGGGTTTGATATGCAAACGGCCGGGCAGAACGAATTTGTTGCCCCTCCGGCACCGCCATTGAGCCAAGTGATTATAGACCTGGTACCCACCAACCCCGTTGCGGCCTACGCCAATGGAAATATGCTGCAGATTATCTTTTTCACCATTCTGTTCGCCATCTGCATTCTGATGATTGGAGAACGTGGCCGCTCCATCGCGGAAGGGGCGGAAAAGATGAATGATGTGATGATGGAGGTGGTCAATCTGGTGATGCACGTTGCCCCCATCGGCGTGTTTGCCCTGATGGCAAAAACCTTCTCCCAGCAGGGGCTGGGAATGATTCTTCCCATGATCAGCTATTTTGGCGTGGTGGCCGTGGTGCTCGTGCTGCATATGACCGGCACCCTGATGCTGCTGCTGAAACTGCTGGGACGGGTCAGCCCGCTGATGTTCCTGAGAAAGATGCGCACCGTACAGATCTTCGCATTCAGTACATCCAGCTCCAATGCCACCATCCCGGTGACGCTGCGTACGGTGGAGAAACGCCTTGGGGTGGATAACTCCACCGCCGCCTTCGTAGTCCCTTTCGGCGCCACCATCAACATGGATGGAACTGCCATCATGCAGGGTGTGGCGACCGTATTCATCGCCAACGTCTACGGCATCGATCTGGGCATTACCGGCTATCTTACCGTGATCGGCATGGCCGTGCTGGCCTCCATCGGCACCGCCGGCGTACCCGGCGTGGGACTGATCATGCTGGCAATGGTATTCAACCAGGTCGGCCTGCCGGTGGAAGGAATTGCTCTGATCATGGGTGTGGATCGCCTGCTGGACATGATGCGCACCGCCGTCAATGTCACCGGAGACGCCACCATCACCACCATCGTTGCCCGGGCCGAGAACAAGATTTCCATGGAGACCTACAACGATCCCGCCGCTGGTCACATGGAAGAGGTGCATCTGCCCCATGAAGCGCCGATGCCGGAGAGGTAGGTTGTGGGCGGAATAGAAAACTGATTTTCACAACGAATCCTGGCAATGAGGGTTGTTCGCCCGCGCAATAAAAATGGGGTGTCGTCTCCTGTTGAACTGACATCGTATTACGATTGAGCCAAGAAAGATCCGCAATTTCATTGTTCATTCTGGGGGGTGAATATGGACCCTATCATAAGGGATGGAGGGCTATTGCAACCTATTTATTGATTAACAAATCCGTGGCAGCGGATCATCCTCAAGTTCTTCCAGCAGTCTTTCTCCGCCCAGCTCCGTTTCCAGGATCAGCTGGCCTTTGCCTTCGATAATCTGTCCTATGACTGCGGCATCTTTTCCGACGGGAAGGTTGCGCCAGGTTTGTAGCAATTGTTCGCTGTCTGCTGTGCTGACGATAGCGACAACGCGGCCTTCGCAGGCGAGGAACAGGGGGTCGTAGCCCAGAATTTCGCATACCGATTGCACCGGATCGTGTACCGGGATCTGCTGCTGTTTCAGACGTAGATCGTGGCCGGTGGTGTGGCATAGCTCATGGCAGACGGTTGCCAGGCCGCCGCGGGTGGGGTCGCGCATGAAGCGCAGCCCGTCGAATGTCAGTGCTGCCCGGGTCAGTGGCAGAACGGAGCCGGCATCGGACTGGAGATCGCCCCGCAGGCCAAACTGTTCCCGTGCCAGCATGACGGCAATGCCGTGATCGCCTACCGGCCCGCTGACAAGGATTTGGTCGCCGGGCTGAATATTCTTCATTGCCAATATGGGCCCCGGCAGTCGCACGCCGATGCCGGTGGTGGCCAGGTAGAGGCCGCCCCCTTCGCCGTTTGGCAGCACTTTTGTATCACCCGCGATGATCTTGACGCCGGTCTCGGCTGCCGCCTCCGCCAGTGAGCGGATCAGCCGCTCCAGCTGTTCGATAGCCATTCCCTCTTCGATAAAGGCGTTGAGGCTGAGGTATTTCGGCTGGGCGCCCGAAACTGCCAGGTCATTGCAGGTGCCGTGTACCGCCAGTGAGCCGATGTTCCCGCCGGGGAACTCCAGCGGCTGGACGATGAATCCGTCGGTGGTAAACAGCAGTCGCTCATTTGTCAGCGGCAGAGTGGCGGCATCGGCCAGGATGTCCAGCTCGGGATTGGCGAGGTGGCGGGCAAACAGCTGCTCGATCAGTTCGCGCATGAAGCGGCCGCCATTACCGTGAGCCAGGGAGATGTGTGTTTCCTGCATCGTGTTACTCCTGTTGTGCGCCGTATTCGATTATCTGGCCAAAACTGAGTCCGCCGTCGTTCATCGGTATCTGCTCATTAAGATAGACCTTGAAATCGTTGGCCTCCAGTTGAGTGATGGCCTGTTCGCAGAGGACGCGGTTCTGGAACACGCCGCCGCACAGGCCGATGCACTCCACCGGTTGTTGTTGCCGAATGTGAATTGCCTGTTGAACCACTGTTTGTGCCAAGGTGGCGTGGACGCGGGCGGCCTGTTCCGCGGTGCTCCAGCCGGCATCGAGCAGTGCCTCAACCAGGGGCTGCCAGTCGCTCTGCCAGAGGCCGTTTTCATTGTGTTGCAGCGGCAGTTCAACGGGATCAGCCTGTTTCCTGCATGACGCCTCCAGCCACATCGGTCCCTGACCTTCAAAGCTGGCAGTCTGGCAGATACCGGCCAGGGCTGCAGTGGCATCGAACAGGCGGCCAACCGCTGAAGTTTGTGGTGAGTTGAGCCGACGTTGCCAGGCGTGCTGCAACAGTTTCAGATCTTGTTCGTTGCGGCCAGGCGGTTTCCACTGACGGCCGATCTCCCAGCAGACAGCCAAGGCGCTGCGCCACGGTTCCCGTGCGGCTTTGTCGCCGCCGGGCAGGTAAAAGGGTCGCAGGGTTGCTACCCGCTGCCAGGCTCCCGGTTTTCCGCTGAGTGCTTCGCCGCCCCACAAGGTACCATCTTCTCCCAGTCCAACACCATCCCAGGTAAATACCAGCCAGTCCCGGCCGGTGTCATGTTCTCCGGCCAGTGCGGAGGCGTG
>JAJRUX010000165.1 GCA_024277575.1 Gammaproteobacteria bacterium | reverse complement strand
GGCGGAAAACAGCAATGTACGATAAGCCCGGCGATTCTCTTCCGTGGATTCCACCTCGATGGGCGCGAAACGTTTGGCGATTGTGGGGAGGCTCTCATCGGCGGCAAGGATCCCCTTGCCCGGCTGCACCATCTGTTCGATAGTGGCCTGAAGTTCATCAACAATAGTCATGATTATTCTCCTTTGTCATTCGGGGGGAGGGAAGCCTGGCTATATGCCAGCTTCCCGGCACTGCTGCAGCAACACAGAAAACGGTTTCACGGCTGGCAGGCCAAAATACAAATCCGGCAAAAAAGCGCGACGGTTTACAACAGAACAACTATTACGCCTCACCGCGTCTTGCCAGCGCAAAAAATGCCTCGGAATCGCGCTCACTCAGGTAATTGTTAACACTCCCTGGATTTCATCTCCAGTTCGCACCACGCGATGCTTTTTCAACAGACGGTTAACCAAATTATAGTCGCTCCCCTCCACTGGCGGATCCTCCGGACAACGCCATACGCACTGCGCCGACAAAAGCCTCGGTCAGGGTGGGATGGGGGTGAATGGCTCCGGCAATCGCCTCCAGGGGAAGACCGGCGCGAACCAGCAGCGCCGCCTCGCCGGCCAGATCGGCTGCACCTTCCACCAGCACATGCACTCCGATTACACGCCGATCACGTTTGTCATAAACGATTTTCAGTACACCGTTGTCATGGCCACCAATCTGCGCCCGGGCGTCCCGGGAAAAGTCGTAGCGGGCAACGCCGGCATCGATTCCAGCCTCGGCCGCCCGGACTTCGGTCAGCCCCGCCATCGCCAGTTCGGGGCTGCTGAAGATCACGGCGCTGTTGTGCTGTGGCCGGGGG
Organism: Gammaproteobacteria bacterium; assembly: GCA_024277575.1. Classification (GTDB taxonomy): domain Bacteria; phylum Pseudomonadota; class Gammaproteobacteria; order Thiohalospirales; family Thiohalospiraceae; genus DRMK01. Next base: position 2,103 of record JAJRUX010000165.1, on the reverse strand, counting down.
AATGGCGGTCCGGCCCTGCCAAGCAGATGAGCAGCCAGCGCCAACCCCTGCGCGGTGGCCCAGTGGGCAAACATGGGCTGTCCGACAATATCGCCCACCGCGTAGATTCCGGGCTCCGTGGTTTGCAGGGTCTCATCGACTTCGACCACATGACGATGATCCACCTTTACCGCTGTCTGCTCCAGACCCAATCCTTCCAGATTCGGATGACGGCCAATCGCCGTCAGCACCGCGGTGGCAAAAACCTGTTCGCAGCCGCCATCCAGTTCGTACTGCACGAATACTCCCTGACCACTATGGCAGATATTCTTTACCGGACAGTTGACATAAAGTTTTATACCCTGATTGACAAGGTGCTGTTGCAGCATGAAAGCCAGCTCCTCATCCACGCCGGCCAGGATTCGCGGCCCGCGCTGCATGACTGTGACATCCGCCCCCAAGGCGTGAAAAATCTGTGCCAGCTCGATACCGATGGGTCCGCCGCCGATCACCACCAGACGTTCAGGGATGCAACCAATTTCGAGAATCCGATCACTGCTGTAAATCTGGGGAAGATCCGCTCCATGCAGCGGCAAGATGTTGGGCACGGAGCCGGTGGCCAGAATACATTGCTCAAAGGTCACCTCTGCGCTATCGCCCGTGAACGGCTCTATCATCGCCTTGCGGGAGCCGCCGAGCCGGGCCCGCCCGAACAGCAACTCCAGGTTCTGTAACTGCCCTGCCCTGTGAATCGCGGCGGCACTCCGGCGTTGCAGTATCGCCCGTTTGCGCGCCTGAACCTTGCGCCAGTCGAGCTGTACCAGTTGATGAGGGAGATGAATGCCAAACTCCTCCGCCCGCGCAATATCACGCAGGCGTGCAGCGGTCTCGTGAAAAATCTTGGAAGGAATACATCCTTCGAACAGGCAGGTTCCACCCAGACCCGCACCGGCTTCCACCAGCAGGACTCTTTTCCCTCCCTGAGCCAGCGCCATCGCCGCAGGTGTCCCGCCGGGACCGCCACCGATTACCAGCACATCGTACCGTGACTCCATGCCTTCTCCTCTTTGCCGCAACAAAAACAAAATGCACGTTTGTCTGCAGGCTAACATCCGCGCCGGGAATTATCTGTAACCCAGGTAGCAGTGGAGAACCATATCCGCTATCTCCCGGCAATCTGTTTTTCAGCTCTGGCCATGATCTGTCCCGGGCAACGGGTTCTGGCGATAGAACAGCATCAACTGCCGGTAAACAGCCGGAAAGCGCTGCCGGAGGAGTTTCGGATCAGTAAAAAAATATTCGCTCACCACGGCAAAAAACTCTGCCGGATTGGTGGCGGCATAGGGTTCGATGTCGGGATGGTGGTGACATTCCAGCTGGTGTTGCAGATGCTCGAATGCGTTGCTGAATACATCCGTCCACTGCTCGCGCACCATGCTGGAGTGGAGCGGCGGCATTCCATTTGCGTCACCATTCAACATATCCAGCTTGTGGGCAAATTCATGGATGACCACATTCCGGCCTGAACGGGATTCGGCCAGATCGGCAGCGACTTCGTCCCACGAAAGAATCACGGGTCCACGGCTCCAGGATTCACCACTCAGCCTCTGTTCCTCGCGGGAAACCACCCCCGCCTCATCCGCGGTCTCCCTCGCTACCCGGAAAGCTCCGGGATAGATTACAATCTCGACCCAGCCATCATAGTAGTCCAGCCCGAGTTCCAGTATAAGCACACACGCCTGCGCCGCCACGGCCAATGCCATTTCCGGGGTCACCTCCAGCCCCTGCGCTCCGGAGAGTGCTTTTCTCTGCAGAAACAGGATGGTCAACTCTCGCAGGTGGGCGCGCTCCACCGCGCTCAATCCGCCGAAGACGGCACCTGTGTGCATCAACTCTTCCCACGCCCGGTGAGGAACGGGGTGATGGCTGAGAGCGTAACGGATGCGCTGATGTTCGAGCCATTTCATTCTATTATTAACCCGGCAACAATATATATCGTGTTCAGCCGTCGCGTGCCGGCTCGCAGCAAGGCGGCAAAGTGCGGCTGTAGCACTTCTACAGTAAACTTTGCCAACGCAGCCTGCGAGCCGGCACGCGACGGCCTGTCATTTGATTTCAATCGGT
>JAJRUX010000164.1 GCA_024277575.1 Gammaproteobacteria bacterium | reverse complement strand
GCATCAACACCCCCAGTCAGAACCTTGCCGGAAGAGGGAATGACGGTGTTATAGGCACGCGCCAGTCGGGTAATGGAATCAAGCAGAATTACCACATCTTTTTTATGCTCCCCCAGCCGTTTGGCCTTCTCGATCACCATCTCGGCCACCTGTACATGGCGCGTGGCTGGCTCATCGAAGGTGCTGGAGACCACCTCACCGCGTACCGACCGCTCCATCTCCGTTACCTCTTCCGGTCGCTCATCGATAAGCAGCACAATCAGATAGCACTCGGGATTTTTTGAGGCGATCGAGTGGGCAAGCTGCTGCAGCATCATGGTTTTACCCGCTTTGGGCGGAGACACGATCAGGCCTCGCTGCCCCTTGCCGATGGGAGAGACCAGATCGATGATACGGGCAGTAAGATCCTCAGTGCTGCCATTGCCCATCTCCAACACCATGCGCTCTTCGGCATGCAGCGGGGTCAAGTTCTCGAACAACACCTTGAATTTGGCATTCTCGGGCGCTTCAAAATTAATCTTGTCTACCTTCAGCAGGGCAAAATAGCGCTCTCCCTCTTTGGGGGGACGAATCTTGCCCTCAACGCTGTCACCGGTACGCAAGTTAAAGCGGCGAATCTGGCTGGGTGAAACGTAGATATCATCAGGACCGGCCAGATAGGAGCTGTCAGCAGAGCGCAAAAAGCCGAAGCCATCCTGCAAAATCTCCAGCACACCGCCACCAAAAATGTCTTCGCCATTTTTCGCGTGGGCTTTCAATATGGAAAAAATGATGTCCTGCTTACGGGCTCGGGTATTCCCCTCAATACCCAGGGATTGTGCCAGCTCAACAAGCTCTGAGGCTTTTTGCTTCTTTAATTCTGTAAGGTTCATGGTTGTCAATCAGGTTATATGCGTTGATAAATATAGCGGGATCTTAAGGAATATATATATAAAGGAGTCACGGACTGTAAACAGTCTCGCCAATTTATACCTAATGGGAATCTGGAAAAAAGCGCGATGCGCCACCTGCGTTTGTAACAGGAAAATACGGTTAATTTCTTGCTTTGATTTCTAAGGTTAACACCAATAAACCCCTGCGTCCAGCCCCCAAGCGAACGCAGAGGTTATAATTTCGTTTTTCAAAGGTTACTGTCGATAAAGGCAGTCAACTGGGATTTTGACATGGCGCCCACTTTGGTTGCCTCGACATGGCCATCCTTGAACAGCATCAAGGTAGGAATACCACGGATGCCGAATTTGGGTGGGGTGGCAGGATTCTCGTCGATATTCAGCTTGGCAACTTTCAGCTTTCCGGCATAATCCTCTGTGATCTCATCCAGAATTGGGGCAATCATTTTGCACGGCCCGCACCAGTCAGCCCAGTAATCAACCAACACCGGCTGGTCTGAATTTATCACCTCTTCTTCAAATGTACTGTCCGTTACATAGACGATGTTGTCGCTCAATTTATTGCCTCCAGTTTGGCGGATCCGGCCGATCTTGCCGAATTCAGGCCTTCTTTCACATTTAATATCTAATTTCAGCCGAATCTGATGATGATTTCAAGCCCAAAGCATACGAATTTTGATATTCTCTCCGTATATGACCCAAATAAACAGAACAAATACTGCTTTTTCGTCCCTGCAACTGCTGCCTCCTCTGCTTAAAGGTGTAACAGACGCCGGTTTTTCAACCTGCACCCCCATCCAGGCAGAAACCCTGCCACTGGCCCTGACCGGTCAGGATGTAGCCGGTCAGGCACAGACAGGTACAGGTAAAACCGCTGCCTTTCTGCTTGCGGTGATGACCCGGCTGTTGCAACAATCAGCCACCAATAGCAAGCAATCCACACAGCCCCGGGCCTTGATCCTGGCTCCCACCCGGGAACTGGCCATCCAGATCCACAAGGATGCCATGGTACTGGGCAGGCATACCAGCCTTCGCCTTGGGCTTGTCTATGGCGGCAGTGGCTACGAAAAGCAGCGCAATCAGCTGGCAGAGGGGGTGGATATATTGATCGGCACCCCCGGCCGACTGATCGACTACTTCAAGCAGCGGGTATTCAATCTGAAAGCGATTGAGGTGCTGGTGCTGGATGAGGCAGATCGGATGTTCGATCTGGGCTTCATCAAGGATATCCGCTTTCTGCTGCGCCGCATGCCCCCTCCGGATAAAAGGCAGAGCCTGCTGTTCTCGGCCACTCTCTCCCTTCGCGTCACCGAGCTTGCCTATGAGCACATGAACAATCCCGAGCTGGTGCGGATCGATGTTGAACAGGTTACCGCCATCCGCGTCACTGAGGGGGTCTACTACCCCGCCAATGCAGAAAAAATCCCGCTGTTGCTGGGTCTGCTGGGCAAACTGCAACCCCAGCGCAGCATCGTTTTTGTCAACACAAAACATGCGGCTGAGCAGGTCTGGAGTTATCTGGAGGGAAACGGCTTCCAGGCAGCCGTTCTGTCGGGTGACGTACCACAGAAAAAACGTATCAGCCTGCTGCAGCGCTTTCAGAATGGTGAGCTGTCCATCATGGTGGCAACCGACGTGGCTGCGCGTGGTCTGCATATCGATGACGTCACCCATGTATTCAACTACGATCTGCCGCAGGATGCCCAGGATTATGTACACCGTATCGGGCGTACCGCACGCGCCGGCGCCAGCGGGGAGGCAATCAGTTTTGCCTGTGAAAAATACGCCTTTTCACTGATGGAGATCGAAGCCTATATCGGCCACAAGATACCGACTCAGGATATCGACTCCTCACTGCTGATTACACCAAAACCGCCGGTAAAAATAAAACGGCGGCTCCACCCTTCGGTACGAAAAAACGGGGAGATGGACAAACGCCGCCGCAGACATCCACGGAACAGAAAAACATCCGCCAGATGATATTGACAAGGGGCGAGGCATCGTCAGGCAAAGATATCGATCAAACCTGAACCGCCATAGGTGATGCCACGAAGGGTGGCCATCTCCTCTACTCCGTGGCTTTCCATACCGTTTCGGACCGGATGGTTACCCTGCCGCCCGCGTTCGCCTTCCTGCTGGCCACGACCGGGCTGCTGCTGGGAGACATCGGCATTGGCCAGCATCAACCCGGCCTCACCCAGCATCTCACGTAGCCGGGGTACGGCAGCTTCCAGGGCATCCCGAGTCACGGCATGATGAGCAGAAAAAGTGATATTGGCCTGCTCATTGCGAATCTCAATGCGCACCTCGACAGGGCCCAGATGTTTCGGATTCAGGCGCAACTCGGCTTGCTGAACGTCGCGCTTGACCATCCAGACCATCCGCTCTCCCAGGGAGTTTTGCCACTGCGATGAATTCATATGAGGTGAAAGCAGCAGGGAAGGGGGGGGCGTCGTTGGTGTCGAATTGTTGCTGGCGGCTCCGGTCACAACCGCTGGAGATGTTTGCGCCAGGGTACCGGGCATCAGATCCGGACTCTCCTTTTTCCCGGCCACTGCCATCATCAGTTGCGGCAGGCGCATAGCCGTTTGCTGTAACTCCGGTTCACCATCACTGGTCAACGGTATGCCCTCCGGCTGAAGCGGCTCCGGTTCAACCGGTTTAGCCATCTGTTGCATTAATGGCGTGTTGGGCAGCGGGCCGTTTTTTATCACCGCAGGCGGGATGCCTGTAGTCGCAGCTCCCGCCTCTGCGACTGCATTGGAAGAAACAGCAATTGCCGCCGGCAGGGTCATAACCGGCAAAATATTGCCCTCCTCTTCAATAGACGGCAACACGGGAACGGCCTCTTTACCATCGCTCACCGTAGACAGATCATCTGTTTCCGCCGTCAACCGGGTCACCAGCATCTCCAGAAAAACACCGCTCTCCTCTCCCTCTTCCGCACTGGAAAGCACTTCGGACTGCTGCCCACCGCTCAATGCCGGTGAGGTTGTTGCAGGGGTGCTGATTGGCAATTGCATGGATGAACTCATAATTTGCTCCTGTCTGTTTGAGAACAACTAGGCAAATCATGTGCCATCAACCAGCCGTCACCGCAGCCAGCGGTTCACCTGTCGCAGATCCTCCTCCCCCAGTGTACCGGCGGCCTGTTTCAGGCGCAGGGTGGCGAGCAGATAGTCATAGCGGGCGGCAGCATGGTCGCGGCGGGCGCGGAACAGCTCCTGCTGAACGTTCAGCACATCCACGATGGTGCGTGTTCCCGCCTCGAAACCGGCCTCGGTGGCCTGCAGCGCTGTCTGGTTGGAGGCCAGCGCCTGCTCCAGTGCCTTCACCTGGCTGATTCCGGAGATGACCGCCCGATAGGCATCGCGGGCCGCCCGCAGCACGCTCCTGCGCTGTTTCTCCAGCTCGTCACCGGCCTGCTGGTACTGCAGCCGGGCCTGCCGGGCAAGGGAGCTGACTCCGCCCCCCTGATAGATGGGAACATTCAGTTGCAGGCCGAGGCTGGCCAGGTCGTTGTCGGTGTAGCGGATGGCCTCCGTCTCGGTGCGCCGGTAGCTGCCCACCAGGGTGAGGGTGGGATAGTGGCCCGCCGAGCGGCGCTCGATCTCCTGCCGTGCCACGTTGGCGGCATGGCGCGCCACGATCAGTTGCAGGTTGTTCTCCTGCGCAACCTTTACCCAGGCATCGATATCTTCCGGTTGCGGGGTGAGCAGCGGGATCGCTTCCGACAGCGGATTCAGTTTCGCCTCTGTGCCACCGGTCAGTTCGGTCAGGGCCTCGATGGCGCTGTCCAGCCGGTTGCGGGCGGCTATCTCCCGGGAGAGAGCACTGTCGTGGCGGGCCTGCGCCTCCTGGACGTCGGTGATGGCGATCAGTCCCGCGTCGAAGCGCTGTTGCGCCTGTTCGAGCTGACGCCCGATGGCGGCCTTTTCCGCCCGGGTGAACGCCAGGTTGTCCCCCGCTGCCAGCACATCGAAATAGCGCTGCGCAACGTCGAGAATCATGTTCTGCCGAACCATTCCATAGACTGCTTCAGCCTGGGCCACCCGCTCTTTCGCCTGATCGAGCCGTACCCGGTAGGCCCGGTTGTAAAGGGCCTGACTGAGCTGCAGTGTGTAGCTGTCGCTGCGATAGTCGTCTGCCGCTCCCGGTTCCGGATCCCAACGGTTGGTGCCGGCATCGATGGTGGCATCGATACGCGGCAGCCAGAGCGCCCGGCTTTGCGGCAACGACTCCCGGTTGGCCAGTCGCTCGGCATCCGCCGCCATCAGGACGGGCGCATTTTCCAGCGCCTGCCGATAGCTCTCCATCAGATCCACCGCCGGGGCCGCCCGGGCAAAGAGCAGCAGCACCAAACCGATGAAGGGGGTTTTGTTCATCGTTCACTGCTCCATTTGGAACTACTCGGTGACGCGCTTGCCATAGAAGTGCTCCTGAAAGGGTTTTCTGAAACTCCGGTGGCACTCCAGGCAGCTGCGCTGCAACGCCGCAAAGGTGGAGATGACGGCAGGAGCATCTTCGTGTGCCGCCGCGTCCTTCAGGCGGCGTGCGATATCATGCGTCTTCATGTCATGCTCTTTGAACCGTCCCATCTCCTTCCCGAACAGGGACATGATTTTCATCCGTTCGCTCATTGGCGGGCGCGGGTGATCGGCGATCCGCAGCGCGGATTTGCCCACCACGTCCCACGCTTCCCTGGAGATCGCCTCGGCGATGATCCCCATCTCCCTGCCCATATCCTGCATGATCTTGCGCAGTGCCAGCGGCTCGGTGGGTACCGGTTCGGACTCGGAAAGCGCCGGGCCGCCGGCGGCAAGGGTAGTCAATCCGGCAAACAGAACAGTAATGACGGTACGGGATTTTTTCATGTCGTTTTTTCTCCGGTTTACAAAGGAATTTTCGCACTCTTCACTTATTCGAAATGGATCGTGAATGGTTGCGGCCATACGGATTCTACTCGAACTCCCTCCCCTCTCCCGCCTCTTCATGGGTGCGCCCGTCCCGGATATGGTAGATGCGCCTGAAGGTGGGGATGATCTTCTCGTCATGGGTCACCACGATGATGGCGGTCTGGTACTGGTGCGCCATCCGGTTGAGAATGCGGATGACCGCCAGTGCCCGCTCGCTGTCCAGGGGTGCTGTTGGCTCATCGGCCAGAATCACCGGCGGCCGGTTGACCAGTGC
>JAJRUX010000163.1 GCA_024277575.1 Gammaproteobacteria bacterium | reverse complement strand
CATGGAGCATGTTGAGAGGCAGTTACTGGGAAACAGCCGCTTTCTGCAGCAGGCAATCAGCCAACTTGAACAATACGAGTTGCTAAGCTCCCGGGAAGAAGGACGTTTCGCGGGAATAATTACTTTTCGTCACTGTACCCGGCCTGCGGAACAACTGTTCCGGCACTTGACTCAAGGCGGCGTCGTCTGTGCCCAACGTAGCGGAGGAATCCGTTTTTCCCCTCATTTCCATACCGACAAGGCAACACTGCAAAGAGCAGTCGCGATGATTGGAGATTTATAGAGATCGGCCTTTCTTCCAGTGACAATAAGGCCGTCCGGCGCCTTGGCTATTCCGTTCTATCAATAAAACCCAAATAGCGGCCGCATGAGGGGCATCACCTCCCCTTCGGACTCATTTCTGGATTGGAAAGGGCTTTCCTCCTCCGCAGCTCTTTTTCAAGTGCTTGATGAATCGAGTAGAGGGGTGACGGTCAGAATGTCTCCTGCCGACCGATGAAATTCTCAGTAAAAGAGTTTGCCTTGTCCCTGATAGCTATACCGAATCAAGCAGTTGCACGCTTCACCCGCCCTGAACTCACGGATTCAGGTATACCTTAGCTACCAACGCTTTGTTATTTACTACATTCCATGGCAACAAAAGTGGTGTTTGCGGGCTGTTTTTAATTCGATCCATGGTTGTTGCGCATGAAGGTCGATACTACTGTTTTTATTCTCCTGATCTTGGTGGGCTGTGGTGGTTATTCGTAACTTGTTGAAGAAGTATGAAAGACCTTGGTGTTAAAGCACATCCGATAAAAAGATCGTTGTTATCAATGTAATAAAATGTATTTTTAGTCCTGATTGTATGGCGAGGGGTGAATAAAACACGATGACTTTTTATGGTTTGTTCCAGAGGTGTCGCTGTGGCAGACTTTGTGTGGACAGAATCTTGTAGTTCAGGCAGAATGGGATATTAACTTTTCGAGAGAGATTTTATATGGCTAAAGAAGAAAGTATCGAGATGGAAGGCAAGGTTATTGAGACCCTGCCCAATACCATGTTTCGCGTTGAGTTGGAAAATGGTCACATTGTGACTGCGCATATTTCCGGAAAGATGCGCAAGCACTACATTCGTATCCTTACTGGTGACGAAGTAACTGTGGCGCTTACCCCCTATGATTTAACCAAGGGCCGCATCACATACCGCAAGCGTTGACTTGCGATTTAATCAGTAGGCAGCCAGTAGGCAGCTTATGTTTTTTATTTGGTATCCAGTTTAACTTTTTGATTTTTTACCTGTTTCCTCGGTTTGATAGAAAATATCAGTTCATCGTCCTCAGCGCTGATATTGACCTCCCCTCCTTGCGCCAGTTTTCCAAACAGTAACTCATCGGCCAGTTTCTTTTTCAGATGATCCTGAAGCAGGCGTGACATCGGGCGGGCGCCCATGCTCTTGTCATAACCATGTTCAGCAAGCCAGGCTCGCGCCTTGTCATCAACATTCAGGGAGACATGCTTGTCCATCAACTGGGCCTCGATTTGGGCCACCAGCTTGTCCACAACGAACCCGATGGTTTTTTCATCCAGGGAGTTGAACTGGATAACGGCATCCAGACGGTTACGGAACTCCGGAGTGAAGCTGCGCCGGATTGCTTCCAGCCCGTCCGAGCTGTGATCCTGGGATGCAAAACCAATCGATGGCCGGCTCATCTGCTCAGCACCGGCATTGGTTGTCATCACGATAATGACGTTGCGAAAATCTGTCTTGCGGCCGTTGTTGTCGGTAAGTGTGCCGTGGTCCATTACCTGCAGCAGCAGGTTGAACACATCAGGATGAGCCTTCTCGATCTCGTCCAGCAGCAGTACCGCATAGGGGTGTTTGTTGATGGCCTCGGTAAGCAGCCCTCCCTGATCATAACCCACGTAACCCGGTGGTGCACCAATAAGACGGGAAACGGTGTGGCGCTCCATGTACTCGGACATGTCAAACCGGATCAGCTCGATGCCCAGTGTGGTGGCAAGCTGCCGGGTCAGTTCCGTCTTGCCCACCCCGGTCGGCCCCGCGAACAGAAATGAGCCGATAGGCTTGTGCTCTTCTCCCAACCCGGAGCGTGCCATTTTGATGGCCGCCGCCAGGGTTGCGATGGCTTCATCCTGACCAAAAATTACCTGTTTGAGGTGGTGCTCCAGTCTGCCTAGCAGCTCCATGTCCGAGCTGGAAACCTGTTTGGGGGGAATGCGCGCCATGTTGGCAACGATGGCCTCGATATCCTTTACTCCGATATTTTTCTTGCGCCGTGAAGGTGGCAGCAGGTGCTGGCTGGCGCCCGCTTCGTCAATAATATCAATGGCCGTATCGGGCAGGTGGCGATCGCTGAGATGGCGGTGGGCCAGTTCGGCTGCGCTGCGAAGCGCAGCATTGCTGTACTTCACCTCATGATGCGATTCATAGCGGGATTTCAACCCCTCCAGGATCTGCACAGCTTCGGGAACGGTTGGCTCCGGCACATCAATCTTCTGGAAACGCCGCGCAAGGGCCCGATCTTTCTCGAAGATGGAGCGGTACTCCTGATAGGTGGTGGAGCCGATACATCTCAGCTCGCCGGAGGCCAGCATTGGCTTGATAAGATTGGATGCATCCATCACTCCGCCGGAGGCGGAACCGGCGCCAATAATGGTATGTATCTCATCGATAAACAGGACGGCTTCCGGCTCTTTCCCGAGTTGCCCCAATACGGCCTTGATGCGCTTCTCGAAATCCCCGCGGTATTTGGTGCCGGCCAGCAGTGCGCCCAAATCCAGTGAATAGATAACACTCGCCGCCAGCACCTCGGGCACCTCGCCATCAACTATTTTTTTCGCCAGCCCTTCGGCCAGCGCTGTCTTGCCAACTCCAGCTTCACCAACAAACAGGGGGTTGTTCTTGCGGCGGCGGCAAAGGATCTGGATGGTGCGTTCAACCTCCTTTTTGCGGCCAATCAGGGGGTCGATTCTCCCCTGCAGCGCCATTTCATTGAGGTTGGTGGCGAAACTCTCCAGTGGTGATGTGCCACCGCTGTGTTCCGACGCCTCCTCGTCCTCTTCGGATGCGGCATGTAGCTCATCGCTGCCCTCTTCATGGAGTTTGGAGATTCCGTGGGCGATATAATTCACTACATCAAACCGGCTGATGTTCTGTTTGCCGAGAAAATAGACGGCCTGGGACTCCTGCTCGTTGAAAATGGCAACCAGCACATTGGCTCCGGTCGCCTCATCCTTGCCAGCGGCCTGTACATGGAACAGGGTTCGCTGCATTACCCGCTGAAACCCCAGCGTGGGCTGCACATCGCGGATATCTTCAGTTGCCAGTTCGGGGGTGTTGCTGTCAATAAACTGTGTCAGCTCTCTGCGCAACTCATCCATGTTTGCGCCGCAGGCACGCAATACATCCGCTGCTGCCGGGTTGTCCAGCAACGCCAGCAGCAGGTGCTCTACGGTGATGAATTCATGCTTTTTCTCCTGCGCCTCCTTGAAGGCGAGATTCAGCGTGAATTCCAGCTCTTTGCTCAACATGGATCAGGCCACCTCCATGGTGCATTTTAGTGGATGGTTGTGCTGCCTGGAGTAGTTTTCCACCTGCGCAACCTTGGTTTCCGCAATGTCCCGGCTGAAAATGCCGCATACCCCCGCTCCGCGGGTATGTACCTGCAGCATTATCCGGGTCGCCTTTTCACGATTCATGGCGAAAAAACGCTCTAGTATCATCACAACAAAATCCATCGGTGTATAGTCATCGTTAAGTATTATGACCTTGTACATCGGCGGACGTTTCAATTTGGGGCGGGATGTTTCAGTTGAAACATCCCCGTGCTGATTCTGATTATTCGTGTAAGTACCCATAACAATATCTCAATTCAGCCTCTTTTCCACCCCTTCACATATGTTTGACAATGGCCTCCCCGAACTCGGAGCAGCGAATTTCTCTGGGATTATCCATCAGACGTGCAAAATCATAGGTTACGGTCTTGGCCTCAATGGCGCCCGCTACCCCTTTTACAATCAGGTCTGCGGCTTCAGTCCAGCCGAGGTGGCGCAGCATCATTTCTGCAGAGAGAATAAGCGAGCCGGGATTTACCTTGTCCTGCCCCGCATATTTCGGTGCGGTTCCATGGGTGGCTTCAAACATCGCGATGTTGTCGGAGAGGTTGGCTCCCGGGGCGATTCCGATTCCTCCCACCTGTGCCGCCAGGGCATCGGAGATATAGTCACCATTCAGGTTCAGGGTGGCAATTACGTCATATTCCGTTGGCCGTAACAGAATCTGCTGCAGAAATGCGTCAGCAATAACATCCTTGATGATGATGTCTCTGCCGGTGCGCGGATTCTGCATCCGGCACCACGGCCCGCCATCGATCTCCTCTGCGTCAAACTCCTGTTTGGCAAGTTCATACCCCCAGGTTTTAAAGGCGCCCTCCGTGTATTTCATGATATTCCCCTTGTGAACCAGGGTTACGGAGTCGCGGTCATTGTCGATAGCATACCGAATAGCCTTGCGTACCAGTCGTTGTGTACCTTCCCGGGATACCGGTTTGACGCCAATGCCGGCGCTGTCGGGGAAACGGATTTTTGTTACTCCCATCTCCTTCTGTAGAAAGTCTATTACTTTCCTAACCTCTGCCGTTCCCGCCTCCCATTCGATACCGGCATAGATATCTTCGGAGTTCTCCCGGAAGATAACCATATTGGTCTTTTCCGGCTCTTTCAGGGGGCTGGGGGTTCCTTTGTAATACTGTATCGGACGCAGGCAAACATATAGGTCAAGCTGTTGACGTAGGGTAACGTTCAAGGAGCGGATCCCGCCTCCAACCGGAGTGGTCAGCGGTCCCTTGATGGAGACAACATAGTCACGTATGGCGTCAAGGGTCTCATCCGGCAACCAGTTATCCTCACCATACACCTTGAGAGACTTTTCCCCGGCATAAACCTCCATCCAGGCGATGCTTCGTTTCCCGTCAAAGGCCTTGTCCACTGCTGCATTGACTACCCTGCGCATCACTGGAGTGATATCGACACCAATACCATCCCCTTCTATGAACGGGATAACAGGACGATTGGGGACATTGAGTGAAAAATCGGCATTGACGCTTATCTTGCTACCATCGACGGGAATATCAATCTTCTTATAGGCCATGAGAACTCCATTAAAAATGAGATGGCGGTGATATTAACATTTTCAGCGATTTCCGGCAGCAGGAAACCTGCGGAAGATGGAATGCATAAGACTTAATGTGTTTTTCTGAAAACAACGGCAATCAGCTGATTATAGTCGATTTGCAACCTGATGGAGGTTGAGAGAAGGTTTTTATATGGAAATTGAAGGATAAAATACAGGGGGCGTTGCACCCCCCTTTTTTTGAACCAAAGCCATTCAGGATGTTGTCAGGTTCATCAACACGACTCCGTTTTCCACCCGGGTTGCAAAAGTATTGGTACACCCTTCATCCGGTGGCAGTGCCTCTCCTGAGCTCAAATCGATCTCCCAGTTATGCAGGGGGCAGGTCACGGTATTGCCGTGTATGATTCCCTGGGATAAAGGGCCTTGTTTGTGCGGGCATCTATCCCTTAGTGCAAATACAGCATCAGAGCTGGTTCGGAACAGGGCAATGTCGCCATCAGGGGTTTGCACGATACGTGAACCCAGTCTGGGGATCTCTGCCAGTGTGCCAATCTCTATCCATTCAGACATGTTTTAAACCCTTATTTAGTCAACCTTCAGCGGGATCAACGACCTTGATCGGTGCAAAGTTCCCGCTCTCTCTATTGTCTTCGGCAATCTGCGCCCAAGGATCTTTCTGCGCAATCTTTTGTGAATGCAGAAAGCGTTCATAGAGTGATTTGCGCCGATCTGCATCCTCAACGATATTTTCCTTTATGTATGCCAGGCTGACTCTCTCTAGCCAAGGAGCCGTACGCTCCAGGTAGTGAGCCTCCTCCCGGTAGAGCTGCATGAAGGCGCCACAATACTCCATTGCTTCCTGTTCTGTTGCAACTTTGCAAAGCAGATCAGTTGCTTTCACCCTGACCCCGCCATTGCCGCCAATATGCAGTTCATAACCGGAATCCACGCAGACAATACCAAAGTCCTTGATAGTGGCTTCCGCACAGTTACGCGGGCAGCCGGAGACAGCAATCTTGAATTTATGGGGGGTCCAGGAACCCCAAGTCATTTTCTCAAGCTTGATCCCCAACCCGGTAGAGTCTTGGGTGCCAAAGCGACACCATTCAGAACCGACACAGGTTTTGACGGTGCGTAAGGATTTACCATAGGCGTGCCCCGATACCATCCCCGCCTTGTTGAAATCGGTCCACACGGCCGGCAAATCCTCTTTCTTGATGCCGAACAGATCGATGCGCTGGCCCCCGGTAACCTTGACCAGTGGCACATTGTATTTTTCTGCAACATCTGCGATGGCGCGCAGTTCATCGGGTGAGGTTATTCCACCCCACATCCGCGGAACCACTGAATAGGTGCCATCCTTCTGGATGTTGGCATGAGCGCGCTCGTTGATAAAACGGGATTGAGGGTCATCTTTTGCCTCATCCGGCCAGGCAGAAATGACATAGTAATTCAGTGCCGGGCGACAGGTGCTGCAGCCATCAGGTGTACGCCAGTCCAGTGTCTCCATTACGGAGGAAATGGTGGTCAGGCGTTCCTGTTTGATGGTGTTGCGTACATCATCGTGGCTGTAGTCGGTACATTTGCAGAGTGGCTGTGTGTTTTGTGCAACAGAGTAATCACCGCCAGCGGTATCGGCCAGGATCTGCTCCACCAGCCCGGTACAAGAGCCGCAGGATGCAGAGGCCTTTGTGTGAGATCGTACATCATCCAGGGTGAACAGCCCCTTCTCAACAATGGCCTTGACGATGTCTCCCTTGGTTACCCCGTTACAGCCACAGACTTCCGCGTCATCGGGGAGTGCGGCTGCGGCATTTTCACCGCCATGACCAGCATTTCCCAGATGCCCCTGACCGAACATCAACTGCTCACGCATTTCGCTGATATCAGTTCCGTAACGGAGCAGCTGGAAATACCAAGCGCCGTCCACGGTATCGCCATATAGTACGGCCCCTTCTATTTTGTTGTCTTTGAGTACAATCTTTTTATAGACACCGGCAGCGGCATCCTGCATTACGATCTCTTCAGTGCTCTCATCACCGATAAAATCACCGGCGGAAAACAGGTCGATGCCGGTAACTTTCAGTTTGGTTGAGGTAACAGAACCTTCGTAGTGGCCAATACCGTATTCAGCGAGATGGTTGGCGCAAACACGGGCTTGTTCAAACAGAGGTGCAACCAGCCCGTAGGTTATGCCACGATGCTGGACACACTCACCCACCGCGTAGATACGCGGGTCATAGGTTTGCATTGTGTCATTTACAACGACACCTCGCTCACAGTGCAGGCCACACTGCCGGGCCAGTTCAATATTGGGGCGAATTCCCACTGCCATTACCACCAGATCGGCATCGATCTCGCTACCATCCTTGAAACGCAGGCCTTGTACCCGCCCCTCTCCCTGAATTGACTCCGTTTCCGCCTCCATCAGGAACTTCAATCCACGCTCTTCCAGAGAGTGCTGGAGCATGGTGGCTGCAGTTTTATCCAGCTGTCGCTCCATCAGGGTGTCAAGCAGGTGGACTACCGTAACATCCATGCCCTGCTGAAGCAGGCCATTAGCGGCTTCCAGACCAAGCAGCCCCCCGCCGATGACAACCGCCTTTTTATACTGCCTGGCGGCAGCAAGCATGGAATCAACGTCTTTGATGTCACGGAACCCGATAACCCCTTCCAGTTCATGTCCGGGTACGGGAATGATGAAAGGGCTGGAACCCGTGGCCAACAACAGGCGATTGTATTCGGCTGTAGTACCATCTTCCGCAATAACACGCCGTCCGGCACGATCAATTTTGATAACTCTCTTCCCTTTATGGAGAGTAATCCTGTTCTGTTCATACCAGTCGAGATCATTGAGCATGATCTGCTCTATGGTTTTTTCACCACTGAGAACGGGCGAGAGAAGAATCCGGTTGTAGTTGCCGTATGGCTCATCACCAAAGACGGTGATGTCATACTTGTCGGCTGCCAGCTTGAGCAGCTCTTCCAGCGTGCGTATGCCGGCCATACCGTTTCCAATCAGCACCAACTTGTCTTTTTTCATAAAAAAATCCACATCAAATATAAAATTTTGCCCGGGTATTGAGTTTACTTGACAATGCCGATGAGCAAGTTACATGCCATGATCCCGCGAGGGATGTTATAACTCTTTGTATTAACGGATGTTTCTGCTATGAACAAAAAAAGGAATGTGAGCAACCAAAGAAATAACCGCACTATTATACAGCAGGCGCACAACTATAGTGCATCGACATAAGTGTTGTCATTAACCGTCCCTGGATAAGTGAAATGCCGCAGCGAGAGCACAAGGAGGGCTCAATTACCGTCCGTGGTGTGGGGGTGCTTATGGTCCTTTTCTGCGTTCGTGGCGCTGCGTTCCCTTGCAACCATCTAGTGCTCTTTCAAGGTAATAAATCAGGGTTCAGCGTTCCTGTGGTGTTTCGCGGCAAGGCGCAGTGCGCAGACGATGGCCGTCTCCCTTGCCAAGCATTGCAACGCGGGCGCGGAGCGCCACAGGAGCGCCCGAAGGGTTGGTCTGTCAGCGCCCATGGCAAGGCGCGCCTCGCAGCGAATGACCTTAGTCCTTTGCAAGAGGTGCAACACGGCCATGGGCGCTGACAGACCAACTGAATCCTGATTTATTACCTTGAAAGAGCACTAGTTTCTGAATCGTTTTTTATCAACCACCCATACCGCAGCTTCTAACCGGGAGTGGAGATTCAATTTTTTCAGAAGATGTTTGACATGTACCTTGACTGTGCCTTCAGTAATATCCAGTTTACGGGCGATAAGCTTGTTACTGAGACCACTGGCGATAAGATTCAGAATCTGTTCCTCCCGCTCAGTGAGCCCTGCTTTATCGGGATCTCTGGGAGTGGCCTCTTCACGTAGTGCATGAGCCAATAGCTCAGTCAGTTTGTCACTAATCACCAAGCGCCCTTTTGCCGCGACCTGTAAGCGGTCCAGAATCTCTTCCGGTTCCATATCCTTGAGCAGGTAACCATCAGCACCGGCCCGCAACGCTGCCACCACATGCTCTTCGTTATCAGAAACGGTAAGTATGATAACGCGGGAGCTGATATCCGTATTTTTGATGGCTTTCAGCGTTTCGATTCCATCCATACCCTTCATGTTCAAATCAAGCAGAATCAGATCAGGACTCAGTCTGGAGGCCAGCACAACGCCCTCCTCTCCGCTGGCGGCTTCCCCCACCAAGGAGAGTGATTCGTCCAGAGCGATAAGATCAGCAACACCCTTGCGAAAAAGTGGGTGGTCATCGATGGTGATAACGGTACTTGTTTGAGCACTATTCATTTGCCGGGATTACATAGTTGAACAGGGTACACTGTATCTCCTGATTGAATGGGGTAATGTAGCAAATACCCCGGGAAGGTCTACCCTGTATTATTAATTACGTTAATTGATTAATCCTCTATCTGATAGATTTTTAAGCGCTTTTTTTCTCGATATCTTTCAGGTAGTGCGGGTGATGAGGCGTAAAAACCAGGTTGACTCGCGTTCCGCCTTCCGGGCATCGTGATACCTGGATGACTCCGCCCAATCCGCTGGCTCGTTCATTCATGATAGCCAGACCATAATGATCCAGTCGTTCTGCCTCCTCATTGATCCCTATCCCGTTATCATCGATGCGAATTGTTACCTGTCCGGTGTCATTATCGTAACGGATACTGACTTGAGCCTGTTTGGCTCTTGAGTGCCGGGTAACGTTGGCAAGTGCTTCACGAATAATATGGAGGACATGGATCTCTTCGTTGGCATTGAGTTGACATCCGCCCAGCTGGTTATCCAGCATAATGGCAATACCGCTCCGACCACGGAACTCCTCAACGGTCTCTTCCAGTGCTGCACTTAATCCCGGACCATCAATTTTCAGACGGAAGGTGGTGAGCAACTCACGCAGCTGCCGGTAGGCACGGCTGATACCTTCGCGCAGTTCGCTAATGATGGGGCTCGCGGTCTGCTCACTGTCAGGGCGGGACAGTGCGGCATTGAGTCGCGCAACCTGAATCTTCAGGTAAGAGAGGGATTGAGCCAGCGAATCATGAAGTTCCCGGGCAATAACCCCGCGCTCCTCCAGCAAGGCAAGCCGACGGCTTTCAGTGGCCCGCCGGGTTATGTTGATGGCAATACCGATATGGTGCGCCACCGCCTCCAGCGAGCGCATCTGCCACTCCTCCAGTTTCCGGTTGGGTGGTATTTCAGTCAGTAATACGCCGTACTGCTGATTTTGATCCCTTATCGGGGTTGATATAACGTGCAGGGACTCACTATTTTTACGCGGAAATTTCATTGTGTGGGTATTGTGTGCACCAAAGCAGGCAGCACAGTTAGGCGGAGAACAGGTGTCTCGCTCCCCGGGAGCAGCCAGGCGGGTAGTTGCCAGCTTGAACGCCCTGCCGCCCCCATCGGCCGCCAGACATATAGTGCCAGCACCAACCCCAAGCAGCTTTTCAACGTCCCTGAGCAATTCTGTGTAGACGGTATCGGAAATCGTGGCCGTATGCAGACGATTGGTGGTCTTGTAGAGTAGTTCGAGAGAACGGTTACTGCACTCGAGATCAGATGTTTTTGCCCGAACCCGCTCCTCCAGATCACTATATTTTTTTGATAGATCCTCTGCCATAACGTTAAAGGCACAACCCAACTGTCCCAGTTCATCATCATTTTCTGTATGACGAGTGCGAATTGAAAAATCACCGCGGCGAGCGCCTTTGGCGCAGGCCAGCAGGTCACGCAGCGGAACCAGAACCCGGCTATTCATCAGATACATGGTGAGAAACACCACTATCAATGTCAGAAACAGGGAGCTTATCTGGATCAATCGCAGCAAACGGATTTTTGATTCAACATTCTCTTCGAGCAGCTTGACCATCCGGTCGATATCTGCAACGAACAGATCAACGATGGCGAGATATCTGGTACGCCGGTTTTGCTGGCTGATAAGGTTACCTTCAGGATGAGGTGATGTTGGAGAAAGGTTATTGTGTTCCGGTTTAAGCAGTAACGGTTTAATCTTTTCGTGCCATTGTTGTGCGATATGTTGATATGTGGCGTTGAGTCTGTTTTTGGGATTTTTAGATAAAACGGAAACCAGCCGGGCATCAACAAGACGTGCTTCAAACTCATCCACCAGTTTATCGGTTGCGTGAATGGCCGCTTCATGATCTACATCCGCACCATGCTCCTGGGCCAGAGCGCTTGCAATTCGATAGGACTGCATCCGCAGAGTGCCGGCCTGATTGATTGCTGAGGCCACACCCTGTGTCAATTCGGCAATAATAACCGAGCTGACCATACTAATGAATGCAAAGGTGGTGATGGTTGCCATGGCAATACCCATACGCAGCAACAGTGATTTTTGGGTTAGTTGATACATGCCAAAATTATAGCCTTGAATGCAACGATAAAAATATATGATATCCCGACTCTGAGGAGATACCACCAAAAATACCGAATCACTAAATAGCCCTTCATACAATATGGTTTTTTTTCATGTTTGGCATGTTAATCAGCAAGATATGAGTGGTACCACCCATACCGCCAAAGTGGTATTCATGCTTATTGGGTTAAATGGGTATCCCTTGCAACATCCGT
>JAJRUX010000162.1 GCA_024277575.1 Gammaproteobacteria bacterium | reverse complement strand
TATCGCCCTCACCGACTGGCCATAAAAACCTCTCATACATATATTTGGCAAACACCTCCTCTGTTTTATGAATGTGAATAATCCACCGGTCAAAACCGAGGGAGTAAAAGCTGCTATTAACCCCATTTTTCAAAAACCGGATCCGGGCGGTTGAAATCGGCTTGCCCGACAAAACCAGACAGCTTAACCGGGTTCTGATTTATCGCCTTGAAGCAGCTATGATTGCTAAAGAGATATCAAACAGTTCATGGGGACAGAGCAATGCGTAAAACAGTCACTATCTCCACCAGCGATCGCGAGCAGCTGATCGATATCACCGACCGGGTAAAAGCGGTAGTGAGCAAAAGTAGTATCCAAAACGGCTTGGTCCATATCTATGCCCAAGGGGCTACGGCAGCAATTATGATTCAGGAAAACTGGGATGACAGTGTGCAGATGGATGTGGTCGATCTGTTGCGCAAGCTTATTCCCCAAGGCATCTGGTTACATGACCGGCAGGATGGAAACGGAGATTCACATCTGAAATCCGGGCTGGTAGGGCCTTCGGAAACCGTTCCGATCATTGATGGCGAACTGGGTCTGTCAACATGGCAGAACATCTTCTTCTGTGAGTTCGATGGGCCGCGCCGGGAGCGACATATCACATGCACCGTGCTGGCAGTCGAGTAATTTTGGCCTGGCTGTATCCGCTGAAAAATTATCTGATCACCCGCCCCTACTTCTCCAAATACCGTAGTTTTCCCTTCACACCATTCCATTCTTCAGCATCGGGAAGCGGCTCTTTTTGTTCGTTGATTACCGGCCAGATTTTCGCAAGCTCCGCATTGATTTCAACAAACGGCTGCTGATCCGCCGGCAGATCGTCCTCCGCAAAAATAGCCTCTGCAGGACACTCAGGAACACACAGGTCACAATCAATGCACTCTTCCGGATTTATCACCAGAAAATTGGGGCCTTCATGAAATGCATCCACAGGGCAGACGGTCACACAGTCGGTATATTTGCAGCGAATACAATTCTCAGCTACTACATAAGTCATCGTGCATATCCTCTGCAGTTGTTGACGGTACGAGGCTATCAGTTCCCCCGATAATTGAATATTAACCCGGCAACGATATAGATGGTGTTCAGCCGGTGTGTGGACGCCTGCGGCAAGGCGGCAAAACGCCGCTGTAGCACCCCTACAGCAAGTTTTACCAACACAGTCCGCAGGCGCCCACACACCGGCTGAACACCATCTATATTGTTGCCGGGTTAATAATAGTAGACCATTAGGGGAAAATATGTGGCTACCGCAGAACTTTTGAACACCAGCAGACGGAACACATCCTCTGTGGAAATAAAAACTTGTTATGATGTATGTTTTCAAAATATCCGGTCAGCATGCTTGTTTTCAATGATGTCACCCTGCGCCGCGGCGGAACCCCGTTGATTGAACACGCCTCTCTGCGTATTCACGCGGGGGACAAGGTCGGCATTACCGGAGCAAACGGTAGTGGAAAATCCAGCCTTTTTGCGCTGATTAAGGGCAAACTGAGCGTTGACTGCGGGGAGTTCGGTCTGCCTGCCGGTTGGGTCATCTCCCATGTCGCACAAGAGACACCCGCGGCCGACATGGCGGCAATTGAGTATGTGATAGATGGCGACCGGGAGCTGCGCCGCATCCAACACGAACTGGACCAGGCGGAGCAAAGGGACAACGGATCTCGTCTGGCACAACTGCATGGTCATCTTGAAGCAATTGATGGTTATACTGCGCGAGCCCGCGCTGCCCGGCTAATGAACGGGTTGGGGTTTACCACGGCGCAGGAGAATACCCCTGTTTCCGCCTTCTCCGGGGGCTGGCGCATGCGCTTGAATCTGGCGCAGGCGTTGATGTGCCGCTCGGATCTGTTACTACTTGATGAACCGACCAATCATCTGGATCTCAATGCGGTACTATGGCTAGAAGAGTGGTTGAGAAGTTACTCCGGCACCATGCTGTTGATCTCGCATGATCGTGACTTCCTGGATCGTTGTATTAATCACGTCGCCCATATCGAGCATCAAAAAATCTCACTCTACCGGGGTAACTATTCGCGCTTTGAGCAACATCGTGCCGAAAAACTGGCCCAGCAACAGGCCGCCTACATCAAACAGCAACAGGAAGTTGCGCATATCAGAAGTTATGTAGATCGTTTTCGTGCCCAGGCCACCAAGGCACGCCAGGCCCAAAGCCGCTTGAAAGCGCTGGAACGCATGGAGCAGATCTCCCCCGCCCATGTCGACTCCCCCTTCCATTTCTCTTTTATCAAGCCGGAACAGGTACCAGCGCCACTGCTTCAGCTTCACCAGACAACAGCAAGTTATGGCGACAAACCTATCCTCCAACAAGCTGACTTCTGTCTCGCTCCAGGCGATCGCATCGGTCTACTGGGTCCTAACGGCGCGGGAAAGTCCACGTTTATTAAACTGTTAGCAGGCGAGATAAAACCTGCTGCAGGCCAGTATGAGGCGGCCCAACAGCTGAAAATTGGTTACTTTGCACAACATCAACTGGAGCAGCTTATTGGTCAGGACTCCCCCATCGAACACCTTCAACCACTGGATCGCTCGGCTACAGAACAATTATTAAAGGATTTTCTGGGCGGATTTGGATTCAGTGGCGACAAGGCACTCTCCCCCGTCGCACCCTTTTCCGGTGGCGAAAAGGCGCGGCTGGTACTTGCACTGCTGGTTTATCAAAAACCAAACCTGCTGCTGCTCGATGAACCAACCAATCATCTGGATCTTGAGATGCGCCACGCACTTACCGTGGCGCTGCAAACTTATGAAGGAGCACTGGTTGTCATATCTCACGATCGCCATCTGCTGCGTACCGTTACGGATCAGCTTTTTATCGTGAATGACGGCACCATCCAATCTTTCGATGGTGATCTGGATGACTACCGGCAATGGCTGGCCAACCAAAAACCGGGCGCTGCGGATCGCTCTGCCGACGGGCCAGGTAATAATAGCGGTGTCAGTCGAAAAGAGCGGCGCAAGCAGGACGCCGAAAAGCGCCGCCAACTTCAACCCCTGCGCAACGAGCTGAAAAAACTGGAACAACTGCTGGAAAAACTTGCGCAGGAAAAAGGCAACATCGAGCAGCAGCTCGCTTCCAGCGATATTTATGACAAAGAGAAGAAACAACAGCTCAAGGAGCTTCTGCTGTCGCAGGGAGAAGTAAACGACAAACTCGAAAAAGCCGAAGGGTCCTGGCTTGAGATCAGTGAGAAACTCAGTGAGCCGTCAAATTCGGTTTAGCTGACTGTTCAGAACCCGTTGCCACCCTCTTCATCGTGAATTTTCACCTTTCTTCCGTAACCGAAGCCACATACCGTAGCTACCGGCGTGGGTAAACTCGTTCTTGAAATGAAAAACGAAGGCGCTTGAAAAATGCCCTTCGGTTTTTCTTTTCTGCGAGCAAATCAATTCCAACCAGAAAAGGAGTTAATCATGACGAGTACCGTTGGCAGTTACAGTATTCTGTTTTACGGCAGTCCCGCCGGATACTAAACCAACCGCGCCCAGATTCAGCTGAAAGACACCAGCGGAAAGGTTGTTGCATGGATTCGATTCAATGACCCCGGCCAACTATTCGAGAACGACTATGAAAGCAGTGGAATCATCCGGATGCATCTGCCTTCGGCCATGTTCAAAAATGTTATTGATGTACTGAGAAACGAGAGCCCTGTCTACATCTATTTCACAGCAGGCCGGGGGTTTCTGGGAACCAGCGCCGAGCCAATCGGTGAAGGTGAAACCTGATAGCTGCTAATCAGCATTCCGGGGAAATCGCCCCCCGGAACGCTGAACCGTCTCCGGAACAGAACTCTCCCTGAACACCACTGGATGCGATTTGGCATATCATGGGCTGCATATTTCCCGGCTGTGGTACCGAAAACATACCGGATATCCCCTGCCGAATAACACACCCTTTCATAATACAGTCAACCCATCTTCCACAAGCAGCATCCGCTGTTCCTGAAATGGATTATTTAACCGATTTTTCGTACATTTTTACCGCCTTGTTCATCTCCTTCAGCAGCGGGAGATTCAGCTTGGCGGCCTTTGCCAGCCCTTCGGCAGAGGTGTCCACCTTGTCAAGCACAGGCTTGTATTCAGCCCACAACCCCTTCACAACCTCCAGCTGGGTCCGGATAGCAGCATCCTTGGTTCCCGGCAGACCGAGTTCACTGTCTCCATCCAGCAAACCCTTCAGAGTGCGCTCAAACAGGGCAACCGTCTTCTGCAGACTGGCCTTGTTGGCATCCACGTCGATACCGTTGGCAATCAGCAGCAGCTCCTTGGTCATCTTCTGGGTCAGCATGCGCTGTTTACCAGCCAGGTTGATGGTGGTGGCCATGGCAGGTTCAAGACTGGAACCACTCATCTTGGCATACATCTGCACAGCCTTGTTCATGTTTTTCAACAGGGGAAGATTCTGCGCTGCCACCTTTTCCAGCACGGCTTTATCAACAGCACCGGTCAGCGCCGCATCGATATTGGGTTTGAACTCCGCCCACAGCTTCGACACCTTGCCCAGCTGTTCGAGGATAGCGGCATCGGTGGTTTTCGGCAGCCCCAAATCCGCATCGCCGCTGATCAGCCCTTTCAGAGTCTTGTCAAACAGGTCCGCAGTCTTTTTCAGACTGGCCTTGTTGACATCCACATCGATACCCTTGGCAATCAGCAGGATCTCCTTGCTCATCTTCTGGGTCAACATACGCTGCTTGCCGGCCAAGTTAATAACGGTTCCCATCTCCTGACTGCTGATAGCGAAGCTATTGCCAGAAAGACAGAGGGCCAGAAAGGCGAACAGAATCAGGTAAAAAATACTTGGTTTTTTCATGAAGGTACTCCTTTATCGCTGAATTTATAGAATTCCCGTTTGGAGGACCAAAGGTAACGCGATGCGGCTTGATTTCCTTGATGTACGACAAGTATGAGGGCATTGACGTACTTTTTTTGCCAGAATTGGCGGAAAAACCACAGATTTCACCAGAGTCAGCGCCATTGATTTTCCACCCAGCACCCGATAGCCTGTCTTTTAATATCAGCCTGTTAGGGGCTTCAGGCATGGGCACAGCATTTGTAACACTTGACAAGGGAATAACACCTTGCCTGCGTGCTGCACCTTGTTCCAGTCCATGCCTGAGGCCCTGAATACGATCTATATTGTTGCCGGGTTAGTAATATCATTCATAGCGGGCCAGACAGTTCTCATAATCAATCCGCGCAGCATCTCCAAGTTGCCCGATGCTGATACCGGAGGGGTGAAAGTTAATCGTTTCGGAAAAACAGACCCTCCTGCCATCTATAATATAGAGCCCCTCCGCATCCAGAGAAAACGAATCGGATTTCAGGGCAATACGCACTCCACGTGCCTCCCCATTTTTTGAGCGAGAATCTTTACCCAACTCGTCAAAAGCAATATTTGTCGACTCTTTGACTACGCCCGGCGGAATTTCGGTATCCAGTATCTCGCAGCCGGAGTCGATATAGAGATTCTTACCCACTTTAATCTCCCCTTTGGAGGAAAACTTGAACAGCCCCTGCTCCCAGTAGTCGCCAGGAAGTTCGAACTCCGCCCCTTGCTCACACGACTCAGTAATCCAGGTTCCAACCAATGAGGTAGAATCGTAGTTGTCGCAGGAAAACAGCAAGGGCGCGAAGAAGATGGCAAGCAGCAGATTGGTTGTTTTGTGTTGCATGATTTTTTCTCTGATGATCCGAACGTCGATATGGCGGCTCTTCTCTCCCTATATGCCACACTCAGGGATTCAGGCATGTTTTGGGATAACCCCGATCCTATCAATAATCCTGCGTTCGTTAAAAGAGCTTCCTCAATGATGCAGAAGAGAGATTTCCGATACCACCACGGCATGTGATAATTCAAGACTGGAACAGCTCCAGCCAACTACAGCTCAATCGGAAATACTTGACTGGATCATAAGCCTAGTACTCTCTCAAGGTAATAAATTAGGATTCAGTTGGTCTGTCAGCGCTCAGGGCAAGGCGCGCCTCACAGGGAATGGCCTTAGTCCTTGCCAAAAGGCGCAACGCGGCCATGGACGCTGACAGGCCAACCCTTCGGGCGCTCCTGTGGTGCTTCGCAGCGGCGTTGCAGCGCTTGGCAAGGGAGACGGCCATTGCCTGCGCACTGCGCCTTGCCGCGAAGCACCACAGGAACGCT
>JAJRUX010000161.1 GCA_024277575.1 Gammaproteobacteria bacterium | reverse complement strand
GATCCGTGCTGCTAACGGGGTGGTCACCAAGGCTGTGTCGATCTACCTCCCCCGAGCCTCAACATAACGCTTTTTGGATATACAAGGCTGTTGAAAAGGCCTCAGGCGAGTGCGAGACAAGGCGAAATTCGGGGAAAAAGCGCAGTTTACATGGAGTAAATGAGCATTTGAGCCGGATTTCAACGCCGGATCGTGCCGCATGAGGCTTTTCCAACAGCCTGCTAACAAGTATTCTGATGTACAGCTCTCCAGTTTCCACGACACCTCTCAGACAAGGGGGAGCCAATTATTAATTTACTTGAAATTAATAGCGCTCTAAGCATTTTTCAGCATCCCTATATGGAGCGTCCACCATGTGATTTATTGACATAGATCAATGCATAGTTTGAATAAGTTTGGAACTATATAACCGCAATTGTTAGTGGGGATTTACTTCTGATGAACCGACCTCTACCGATAGCGGCGGGCCTGAAATTGTTACCAGACGCGATTCATACGGATATCATGACCCGTGTAGCAAATCATCTGATGCGCGGTCAGGATATTGCGGAACGACTCGACTATCTTGAAGGGAAGCGTATCTGCCTGTCAGTAAGTGATACCGGTAACAGTTTCCACATTCGTATTGCCAGGCGGCGGTTGATCAGATGCTCCAACCATGCCCCATGGGACGTTCGCATCAGCGGCAAGCTGGAGGATTTCTGGCGGCTGGCAAACCGCAGCGAGGATCCGGACACCCTGTTCTTCAACCGGGATCTGGAGCTGGAGGGTGATACCGATGCTGCGCTGTACCTTAAAAACCTGCTGGATTCGGTAGAGTTTGATTTTGACAGACACCTGCAAGAGGTGGCTGGCCCCAAAATGGCACCGCATGTGCGCAAGGTTATTGAACGCAGCACCCTTCTGCAACGCGCACAAAGGTTGGTACGAGCTTGATTAAGACCCGGATATCAGGATTTTTTGATATCTGAACATAGTTTCCTGGCAGTTCTCCTGCTGTTGCGGCACATGGATGTGCTGCGTTTTTTTTAGCGCGCTGCCATTCCCGGCTCACCAAACCAGTAACCGTTGCAATACTCTTTTCCGACAACAGCGCTGAGCTGTTCCTGCGCGCTTTCCGGCTTGGCATCCCCCTGTATTACATCATGAAAGGCGGCAACAACCTGTTCCATATGCTGTGACTGTGGCGACAGGCGCACTACATCAACACCCAGTTCATCCAGTGCCGGCAGCTCTGTTAACAGGTTACACACCAGGCCGGATTGTGTCTGGATCCCGTTCAAGGTCAGGAAGTTCTCTCCCTCCTGAGTGCCAAGCGGCAACCCGTCGGCGTAATCACCGCAGCACAAACGACAGTCATCTTTGGGGAGGTTACGGTTACGGGCGGTAAAACAGCGGGCGGAAAAAGCCAGTGGCATCCGGCCGTAGACAAAAACTTCGGTTTGCAGGCCATCCGGGCGTTTCTGCTGCATCTGCGCCAGCGTATCCCGGGACAACTCCATCGGCATCACCCAGCGCTGAGCCCCCAGATCCGCCAGCAACTCCAGCGTGGTCTGATTGTAGGTATTGATGTGCGGACCAGCTATAAACGGCTCTCCCGCCTCGGTAACGGCATAAACCGCCGCCATATCGTTGGCCTCAATCATATATTGCCCATTGGCGACGATACGGCGCATGGTGCGCAGCTCCGACTCTGACTCCATCAGGGTCAAGGTGGAAAGCACCACCTCTTTCCCGGCCGACGAAAGCCGTTCGGCCAGCATCTGCCAGTCAGACAGGGTAAGAAAACGCCGTTTCGAGCACACCGTTTCACCCAGATAGACGATGTCCACCGGCGATGCGGCAACCCGTGCATAAAAATCCATCACCGCTTCCCGTGACCAAAGATAGAGCAAAGGTCCTACTGCAAGTTTCATGCTGTTCGTTATTCCTGTGAATTTCGTGTTTTATTGCCAGGTTCTGTCCAGCGCACCGAGTGTATGGGTACTGCCCTCTGCAACGCGATCAAGCTGGGCAATCCAGTCGGGACGGGGCGTATAGTTTTCCGGATCTGCGAGGCAGGCATCCAGCGCCTGGCGCAATACCCGGGTAACCTGTTTGACATAGGCCGGGCTGCGCTGCCGTCCTTCCACCTTGACCGCCACCACACCCGCCTTGAGCAGATCCGGCAACCGATCCAGCAGGCTCAGGCTGGTCGGCTCTTCAATGGCGTAGTCCACCCGCCCGTTGACCTCAAAGCGTCCCTTGCACAGAACGGGATAACCGGCGCTTTCACCCGGTTTGTACGAATCGATCAGTACGCCATTGAGGCGGGAGCGGCGTCCGCTGGCATCCTCTTCCCAGCGTACCGCCCTGGCCGGTGAACAGGCTCCGCAGGTATTGGGAGACTCGCCGGTAACGTAGGAAGAGAGTGCGCAACGCCCCTCAACCATGACACACAGACTGCCAAAGCCGAATACTTCGACTTCCACATCGGTATTGGCTATCAGGCGGGTCACCTGGGAAAAAGAGAGCACCCTGGGCAAAACCACCCGTTGAATACCGAACTGCCGCTGATAGAAGTTGATGGCCTCATAACTGGTTGCCGAGCCCTGCACCGAAAGATGCAATCGCAATTCGGGATGGGTTGTTGCGGCATAGCGCAACAGTCCGGGATCGGCCATGATAATGGCATCAACACCCAGGGTGGCAGCAAGGTCCACCGCCCGGGTCCACTGCTCCCAGTTTTCCGGCTGGGGAAAGGTATTGAGCGCCAGCAACACCTTGGCACTCCTTTCATGTGCATACCGGATACCTTTGGCTGCGCTGCCCTCATCAAAATTCAGACCGGGGAAGTTGCGTGCATTGGTGGCGTCCCTGAACCCCATATAAACCGCATCAGCGCCGTTATCCACCGCCGCCTTCAATGCAGGCAGACTGCCCGCGGGGCAAACCAGTTCAACGTTTTGCATCTTGTCCTTTTCACCTGCCATCAGTTACCAACCTTTTTCTGTCTGCCCGTTACACCCTGCCGGGTTCCACGCCGCGCCAGTTCATCTTCAATCCCGTTCAACACCCGCCATTTCCATGAACACCAGTGTGGCGCCAGCAACAGCGGTTCCCTGGCCGTACCGGTGAGGCGGTGATAAACAATCTCCGGTGGCGTCATCTCCACAAGATCCGCCGCCAGAGCAATATACTCCTCAAACCGCCACGGCAGATACTCTCCCCGGCGCCATTCAGCCGCCAGCCGGGTTCCCTTCACTACATGCAGCGGGTGCAGTTTAAGGCCGTCTACGCCCTCATCCAGCACCCGCTGCAGCGTGGTTCGTATATGAAACGGCTTCTCGCCAGGCAGTCCGGCGATGAGATGGGTGCAAACCGGCAAATCACGCTCACGTGCTGCATGGAGTGTCTGGCGGTACTCGGCAAAACCATGACCGCGGTTGACCCGCCGCAGCGTCTCATCAAAACTCGATTGCAAACCCAGCTCCAGCCACACTTCATGCCCCTTGCCCTGATACGCTGCCAGCAGATCCAGCACCGCACCAGGTACACAGTCGGGCCGTGTACCGACAGAGAGGCCAATAACACCGGGTTGAGCCAGCGCTGTATCATAATGGCCTTTCAAGCGCTCAATATCGGCATAGGTGTTGGTATAGGCCTGAAAGTAAGCAAGAAAACGCCGTGCCCCCGTGCGCCTTCCGATAACGTCACGCCCGGCAGCTATCTGCTGCGGCACCGAAGCAACAGCCCGGCTGTTGGGACTGAAAGAGCGGTTATTGCAAAAAGTGCATCCTCCCCGGCCAACAGTCCCGTCCCGGTTGGGACAGGTAAAACCGGCATCAACCGACACCTTGTGTACCCGCTCCCCGTATCGGGACAGCAACATCTGGCCGAAGGTATTAACGTAATCTGAAAGCGCCATTCTGAAATACTAACCCACCACATCGAGTACGCGGCGCCGGAATCCAACACCGATCTCATCGGCGATACCCTGGCACGCGGTAATATCAACACCCGGAAGGCCATCAATTGCGGTCATGACCACCTCGGGAACATGCTGCTGCACAAGCTGCGAAAACTCCAGCATGGCAGAAAAGGCCTGCGGATGCCGAGGCCGGCAGTGACGATTATAGGTTGGCTCATTATGGGCATTCATTGAAATGGACACCGCATCCACCAATACGGCAAACTCCGGGGTAACATCCCGGCCATGGATCAGGTTTGCCAAACCATCTGTATTGACACGAATGGATGCCCCCTTATTACGCAACCGCCCCGCCACCTCCAGCATCACATCAAGCCGCCGGGTAGGCTCTCCCAGCCCACAAAAAACAATCTCCCGGTAACCCGACGGACTGCCGGCAGCAGCAACGATCTCATCTGCCGAAGGCTCATCATACAGCCGCAGCTCATATTGCTGCACCTCCCAACTGCCATTGAACTTGGGGCAGAACGCACATCGCAGAGTGCAACGGCTGGTGATATTCAGATAGCGATTTCCGTGCAGAGTATAGGCAATAGTAGCGGTTTGGGATTCAGTCTGCTCTGCCATCTACCTCACCCTGCCAAAAGCGTAAGATTCTATATAGCAGACAGTTTTTTTCAT
>JAJRUX010000160.1 GCA_024277575.1 Gammaproteobacteria bacterium | reverse complement strand
TGTTTGATTCGCTCCGGTGGCATCAGATCATCATCGTCCAGAAAAGCAATATATTCACCTCTGGCCAACCGGCAAGCATTGCTACGCGCTGCCGCGATGCCTTGATTTTTCTGACGATGGTATTGGATTTTATCACCGTATGACGCCATCAGTTGGGCTGTTTCATCTTCTGACCCATCATCAAGCACAATGATTTCAACCGGCCTGTAGGTCTGTGCAAAAGCAGATTTCAGCGTCTGCGGCAGCAGCTGTGCTCGATTGTAACAACAGATGATTATTGAAATAAGGGGTTTGTCCACACTGGTTGTTTTTATTCGGGTAACAAGAAGTTATCCTGCCAGAAGGTTAATAACCATTCAACTACTTGCCGATACAGAAACCGGAGAATATCCTGTCCAGCAAGTCTTCACTGCAGAACGCTCCCGTTATCTCTCCCAAAACTTGCTGAACCTGACGCAGATCCTCAGCCAACAGTTCACCGGCCTGATGTTCCACCAGTTGACGCAGGCCACTGTCCAGACTGGCCGCAGCCCTGTTCAGAGCATCCAGATGACGGCGACGAGCCATGAATGACCCTTCGTTCACATTTTGAAAGCCCATACTCTGCTTCAGATGTTCACGAAGCAGATCGATACCCGCTCCAGTTTGTGCTGAAAGTGATATCTCCTTACCGAATCGGCCATTTTTTATGGCTGGCTGATTGCCGGTCAGGTCGATTTTATTTTTAATCACCGCAATCGGTATTTTTTCCGGTAGTTTGGCCATGATATCCTGCTGCTGTTCAGCAAGACCAACTTGATCATCCACTACCAGCAACAGTTGATCCGCCTTTTCAATCTCTTTCCAGGCCCGGCGCATACCTTCCTGCTCCACCGGATCACCTCCCTCTCTCAAACCCGCAGTATCAATGATATGCACTGGCATTCCATCGAGATTAATCTGTTCCCGCAGGATGTCCCGTGTTGTACCTGGAATAGCGGTGACAATAGCACTATCCTTTCTGGACAATGCATTCATCAGACTGGATTTACCCGCATTGGGTCTGCCGGCAATCACCACATGCATCCCTTCACGCAGCAGACAACCCTGGCGAGTGTTTTCCAGCAGCAGCTGCAGCTGTCCGATTATTTCACTCAACTCCCTTGTGATTTGGTTGTCGGCTAAAAAATCTATCTCCTCTTCGGGAAAGTCGATCGCAGCTTCTACATAGGTACGCAACCTTATAACCCGTTCTACCAGTTCATGAACCTCTCTGGAAAACTCCCCCTGCAGTGAATGCATGGCGGAACGCGCAGCCCCCTCGCTGCCGCTGGCGATAAGATCCGCTATCGCTTCGGCCTGTATTAAATCCAGTTTATCGTTGAGAAATGCCCGCTCGGAAAACTCCCCTGGGCGGGCAGGGCGAGCACCGATAGTGAGTACTCGCTTCAGAAGCAGATCCATAACTACCGGGCCACCATGGCCCTGCAGTTCCAGCACGTCTTCTCCAGTAAAAGAGTGGGGGGTTGGGAAAAAGAGGGCTATTCCACTATCTATCACACTACCGTCGTTATCCAGAAAAGGAAGGTAGTCTGCCTGGCGGGGTGATACCTGCCTGCCAAGTACCTGCCAGGATATTTTTCTGGCCCCGGGGCCTGATATACGAATGATCCCGACTCCACCGATACCAGGCGGCGTAGCCAGTGCCGCGATAGTATCACCTTTTGCGACCGGATCTCTTCTCAGGTTGCTTTCTCCATATTGTGAGTTATGTACCATTGCTGGGCGATAGAGAGAATGTTATTCACTACCCAGTACAGCACCAGTCCCGCCGGGAAAAACAGGAAGAATACAGTGAATACTATGGGCATATACATCATTATTTTCGCTTGTAGCGGATCCGGTGGCTGGGGATTGAGCTTGTACTGGGCAAACATACTGGCACCCATAATGAGCGGCAGTACGAAATAGGGATCCTTGATAGAGAGATCCTTGATCCAACCTATCCAGGGTGCTTGACGCAACTCGACGCTCTCCAGCAACACCCAATAAAGGGCTATGAATACCGGTATCTGTACCAGAATAGGGAGACAACCACCCAACGGATTGATTTTCTCCTTTTTATAAAGATCCATCATTGCTCGCTGGTAGGCCTCCTTGTCATCAGCATAGCGCTCCTTGATACTCTTCAGCCGCGGCGCCAGCTTGCGCATATTGGCCATGGAGCGATAACTGGTCGCTGACAAGGGAAAGAAAATCAGTTTGATAATGATTGTCAGGAAAATAATCGACCATCCCCAGTTACCAACCAGATTGTGTATCTTGTGCAACAGCCAGAAAATAGGGTTGGCAATAATGGTCAAGTAGCCATAATCCACGGTCAGCTCCAGATGAGGAGCCAACACCTCCAGGTCATCCTTCAATTTTGGCCCGGCATAGACGGTAAATCCAAACTTATCCTTGGCTCCCGCTGCCACAACTCTTGGTGCTTTGCTAACCATTCCCAGTACATAACGGGATCCATCTACCCGTTTGCTGTAGAAATGATTAATCTCTTCCTGGTTTGGTATCGTTGCCACCAGAAAGTAGTGCTGAATCATTGCCTCCCAACCACCTTTCATATCCTGGTTTACCGGTGATTCCACCATATCGCTAAAGCTTATTTTTTCATAACGCAGCTCTTCATTGGTAACCGGTTTGACCCCGGAGATAACTCCACCCGTATAGGTGTGCATCATGAACATATTTTTATTTTCTACCGGTGGAGTGCGCTGCAGTTGCTGATAGAGATGCCCACGCCACTCACTGCCGGTTGCATTGCTCACTTCATAGCGAACATCAAATGCATAGCCACCGCGCTTGAAGAGGAAAATCTTGCTAACCTGCAAACCTTCCTTGCTATCCCAGTTCAACCGAACTTCCAGCTCATCCTGACCCTGCTGCAACTGGTATTCACTCTGATCTGCACTGAACAACGTATGATGATCAATCGCCTGACCCTGTTTGTCACCCGGCAGCAACCCACTCTGCAAAACAAACAGTTGTCCAGCTGAATCAGCCATCAGGCGCAGTGGTACCTCAGGTTGATCGATTGATACCGGATAGGCCGGCAAGTCAACCTGCCGAATATCTCCGCCAATGGTATCAATCTCCAGATTCAGGACGTCTGTGCGCACCCTGATCCGCTGCCCCGTTTTGAGTGTTTCCTGTATCTGCGCAACGGGTGTCTCCACAGATGGAACAGTAGGAACTCCAGCTGTTGCTGACGGCTTGCTCTCCCCGGTTTGCTGCTGGGCTGGTACTGCGACCTCCGGACGGGGACCATAGTCCTGTTGCCAAGCTTGCCAGATCAGCATCAGCACAAAGGCCAACGCCACCCACAGGATCATCTTTTGTGTTTCCATCAGTTACTTTTTGTTCTCCGGAACGGGATCAATACCACCCTCATGCCAGGGATGGCAGCGTACCAATCGGCGCAGACTCATCCAGCCACCTCTCCACACACCAAAGCGCATTATTGCTGTACGGGCATAGGTAGAACAACTGGGGTGAAAACGGCAATTATTCCCCAGCCAAGGGCTTATCACCAGGCGGTAGCCATCTATCAGCAAAACGACTATTTTGCGCATTTACGACCAAGCCTGCTCCAGTGCCTTTGCAAGGAGCGATAAAGTTCACCATTATCTTTCTCGGCGATACCACGCCGGGCTAGAACAACCAGATCCAGCGCCGGCAAAAGCGCTTGATGCCGCCTGAAACTTTCTCGCGCTACTCTCTTTATGCGATTTCGCACCACGGCCGACTTGACCTGTTTCTTGGCAATCGCCAGTCCCAACCGGGGATGCGCCAAACGATTATCTATTGCCAACACGGTAAAATTTTCATCTGTGCTTTTACGGGCTCTTGAAAAAACCTGCTCGAACTCTGCTGGCTTTAACAGCCTCAAACAACGATCAAATCGTTCTTTATGACCGCTCAAAATATCAGGCAGACAGCCGCTTACGTCCCTTGGCACGTCGAGCATTCAGGATCTTTCGACCGCTGCGGGTTTTCATTCGGGCGCGAAAACCGTGGTTTCGTTTACGCTTTATATTACTGGGCTGGAATGTTCTTTTCATGGCAGTTTCCGTTCAAAGTCTTAAAAGGCGGCGCTAATACGCCAAAAAACAAGAAAAAGTAACGCTCCAGTATACCCGATGTCAACCATCTATAACCATTAACAACGATTTTTTACGATAAAACAGCTACTTGAAAAATCGATACTCAGAATTACGCTGTTCCAATCGATATATCAAAGAACTCATCTTATGCGGGTGTGGATAACTAGTGCATTAAGGTATAATCATCAATAGTGTCTATGCTACCTTACACACCCAACAGAAATTAAGGCCCATGCCCACCCCTCTTTGGAACAAATGCCTGGATCATCTGGAAACAGAGCTTGGCGCACAACAGTTCAATACGTGGATTCGCCCTCTTCAGGCTATTGAGGAAAATGGTTCACTGCAGCTGCTGGCTCCCAATCAATATGTCTTGGAGTGGGTCAATGATCAGCTGCTTGAAAAAATACAATTTTTTCTGAACCAGCGTGCAAATGGGTCAGCTACGCCGATTGTTACAGTTCGAATTGGTGCTAACAGGAAAGAAGAGCCTTCCGATACAGCAATTTCCAAACCGGTTAACAAAGAGGAACAGACAGCCGAGGTTCCTCCCCTCAAACAGAGCCGCCTGAACAGAAACTTCACTTTTGCTAATTTCGTCGGCGGAAAATCCAACCAGATGGCCAGGGCCGCTGCGACCCAAGTAGCGGAGAACGTTGGCGCAGCCTATAACCCCCTGTTTATTTATGGAGGTGTTGGACTGGGGAAAACCCATCTTATGCATGCCGTTGGCAATCTGATTCTGGAGCACTCTCCCCGGTCTCGCGTTGTCTATCTTCACTCGGAAGGGTTTGTAGCCGAAATGATCAAGGCGTTGCAACACAACAGAATAAACGACTTTAAACGTTTCTATCGTACAGTAGACGCGTTACTTATTGATGACATTCAATTTTTTGCGGGAAAAGAACGCTCCCAGGAAGAATTCTTCCACACCTTCAATGCGCTCTTTGAAGGCCAGCAGCAGATTATCCTGACCTGTGATCGCTACCCGAAGGAGCTGGACGGGCTGGAAGAGCGGCTCAAATCCCGATTCGGCTGGGGGCTTACCGTCGCCATTGAGCCACCGGAACTGGAAACACGTGTTGCCATATTGATCAGCAAAGCCGAGCAGTTTGGTGCCGAAATTCCCTACGAAGTGGCCTTTTTTATCGCCAAGCGTATCCGATCTAACGTTCGGGAACTGGAGGGGGCGCTGAGGCGAGTCATCGCTCACGCCAGATTCGTCGGTAAACCCATTAACATGGGGTTTGCCAAGGAAGCACTAAAAGATCTGCTTGCACTTCAGGCCAAACAGGTAACAATTGAGAACATCCAGAAAACCGTTGCCGGCTATTATAAAATCCGCGTCGCTGATCTACACTCAAAACGACGAACGCGCTCCATAACCCGACCCCGACAGATAGCCATGGCACTGGCTAAAGAGTTGTCCAACTACAGTCTGCCAGA
>JAJRUX010000159.1 GCA_024277575.1 Gammaproteobacteria bacterium | reverse complement strand
TGGGACTCCGCCGCTGCCGACGAGCTGTGGACCGCCGCCTGCGGCAAGGCCCGCTGGCGTGGCACCATGGATTCAGTGGAAAAGGATCTGCGCCGGTTGAGCGACCAGGAGCTGTGGAGCTTTCGTGCAGAAGGGCGTCAGCGGCTGGTGGAGTACCTGCGCCAGCGCATGGAGCGCCAGCATCGTGAAAAGGGCGCGACCCGGGCCCGGATCCGCGAGAGCCGGGTGCTCCTCGATCCCGACGCGCTGACCCTGGGATTTGCACGGCGCTTTGCCGAGTACAAGCGGCCCAACCTGCTGCTGCACGATCCGCAGCGGCTGGCCCGTCTGCTCACCAACCGGGATCAACCGGTGCAGCTGGTGATCGCCGGCAAGGCCCATCCCCGGGATCAAATGGGCAAACAGCTGCTGCGTCAGTGGCACGAATTTCTGGAAAACGACGGCATGTATGAGCGGGTGGTGTTCGTCGAGGACTACGATCTGGGCGTTGCCGCCATGCTGACCCAGGGAGTGGATGTCTGGATCAACACCCCGCGCCGACCCTGGGAGGCCAGCGGCACCAGCGGTATGAAGGTGCTGGTCAACGGCGGACTCAACCTGTCGGAGCTGGATGGCTGGTGGGCGGAGGCCTGGGCGCCGGAGCTGGGCTGGGCCATCGGCGACGGCCTGGAACACAGCGACACCGCTGCCTGGGATGCGGCGGAAGCGGAGCAGCTCTACCGGGTTCTGGAACAGGAGGTCATCCCCTGTTTCTACCGCCGCAACGAACGGGGGCTGCCGGTGGAGTGGGTAAGACTGATGCACGAAAGCATGGGGCGGCTGACCTCACAGTTCTCCTCCAACCGCATGCTCCGCGAATACACCGAAAACTACTATCTGCCCCTGGCAAAAGCCTACCGGAAGCGCGGCAGTGATCCGGCCGTTGCCGGAGAGATGGAGCAGTGGTGCCGCCATCTGCGCCAGCACTGGCAGTGGCTCCACTTTGGCAATGTCGCCTCGAACCGCGAGGGAGACAGCTACCATTTCGAGGTTCAGGTCTATCTGGATGACGTGCCCACGGAGACGGTGAGTGTGGAGCTGTATGCCGACCCGCTGGCCGGAGGTGAGCCGGTGCGAACGGTTATGCAACGGGGTGACGCCCTGGCCGGTACCGCCAATGCGTGGAGCTATGTCGGCAGCGTGCCGGCTGACCGGCCTGCATCCGACTACACGCCGCGCATCATCCCGGCCCATCCGCTGGCGCAGGTGCCGCTGGAGGCAGACATGATTCTCTGGTATCGCTATTAACCCGGCAACAATATATGTCTTGTTCAGAGCTTCAGGCAGGCGCTGGATCAAGGCGCAGCGCGCAGGTAATGGCCATTCCATTGGCAAGCGCTGCAACACCGAGCCAGCGCCTGCCTGAAGCTCTGAACACGATATATATTGTTGCCGGGTTAATAAAATGCTCTTGGCCTGAGAGTCATACCGATAAAATAAGGGGAATAATGTGAAATCTGTTACCTTCGTGTCCAAAACCAGGATGACCACCAGCTCCAAATCTCCCACCATTTTGGTCGTGCAAAGCCAGACAGGAGCTCCTGATAAGCTTTCACCAAGGACATGCAAGGGGGATATAACGGCCATTGGATTTCATATCGTAGTGCAGATGGATGGTTGTGGATGTGCCACCCATGTAGTCAGACACCAAGCCTAAAGCCTCCCCCCTTATTACTTTTTGCCCGACTTCTACCATTACACCAGTACTCTTTCAAGGTATAAAACCAGCAAATATTTTTCCAAAAAACCATTGATATGGCACAGCATATGGCGTTGCCGCGCCTTGCATGCCCTCATTTGAAAATCTAAAGAAGGGAATGCAAGGCGCGGCCTTCATTCAGAAGAGAAATCGAACCAACTTCTGGAGGCCGCTGTGAACACGAAAGGATATTCGGGTATATCCCCCTTGAACTGGGTTATTGGATAACATTTTTGAGCAAAGCGCTACCCCTGCGTTCCGTGGGTACATTTATCGAGCTGCTGTTTGGCGCCATGCTCACGCCGATGGGCTTTGTCACGGAAGCGTACCTCGCCATCCCCATGCGCAACCACTGGAGCAGTTACTACAAGTGGTTGCAGAAAGGAAAATGGTCCTGACTGGGACTGGCGCGGCAGTTTGTTTGGCTGATGCTGCACCGGAGCTTTGCCGTGATCGGTCAGATTCGGATCGATACCCGGCTGTATGACGAACCACCTCCGCGGAACAAAGGGCAGCGTGGCCGTCCGCGGAAATACGGCCGGAAATACACGCCCAAACGGATTGCGCATTTGAAACGCACCGTGGTGACCTTGCCCTTGTACGGGAAGAACAGACTGTGCATTACCGCAGCAAGGTACTGTTGGCCCGGTTTCCAAACGGACGCAAGGTGCGCGTGCTCTGGTGTAAATTTCAACGTCATGAAGGCCAATGGACAAAAGCCCGGCTGCTGTTGAGTACCGATGTCAGTTTGACCCCGGAGTAAATGCTCGAGATCTACGCGGAGCGCTGGTCGATTGAATCGATGTTCCATCAACTGAAGCAGGCGCCGTTGTCGGGTGTAGAGGATGGACTTTCCCAGGTTGTACCGGTGGCTCACGGAGATCGAGGCCAGCGCGGCGTACTCCGTCTGACCAAAGACCTCACAGGCCCGCTCACAGAGCTTCTTGAGG
>JAJRUX010000158.1 GCA_024277575.1 Gammaproteobacteria bacterium | reverse complement strand
GGACAGACTATGGACTGCTCAACTTCCAAAGCATCGCAATCCCCGTACATCGCGAATATGGATAGTGCGCCCATTCACAGTCAACAGTCCCTGTTGACTCAATGTTTTCAGGATTCTGGAAAATGTCTCCGGCTTGATGGAAAGACGGGAGGCAAGAATCTGTTTGGAAGTAACAAGCTCGATATCTGCTGTGTCCGCCTTACAGTCTTCAATCTGCTGAAGAAGATGATGAACCAAGCGAAAAGTGGCATTTTGTAACGTCAGATTATCAATCTCGTTTACAAAAATATGTAACCGGTAACTCATGTCCGCCATCAGGCGAAAACAGGTCTCTCTGGAGTCATACAGAATCTGCATAAATATTGCGCTGTCGACAGCCAGCACGTCACACGGCATTAACGCCTCCGCATTTACCGGAAAAACCCGCTTTTTCATAAACAGGACCGCTTCGGCAAACGGTTGTCCGGCATGCACTACCTCGATCACATGTTCAGTACCCTCCATGGAAAGTCGCGACAGTTTTATCTGGCCGCTGCACAAGCGAAAAAAACGCTCTGCAGGTTGGTCCTGCTGAAACAGGATCTCACCTTCTACCAGATGCAAAATACGGGAATGCCGTGCCACAAGTGCCAGCTGCTCCGGGGTAAGAGCTGAAAACAGAATATGTTTGCGCAGCTCGCTTTCCACATCACGAAGACTCTTCATACGGAGGACTCAATTCCCATTCAAATGTACGTCAATACGCTATACCAGCAATATAATTTGACCTGCCTCTTGCATTGATTGTAATCCTGCATCTTCTTGGGCGTAAGATATATCTCAGCTGATATTTGACGCAAATCAAGAACAGAAGTAACTATTTAGTGAGCAGGTAGTATTACACGTGATACCAGTTCAATTTGCCTCGTAATCTGACAACCTCCCCTACAATAATCAACGCCGGTGGTTTGGGTTGTTCTTTCTCTGCAATCTCCGGAAGTGTTGACACGGTTCCGGTAAAAACACGTTGCAAGGGCGTTGTACCCTGCTGCACCAAGGCAGCAGGCATATCAGCGGAAACTCCGTGGGCCAGCAGCTCGCGGCATATTACAGGCAGCCCGATCAGACCCATGTAAAACACCACTGTTTGTTGCGGTTGGGCCAACATCTCCCAGTTCAGATCCAGGCTGCCATCTTTCAGGTGACCTGTCACAAACACAGCAGCATGGGCATAATCACGATGGGTAATGGGAATTCCGGCATAGGAGGCACAACCTGAAGCAGCGGTAATACCGGGGACAACCTGAAAAGGCACTCCTTCCTCTGCAAGCGTATCGATCTCCTCACCACCACGACCAAAAATAAAAGGATCTCCTCCCTTGAGGCGTACCACCCGCTTACCCTGTTTTGCCAATCGCACCAGTGTTTGGTTGATATCCTCCTGGCGCATGACATGGTGGCTGTTCTCCTTTCCTACGTAAATCCGTTCTGCATCACGCCTGACCAGATCCAGAATCGGCTCGGCGACAAGGCGGTCATAAACAACGACATCTGCACATTGCATCAGACGCAAGGCCCGAAAAGTGAGCAGATCCGGGTCACCAGGTCCCCCACCTATCAGATATACCTCACCAACACCACCTGAGGGTTCTTTCCTGGACAAAGCAGCTTCCATCAATCTGTCCGCTTCATCCAGATGACCGGAAAACACCCGTTCAGCCACGCCCCCCTGCATGATCCCTTCCCAAAAGCGGCGTCGATCAGCAGCATCGGAGAACCGCGTCTTTACCCGATCCCGAAAACGGCTTGCCAGTTCCGCCAACCGGCCATAGCCGGCGGGAATAAGGGATTCCAGGCGGGCACGAATAAGGCGCGCCAGCACCGGCGAAGCCCCCCCGGTTGATACCGCCGCAATCACGGGAGAACGATCGATAATGGATGGCATGATAAAACTGCTGAGGGCCGGTTGATCCACCACATTGACCGGGATACGGAGCTGTTGCGCCTGCACAGAAAGCTGTCTGTTCACGGCGGCGTCATCTGTTGCCGCGATAACCAGACAGGCCGAACCCAGATCATCCGGAGCATATTCCCGCTGCTCGTGGTCAATCTTTCCTCCCTGTTTCAGTTCAGTTAGCGTTGGCCCCAGGGCGGGAGCAATAACTTTAATCCGTGCCCCGGCCCGTAATAAAAGGTTGACCTTGCGACCGGCAACCTCTCCTCCGCCAATAACGACACAGGGCCTTGTTTTTACATCAAGAAATATCGGTAGTAGATCCATGGATAGAGAATTTTATTATCGAAGCCGTGAAACGCGGCCCACTTGAAAAAAATGTATCTCCATTATACCTGCCGGTTATTGGAATTTCTTAGTGTAATGTCAATTCAAGTGGGGATTTAACAACTCCGGTTTAACAGGCGGTTAATGACTGGTACCACTGGAGCGCGTCAGTTTATTGTGTACGTTGTATTTTCCCGAGGGTTTGCGCATCGGGATACGTTTGAGCTCTTTCAACGTATGGCTGTCATAGACAATCAGGGCGCCCTCCTTGTCCCAGATGCTCAACAGCGCCCGGGAACCGTCTTTGGTAAATTCAATATGGGCAGATACCTTGCCCGGTACCGGGCGCAGGGTCTTTACTATTTTCAGGGTACGCTTGTCGATAACATGCATGGCATCTCTGTTGGGACCAAAAAACACGTCCACCCAGGCATACGGACTGTTCTCATGGCTGCGCATGAAAAACCCCGGTCCCAGCGTATCAATACGTTTGATTGTCTTCCAGGTTGTCATATCGATGATACTGACCATCCCCTCCTTCATGTTGGGTGTCGCCAGAACCGGACGTCCCTGGTACTGCCATGTGATTCCCGAACCCAAATGCGGCATTCCCGGCAAATCCAGCCTGTGAACCACCCGCCCCAAATTCAGGTCCACCACTTGGCTGCTACCGCTGCGGGATGTCCCTATAATCAGGCTGTAATTCTGGTTGAGGAAGAAATCATCCAGATAACTGTCTATCTTAATACGCCGAATGGGTAAGGGTGTTTGAGTGGTAGATGCAATCGCTGAATAAGAAACTTCCCATACTTCAGCCATATCCTTGAGCGCTACAATAAAACTCTTTCTGGGTTCTGCCGAATAGACTGCACTGACCCTGGAGCTGTGACCGTTATCGTCAGTTACCGGGATGACCTTGAGTGGTGTGAGATCCCGCCCATCCAGCACCGTCAGAGTGTGAGGCAGATAGTTGGCCACCAGGACATAGCGACCATCGGATGACACCGCTATGTTCCGGGTGTTGATGCCGGCACGGATCTCAGCTACATACTTAAGATTGTAAATATCAAACTTGCTGATCCAGCCATCCCGTGAGGCAAAGAAAACATAACGACCACCGTTGCTGTATTTCGGCCCGCCATGAAGGGCAAAGCGGGTTGGAAAACGGTATATGGGAGTAAATGTATCACCATCCAGTAGTGTTGCATGATGATCTGCCAGCTCCACCACGACAAACAGATTCTGCAGATCGGCTGAAAACAGAGGCTTGTCTGGCAGCTCTTCTGGGAGATGATACACGATATGGCTGGTGCTTATCTGCTCCATGCCCCACTCTGGAACGTATTCCAGAGGAGTATAAATGTACTCCACCAGGGATTGAATCTCGGCCTTGCGCAACCTGTCATGAAAAGCCGGCATCTGGGTTGCCGGAGAACCATTTTCAATTACCGATATGGCTTCCTTTTCCTTTAACCGCTTCAGGTTTTGTGGCAACAGGGCTGGACCCATGGCGCCAAGCCGGTCTGCGCCATGACACTCGGAACAGTATTTTTTATACAAAAACTCTGCATCAACCTTGTTAGGTTCAACAGCGACAGAATTTCCGCAATGCAGCATAAAAACGAGGATAAAAAACAGATTTCCGGCGGCTGCTTTTATCATGATTTTTTACCCTGACGGAGTGCAGGCTACATCCTGCTCGGTTGCCTTGATGCCGATTTCCCGATCGGTCAGATAACAGGCTGGATCTTCAGCCCAGGGATCACCCGTCAACTGTAATGCACGCACCCGGGTATTTCCACCGCAAATATCAAAGTAGTCACAACGACCGCAGCGGCCACCAACGTTTCGCGGCCTGGCCTTCAGGCCCGCCATGATGGAGTCTGAAGTATCCATCCATATTTTGGAAAAGGGCCGCTCTCTGACATTTACCAGACTGTAATGCCACCACATAGTGTCCGGATGTACATTGCCAAGATTATCGATGTTACTGATATTGACCCCCGAACTATTTCCCCCCCACTGAACAAGCCTCGCTCGAATATGCTCCGCCTGGGCAGGAAAATGTCTTATTACCCATTGAAGCAGATATACACCATCGGCGTCATTATTTCCGGTAACAAATTCGCTGTCTTTCTCCTTTTGAACATCTTCCAAAGCTCGTTCAAACAACAGATCCATTGCTTTTCGGGTAGTATTGAGAAAGGCATCTGACTCACGGTTTTTATTGCCACGCCCGGCATAATTCAAATGGGAAAAATAGAATTTGTCCACGCCTTCCTCATCCATGAGATTCAGCAGAAAAGGCAGCTCTGCCGCATTGCCCTCGGTCATGGTAAAACGCAACCCTACCTTCAACCCCCGTTCCCGGCATAACCTCAATCCCCGCAAGGCGGAATCATAAGAACCCTTTTTTCGCCGGAATGCATCATGGGTTTCACGCATACCATCAATGCTGATACCAACGTAGTCAAACCCGACAGCATCTATTTTATCGATATTTTCACTCTCTATCAGAGTGCCGTTTGTAGAGAGAGCAACGTAAAATCCCTTCTGTTTGGCTCTGTTGGCAATCTTGAAAATATCCGGCCGAAGCAGGGGTTCACCTCCCGACAGGATGAGTACCGGCACATGAAAATCGTGCAGATCATCCATTACCCGACACACTTCGTCAAAATCAAGCTCACCAGGGAAGTCCTTGTCTGCAGAGATCGAATAGCAGTGTTTGCAGGTAAGGTTACAACGGCGTACCAGATTCCAGATTACCACCGGCCCCGGCGGTTGGCGCTGCGGAGAGAGCGGGGTAGGTTCTACCAGTTCACGCATGAAATTTGATATACGGAACATAATTGTTTATCTGTCTCCAACAATACGCAACCCGGTTTTTTTAAGTATCTGTTTGCTAAACAGAATCTCATGACCACGACTATGCTCACCAAGTAACCCGGCAATAAT
Source organism: Gammaproteobacteria bacterium (assembly GCA_024277575.1). Taxonomy (GTDB): domain Bacteria; phylum Pseudomonadota; class Gammaproteobacteria; order Thiohalospirales; family Thiohalospiraceae; genus DRMK01. The sequence goes on along the minus strand of JAJRUX010000158.1, from coordinate 8,270 downwards.
CTCCACTTTTTGTTCCACTTCTTCCCGATCACGACCATGAACCATGGCAAACAGGTTGTAGGGCCATTCGGGAAGGTGGCGCGGCCGATGGTAGGCATGACTGACAAAAGCGAGACCACCAACAAGGCGGCCGCATTGCGTCACCCGTTCATCCGGCACATTCCAGACCGACATACCGTTTCCACGAAAACCCAGGGTATAGTGGTTGGGTACTGCACCAATCCGGCGAATAATCCCGCTCTCGAGCATACGCTGCATGCGCCGCATAATCTCTCCAGCGGTCACTCCCAGCTCCTGGGCAAGATGCTGATACGGCTCCGGCACCAGCGGCAGACCCGCCTGGGTAGCAACAACAATGCTGCGGTCCAGATCGTCCAGAATATTGGCATCCGTCATCAATCAGTCACCCTGGATTTCAAATTTCAGCCCCACAAAAAACTCCTCCTTTTTCGGCATATTGTAGACCGGATAGCCGGTAACCTGTTCGATCTCGGCAAGCACCTGTGCGATACGTTGAGGCGTTTCAGTCGCCAGTACAAACCACATATTGAGACGATGATCCCGCGCATAGTTGTGAGCCACTTCAGGAAATGCATTGACCTGTTCAGCAATCCGGTCAAAATCAGCATCCGGGATCTCCATTGCGCACAGGCTAAGGCCGCCCCCCATCTTTACCGCGTTATACATCGGGCCGAAACGGGAAAGCTGTTTTTTCTCCAGCATCTGTTCCAGGCGCTGCAACAACTCCGACTCTTCAATTCCAAACTGGGCCGCCACTTTGGCATAGGGGTGATCGCAAACGGGAAACCCGTCCTGCAACTGATTGAGGATGGCACGGTCGATGCTGTCCATACCTATCGGTAGTGTCCGCCACGTTGTTTGAAACGGCGACCGCTGAATAGCACCTGGTAGTTGATCTCTTCCAGTTTCAACTCAGAAACCATCTGCTCGATTGAGGCCAGCACCGCACTCCGACTTAAACCGTGAATCATGCAAAAAAGATTATAGGGCCACTCTGGAAGCCTTCTTGGCCGCTGGTAACAGAGTGTAATACCGTGCTGAGAACCAAGCATAGAGCCCACCTCATCCAGCCTTTCATCCGGAACATCCCACACCACCATCGCGTTGGCTGTGTAACCCAGCTCTCGATGCCGTACCACCACCCCCATCCGTTTGATAATACCCTTTTTGTGCATTTCACCGATTCGACAAATGACCTCCCCCTCCCCCATCCCCAGCTGCCGGCCAATTTCGGCATAGGGATGGCTGACCAGAGGCAGGCCATCCTGGATGGATGCAATCAGCTGATAATCCTTTTCGGTCAGCACCATAGCGGAAAACCCAGGTCAATGTGGAAAGACCTGACCAGCGGCAGACTCATTACCGGCAGACCGGAATAGTCCTCGATTTCAGCCAGCACCTGCTCCAGCCGTTTCTGATTTGGGGTTGTTATTACAAACCACAGATTAAAATGGTGATCACGCTCATAGTTGTGGTTGACCTCATCATAGGCATTTATGTAAGCGGCGATACCTTCCAGGTGATTATTCGGGACAGACATGGCCGCCAATGTACTGGTACCAACCCGCCGCGGTTTAAACACAGGACCGACCCGACTGATAAAACCCCTGTCCTGCAGACTGTCCAGAAGATACAGAACCTGCTCTTCGGTGCTGTCCAGACGCCGCGCCATCTCTGCAAAGGGTGTCGGCGACAAGGGAAAGTCATGCTGAAACTCATCCAGCAAGCGTCTTTCCAGTGGCGTCAGGTCCGTTACTGTATCCTGTCCACCTGATTCAGCAGGTGGATGCAACAGTTCAGTAATATAAGATTCGACGGCCATATCACAACCCCGTTTTATGTGCACGGATGGTGAAAAAAATCCCGCTGGGTTTATCTACCAAAAGCGAGCCAATCAGCTTCAGAGAGTGAGTGTCATAGATTTTTACCCGATCCTGATCACGCACTGAAATCCACACCTCCTCACCGCGAGCAGTGAATTCCATATGCAAGGCACCTTTGCCAGGTTTAAAGGTCTTGATGATTTTCAGAGTTTCGGTATCGATTACCTGAATGGTGTCGTTGTTCGGGAAGGCAAAATTTACCCAGATCTGACGGCCATCAGGCCGGGCCATCACAAATATCGGCTGGCCATGTACCTGAATGCGTCCAGCCTCTTTCCAGTCACGGCTGTTTACCACCAGTACCTCATGGTGTCCCACTGCAGGCAAAAACGCCCGCTCACCCGCAAAAGCCCACCCCTCGAGATGAGGCATTTTATAGACCGGCAGTTTCTTCTCACCTTTCCCGTAATGGTCCAGAATGCGTTGCGGCCCTTGCTCCGTATGCCAGAGGTCGAGCAATACAAGTCCGTCCTCCCCAAACAGGCCAGCGATATAATAGCGACCATCCGGTGATATCAGGGCATCGTAAGGCTGTCGGCCAATATTCCTGAAACGCTGGATTGCCGGAGACCGGGGATTGCTCAGGTCTGCAATCCATATTTCACCACTATCAAACAGACTGAATACAAAACGCTGCCCCGGCGCATCAACCAGTCCCACCGTCTTGGAACCCTTCCCTTCACTGATCCGCGTGGCAGGAATATCTGCAACCAACTCGAGACTGTCGGCCGAAAAAACCTTTACCCCTCCCGGTTCATAATTGGATACGGCAATCAACCTGCCATCCTGCGAAATCGCACCGCCAATACTGTTGCCCCCTTGTACCACGCGCTTTTCCAGTACTCCGCAAAGCAGATCGACTTTTGATAAACCACCATCGCGGCCAAATATGTAGGCATATCGTGCATCCCTTGAATAGACAGCAGAGGCGTGTGACAGATCACCCAGTCCCTTAACCTGAAACAGCGGCGCATGTTTTGTGGTATCCACCACAATGAGGCTGCCGGCAGCTCGCTCAATGACAATACCCAGATCACCCGTACCACGAACCAGACACTCCCCGGCATGAGCCACGCCGGACAACAGGAAAAGAGAGAAAATAGCGGCCCGCATCAAGGGGGGATTCCTCTTTTCAGGCGGGTGGCCAGCCAATGGGCATCCTGCTCGGAGAGGAAGGGTTGCCATGGGGGCATCGGTGTACCCGGTCTGCCCTGAAGAATAGTAACTGCCAACTGTTCAACAGTGTAGGATTGCAGCCTTGCAGGTTTTAGAGCCGGGCCAAGCCCTCCCTCCAGGCGCATGCCGTGACAGGAACCGCAATCGTGCTTGAGCAGGTAACCAAGTTCCTCCTGCCGTTGCAGATTAGGTGCAGCAAGAGCTTTCGCCCAAATCAGAGCCAAAGTTATAACCGCTATCCAGTTGAGTCTATTGGTTCCAGGCACCTGCTGCACTCTCTCGCGGCAAATCCAATAACGGCCACTACCGTCTTGTTTTCGAATGTATCAACATACCATTAACAGGTGCCTTGATATCGATCAAGGTGATGAGGTACACCTGAAAAAAACATGACTTTCATATATAAGTTTTATGATTTTCGTCAAGTTGCTTAAAGATGGCGTATCCTTGCGGTAAATTATTGAGAGAAAATGACAAGAGAAGGACAAAGAAGAGAGCTGCGATGACGAGAAAAAAGAACGACCGAGGCAAAGATAACGGGTGCGGGCTGAACAGCCCGCACCGCGGATATATCACACTACGTTCAAGCGGCTACAGTTGCAGCCTTGTTTGCCGATCTCCGGGCGAAACCAACCAAACTGATGATACCGGCACCAAACATCCATACGGCGGCAGGCAACGGAACCGGTGCCGCAGTAATAACGCGCATTTGATCAACACCATTGTTGGCAACATTCAACAAGTTGCCCGCGGTATTACCAAGAACAGAGAAAGAATCACCCGTATTCCCACCGCTCTCCAGACCGCGCCAACGGTAGCTGTTGGTCGGATAGACAACATCATCATGACCAAGCAGGTCATCGGTACTGTTCAGCGTATTTGTACGATAGATCACACCAAGGATCTCATCGCTAAAGGAGATTTGCTGCAACTCTGACGACTTTTTCCCGGTTCCTACCGGATTAAAGTTGATAAAATAGCTGCCTATATATGTATTGGCACTGATCGTGCCGGTATCAGTAACCAGATCGCTGTCAAGTTTAAATGAGTAGTTCTCCTCAAATACGACAATCTTGTCGTTCTCGTTTCCTGATGGTGTGTTGGTAACGTTGTAACTACCCAAGGTAATTAACTCGACTCCAGATGAATAACCTGTAACAGATGCATTTGCGGAAAGAGCAAAGAACATCCCCCCTAATAGAAAGCCCATTTTCTTGTTCAGCATACTAATCTCCTAATTATAATTCACTATACGTTTAGCAATACCCATGCCATCACAAAAAATTATCATCATTTCAACTCGTTATACAAATCACACCAGACATCCAATCTGACGATCTGTAAAAATACCGGACAAGGATTACAAAAGAATTTCATTATTCACTTATCTATAGGCAGTATCACATAAAAACAGAGCGTGTATTCAAGCAGTTACGGATAGAATTCCCTGCACCCACCCTTTGTAAAAAAAACTGACGACCCTATTATTGGAACAGTATAGCTCAACCCTCACGGGAACCACTCCTTCACGCGGCAATACAAGTCAGTATTGTTCATTCAGCTACAGCAACCCAAGCGTTCTCTTCGCTTCAGCAACACCGTAGAAGGTGTTGCCCAACGTCAACGCCCTCTCCAGGTGCTGCCGGGCCAGTGCCGCATCTCCTGCTGCATAATAGGCCATCCCAAGATGGTAGTTGAAAATAGCCACCTTCGGAGCTTTCTCCACGGCTTGTTTCAACAGCCCTACGGCATTTTCAACATCGCCGGATTTATGATAAATCCACCCGAGGGTATCAATATAGGCGGGATTGGGAGAATGCTTGAAACGGCTGGCCAGTTCCAGTGCCTGCTGCAGGCTGTCAGCATCCCCTTTATGGTCGGTCAGTAGCGAAGCGAGGTTGTTGGCAGCTACATCACTATCCGGATCACTTTCAAGAATTTTCTTGTATGTCCGTATCGCACCATCATAATCTGCACTGCGCTCGTAGATACCAGCCAGAAACAGCATGGACTCGCGGTTCCCTGCAACATCACCAACGACTTTTATTGCCGCCTGCTTGTTGCCCTGCTTCAAGTAGAGATTAGCCAGGTTTTTAACTGGTATGCCCCAGCTCTTTTTCGACGAGATGGCGTTACGGAACGCACTGATCGCCTGCTTTTCCTGCTGCTGGGACAGGTAAAGTTCACCCAGCAGATTGTAATACCCGGCACGATTGGCAGGCGCCTTGTTTACCTGTTGTTTCAAACGGGAAATCGCCTTACCGGCTTCCCCTTTCGCTACGTAGGCTTTCACCAGAGCAATGATGGGGGCAGCTTGCTCAGGCGCTTTGCCCACAGCAAGCTCAAGCTCACTGATAGCCGCATCGTACTGTTTTTGCGCGGCATACAGCTGCCCAAGCTTGATATTTCCTATCGCATCTTCCGGATAATCCTGCTTGATTTTTTTTGCGGACTGCTCAGCCTGCTGCCAGTCACCCTTATTCGCCTGAAGATCAACCATTGCCATGAGTCCCCGACGGTCATTTGGCGCTATTTTCAACAGGTCTGCAGCTTCCCGCAAAGCATCATCATAATTCTTCTGCGAAGTCAGCAGATTTATCAGCGTATAACGAGCCTCGAATGCCCGAGGGTTGACCTTTATAGCCTTGCGCAGGCTTTCCTGGGCCAACTCCGGTTCATTGTTGCGCAAATGTGCATTGGCCAACAGTACCAGAATCGGGTCAGAAGCAGGACTATCCTGCAGGATGGTACGAAAATCACCAATAGCTCTTTTGGCATCTCCTTGTTCCAAGGCCATACGTCCACGCGTCATTAGCGCCTGCGGATCATTGGGGCTGTTTGCCAATACCTCCGTAACCAGCTGCTCAGCCTCTTTGTACTGCCCTTCATTCAGGCGGAAAATTGCCAGCTCATTTCTTGCCTGCAGGGCCTCCGGATCAGTTCCCTTTGTCTTGATGATATCAAGATACAACCGTTCGGCTTCCTTTGACTTGCCGCTTTTGTTGTAGAGTTTTGCCAGACCAAATCGGACTTTATAGGCTTCGGGATTCTTGTCGACAAACCTGAGCAGTTCAGCTTCAGCCGCTTTGGTACTCCGTTTTTCCTGTAAAAAACTGACCAGCACAAGCTCCCGATCTTCATCTCCGGGCTTGGCCGCTACCGAATCACGCAGTACTTTTTCCGCCTTGTCCAGCTGCTTTAGTCCTGTATAGAGCTGTGCCAGTTGGGTTACATATAGCGTATTCCCGGGACTACTGTCGATGCTTTCATGCAGCAGCTTTTCCAACGCAGCGGTATTTTTGGCGCGCCAGTATACCTCTATCAGTTTCAGACGAAGAATCTCCGCATCAGGATGCTTTTCCATTCCCTTTTCCAATACTGCAACCGCCTTGTCGGTCTGTTCGGTCCCTTGATATAGAGATGACAGCAGCAGAACAACCTCCTTGTTCCCCGGGGCCAACTGATACGCCCTCTCCGCTTCTTTTAACGCACCTGCATTATCACCCAGGCGGGCAAGCACAGCGCCTTTCAGGGCAATACCCTCTGGATTATCCGGCTCATCAGCGAGGATTGAATTGACTGTCTCCATTGCCTTGTCATTTTGCTGACTGAGCAGGTAGTATTTCCCAACCTGGAGCTGACCGGGAATATTTTTGGGATCAAGTTCCAGTACAGCCAGAAAGTGTGAAAAAGCTTTTTGGAGATTCTGTTTTTTCTCCAGTGTAAGCGCGAGATAGTAGTGCCCGTCTATACTTTTCGGGTCGATTTGGAGAACATTTTTCAGCTCAACCCTGGCCTTGTCATAGTTGCCTTCTTCATAGTAAGCCTTGCCGCGCTCCAGATATTTGGCGGCCTGTTCACTCGCACCACAGGCAGAAAGCAGCAATACAACCGCAAACGATAAAAAAAGATGCTTTGTCCCTTGATAAAACATAGTAGCTAACACTCCTGAATAAACATTTTTATATGGCTGGAATATCCCGCTCTCCGCAAAACGAACACCGCGCCTCCAGAAAAGCATCAGTATATTTAAAATAGATTAATCGCAATCGCTACGGATAACTATTCTTGAAATGGTGGAGTCTGTTCATTCAGATCAACAGCGATGTCAGCATATTCATTCGCATAATTGCACTCACCTGAATACCCCACATCAGGATCATTCCACTCATCCTGATCCGGAGGAAAGATGTCCTTATCGCCACCCTCCCCCTCATCATATTCTGCAAAAATCTCGTACTCATCTATATCGCTTACCGTGCCATTCGAAACTTTCAGGCGCAGTCGATAAATACCTTCCATGGAGGGAATCAGTGTTGTTGTTGCGGCTGATGCTGAGGTAACTTCTGCCGCCCCCAGTCCCGGTTCCTGAACAATGGACCATTGAAAACTCAGGGGCGAATCAGCATCTGAATTCGAATCGGCTGCGCTAAGCGTTACCTCCTCATTGACCTTTACAACTATAGGCGCAGATATAACGGCAGTAATTATCTGATTCCGCTTGGCAGAAGGGTTACTATCTCCTCCCCCACATGCACACAACAGTAGGGAAGCAAGCAAGATCCAGAAGGTTTGTTTCTGCATCAAATCCCCATTCCGATAGGCAGCTTACCGATATCCTTGACCCGCAATCGGGCTGGCAATTTGTCCATGCATTTCCGGGTTAACGTATCAGGGTAATCCTTTGAGAAAGCCAGTAGGATAATCCATGTACATACACCGCTCCCATCTCGTTTCCTGTTTTATACTGATTTTTTCACAAACGTTCTCCCCACCCATAATCATTGCAGTGCGGAATAGCATTAAAAGCTCTTTTTTCAAATTGCTAGCAGGCTGTCGGGTTTGTGTAATTGTAGCGAGCTGGTGGGAGAGCAAGTCAAAATGTTTCCGGTTTTGAGGCGAATAGTAGGCCTATTTAACGAAAAACCGGGGACATTCTGGCCGCTCTCCCATCAGCGCAGTAGATTATTCCCAAATCCGACAGACTCCTAGTACTCTTTCAAGGTAATAAATTAGGATACAACGTTCCTGTGGTGCTTCGCGGCAAGACGCAGTGCGCAGGCAATGGCCGTCTCCCTTGCCAAGCGCTGCAACGCCGCTGCGAAGCACCACAGGAGCGCCCGAAGGGTTGGCCTGTCAGCGTCCATGGCCGCGTTGCGCCTCTTGGCAAGGACTAAGGCCATTCCCTGT
>JAJRUX010000157.1 GCA_024277575.1 Gammaproteobacteria bacterium | reverse complement strand
GGTGACAAACTGGTAGAACAGCTGGACGAAAAGGGGTTGATCCGTGATGTGGCCGATCTCTATTTCTTGCGCCAGGAGCAGCTGGAGGCCCTCGAACGGATGGGCAAAAAAGCAGCACAAAATCTGCTTGCCGCCTTGGAAAAAAGCAAAAAAACCACATTGGCCCGTTTTATATTCGCCCTGGGTATCCGGCAGGTTGGTGAAGCCACGGCCAGAGAGCTGGCTGGCTATTTCGGTTCACTTGAGAGTATTATGACCGCCAGCAGGGACCAACTTCAGCAGGTTCCTGACATCGGCGCTGTGGTGGCCGAAAGTATTTATGTTTTTTTTCGTGAAAAACACAACCGCGAGGTAGTTGACAAACTGATAGCTGCCGGCATTCACTGGCCAACCGAATCCAATCGGAACAGAGGCCCTTTACCATTGGCAGGAAAGACCTTTGTCCTGACCGGCACCCTGACGGGCATGAGCCGTGATGAAGCCAAAGAGAAACTGCAGGCATTGGGGGCAAAAGTAACCGGTAGTGTATCCAAAAAAACCAGTTATGTTGTAGCTGGAGCCGAACCCGGGTCAAAATATGAACGCGCTCTGCAACTGGGAATTCCCATTCTGGATGAGCCATCCTTTCTGGAATTAATTGGCTAATGTATTCTGTCTCCTACTTTCAATCGCAAACCGGTCTGCCAGAGCAGGCATAGTATCAAGCTGGCAGAGAACTATTGCTATGGGCAAACATAACCATATCCGCATTAACGACATCCTGTATGCCCTGTTGGTACTGTTGTGCGTCGCTATAGTTCTGCTGGTGGCGGGGGCAGTTGCATGGCAGGATATGCAGGAGAGTGATCGGCATTTCCAGCAGTTTGGCCACGACTATGCCCGCCAGCTATTGCAGAAGGTGGAACGCAGCGAGGTAGTGGTCGAGGGGCTGGTAACATTAAGCCAGATCACCGGAATAAAAAAACGCCGCTATCTGTCCCGATACGCCCGCGAAATGAGCAAACTGCACCCCTACATTCACATGGTACAGTTTTATGAACGAGTAGGACGCAAGGGGTTGAAATCCTACGAGCAGAAAAAACGGGCTGCCGGTTTATCCCACTTTGCTGTGCATGAGTTAAACGCTGAACTGGAGCGGCAGCCAGTTAGCAAAAGGCCTTTTTACTTCCCTCTGGTACTGGTTCAACCGGATGGACCGTTTTTCACCAAGTACCTCGGTTACGACATCTATTCCAACCCGCTGGCCCGCAAAGCCATTATGCGCGTTATCAATACCGGCAGAAGCGCCGCTAGCGCACCTGACAAACTGATAGGTGGTGGATACGGAAGCACCATATTCAAGCCTGTATACTCCAGCAAGGTGGAAACCAACACTGAACAGGAGCGGCTCGCCAAAACCGTCGGCATCGCAGCAGCTCAACTACGTTTCGACAAACAGTTTTTTCCCAATGACACCCTGCCGGGCCTAACGGTTCGACTGCTCTATGGCGACACCCACGGCAGCTTTGAAACAGGTCTGGTACAAGAGGTGTATCAGCACACCACGCCGGCCGATGGTTCCACTATCAGCTGGTTTCCTCATTTCTCCTTCAGCACCACCATTCCACTCGCTGGAGAAGAGCTGAAGCTATCACTGTCACGACAAGCTGGATGGCAGGATTTCCGGCTGGGGATGATCGCAATGGTCGTTGCCCTGATATCGCTTTTTTTCTGGTTGTTCCTGCGCCTCATCAAACGGCCTCTCGACTGGTATGGCTCAGAACAGTACCAGCATGAAGTTTTATACCGGGAAAAAGAGCGTGCCGAAGTTACCCTTCATTCTATTGGTGACGGCGTAATAACGACTGATCTCAAGGGCAACGTGGATTATCTGAACCAGGTAGCCGAACAGATGACGGGCTGGAGCAATAAGGAGGCCCGCGGTCGGCCGTTAAATGAGATTTTTAACATAGTCAATGAGAACACCCGCGAATCCGAGCTGGGCAATCTGGACAAGGTTCTGAAAGACGGAGAGGTGATCAAGATCACCTCTTCTCCTATCCTCATGCAGCGCCGGGGCGAGGAGTATGTCATTGAGAACACCATGGCGCCTATCCGTCAGCGGGGAGGCCATGTTATTGGCGCTGTCATCGTATTTCATGATGTCAGTCACGTCCGCAGCATGGCGCGGCAACTCGCTTATCAGGCGACCCATGATCCGCTCACCGGCCTGGTCAACCGCCGCGAGTTCGAGCGGCAACTGGAACATGCCCTGCACAGTGCCAAACACCATGATCGGCACCATGCCCTCTGCTTCCTCGACCTCGACCAGTTCAAGGTGGTCAACGACACCTGTGGGCATATTGCCGGCGACAAGCTGTTAAAACAGCTCGCCATATTAATGGAGCCAAAGGTCAGCGATGACGGTGTCCTGGCCCGGCTCGGTGGAGATGAGTTTGGCGTACTGCTGTTCAACTGCCCACTGGAACACGGTGTTGAAATAGCTCAACAGATTCGCCAGGTAGTACGCGGCTATCGTTTTGTCTGGGAAGATAAAATATTCGAGGTGGGCGTCAGCATCGGTCTGGTACCGTTCGACGCCCAAAGTGGCGGACTGCAGGAGATCATGCGCACCGCCGACTCCGCCTGCTACATCGCCAAGGATCAGGGCCGTAACCGGCTGCACATCTATCAACCGGACGATAGCGCTCTCGCCCTGCGCCAGGGAGAGATGCAGTGGGTCCACCGCATCAGCAAGGCATTTGACGAGCGGCGCTTCTATCTGGCACGCCAATCTGTTCTGCCGCTAAATCCAGGAGTAAACAACCGGCCACATTATGAGATTCTGCTGCGCATGCTGAGCGAAGACGGCAGACATATTCTGCCCAGCGATTTTATTCCCGCCGCAGAGCGCTACGACATGATGCGCGATATCGACCGCTGGGTTATCAAAAGCTCTTTTGAGCTAATCCAGGGCCATGCCCATGTGGCCTACAGCAACAACAGGATACCCCCCCTGTATAACATCAACCTGTCCGGACACTCCCTGAATGATGAAGCCTACCGTTTTATCATCGCCCAGCTGGAGGAAACCGGAATCGATCCCAGCGGGATCTGTTTCGAAATAACAGAAACCGCCGCTATCGACAATCTTGGTTATGCCACCAGCCTGATCCGGCGGCTCAAGAAACTGGGATGCCGGTTTGCTCTGGATGACTTCGGCAGCGGCCTGAGTTCCTTTGGCTATCTGAAAACCTTACCTGTGGATTTTCTGAAAATCGACGGCAGCTTTGTCCGGGACATGACCAACGATCTCATCAGTCAGGCAATGGTGGAATCCATTCACCATATCGGCCATGTCATGGGACTTCAAACCATCGCCGAGGGAGTCGAAAATGAAACGATCTTGGCAAAGGTACGCGAACTCGGCATTGATTATGCTCAAGGCTACGCCATTAGCGATCCCCAACCATGGGGTAACATGCCAATGATTGACCGGGTAAGTGAACAGTTCTGAGGTAGCATGCAACTCAACCCCTTCAACGGAGCCTTTTACCTGGCCCGCGGCCTGAAGCTGGTCTTTCGCCCGAGTATTCGGCGTTACGTCATGATGCCGCTGGTAATCAATATCGCGGTCTTTGCTCTGCTTATTGGTGCAGGTGCAGCCTGGTTCAACAGCTTTGTCAGCACGCTACAGCCCACCCTGCCCGGCTGGCTGGATTGGCTGGTGTGGCCGATATGGGTGGTTTTTATTCTTGCCATATTGCTAGTGCTGTTTTTTACTTTCTCCCTGTTCGCCAACCTTGTTGCCGCCCCTTTCAACGGCCTGTTGGCAGAGGCTGTGGAGCGACAACTGCGCGGTGAAGACCCGCTGCCTGAAACCAGCCTGTGGCAACTGCTGCGCGAAACACCCGCAATCCTGTATTCGCAACTGTTAAAGATGGGCTATACCGTGCTGTGGGCCATCCCGCTGTTAATCCTGTTTGTTATCCCTGGCATCAACATTATTGCCCCCTTCCTGTGGCTCGCTTTCGGCGCCTGGATGCTGGCACTGGAGTATCTGGACTATCCGATGGGAAACCACGGCCTGCTATTCCCGCAGCAACGCCGTCGGGCGAGAGAACAGCGCTGGCTGGTGCTGGGCTTTGGCGCGGCAACAACCTGGGTTACGATGATTCCGATTATAAATTTTCTGGTGATGCCGGTAGCCGTTGCGGGAGCCACTGCTCTCTGGGTGGAGCGACTCGAAACCGGCTCAACGGAGATATAACCCCGGGCAGATTCTCAGTAACCCCAGAGTTGGCTCAAACTGAAAGGCAAAGGTCCGGGGGAGGGATGAACACTCCCGATGGCATATTGCTCCTGTTCACTGGAATCCCGATGCAGCGGCTGCGCATAGTGCTCTCCCTTGCTGTTGGCGATACAGGCCAGCATCGGCCCGGCAAGCTCCCCCTTGCGTCGGATAACAACTGCCGTTTCACCGTTTACCAAACGCACAACCGAACCAGGGGGATATATACCCAGCTCCTTGATAAACATCTGCGCCAAACTGCTGCCCACCTCTTGCCCCACATCCAGGAATATTCTGCGTAGTGCATTCTTGACCAACATCCCGTTACGATAGGAACGACCGGTTACCATGGCGTGATATCTATCGGCCAGTCCCAGCAATCGAGCCTCTGGCACCATCTCATCCCCCCTTACACCTGCGGGATACCCCCGGCCATTGATACACTCATGATGCTGTATGACAACCTGCAGCCATAACTGATCAGATACCCCGGTGGCATGCAGCATCTCATAACCCCGCTGCGGATGCAGCTGGATTGCATCCCATTGGCTATCATTCAACGGCTCGGCCTGCTCCACCAGCTCCGCTTGCAGCTCCGTCATGGCGACATTACAGCTCAATGCGGCACAGATAACGCTAAGGCGGTTCAGCGGCGGCCAGTTCAGCCGTCGTGCAACCAGCTCACATAGCAGGGCTGTATGAATACTGTGACGAAAAGGGTAGGAGGTATCATGCTTCAGATGTGCTGCCCCCAACGAGGCATCGGCGTCATAGTCACAAAGCGCCTGGATTGCCCGTCCCAGTTTGCGAATACGGCGCTCTGGCGCAACAGCAGTGCTCCGCTGGTGGACCAGGCCAAGAATGCCTTCCAGACGCATGGTTAACTGATCAATTGTTATGAAGGGGTTACCGCTAACCTCCGCTGTGCCATCAGCTACGGTGTGACCCGATGGTAGAGAGAAGCGGGCGGTGGAGCGCAGCCCCTCATCCAGCAACCGCCGTTGCTGGCGTTCATTAAGAATGATATAGCCTTTACTGAGCAACAGTTGCCCACTATCATCGTAAACATCCCACGACAAAGGTCGCCCGATAGCGATCTCACCCTGCCGAACACGTACGCGGTCATCCTGATGAACAGTTTGATCATCTGTACCATCCATGCGACGGTCAGGCCTCAGAAAACAAGCGCCTCATCAACGCCACATCCAGATACTCGGCATCGCCCGCATTGCCTGACAATACCGAAAAGGGCTGACCGGGTTCACCTATTTGGTCAACCACCAAAGCTGCTCCGGAGAAATCATCATCCCGGGTGTAGCCATTAACAGTAACAACAGTCTTGATTCCCGCAGCCAGGGAGGATCTGACCCCATTCACCGAGTCCTCCAGCGCCAGACACTGCTCCGGCTTCAGTTTCATCTGCTCCAGCACATAATCATAAATATCGGGGGCCGGTTTTTTGGCAGGAACAACATCGCCTGCACCAATGACCTCAAACCATGACTCTGCCGCGGGATCCACCGCATAATGCAGCAAGGCTTACACGTTTTCCGGGCTAGTGGTGGTGGCAATGGCCAACCTCAACCCTTCGGCGCGTGCCTCTTGCAACAGGCGCTTTACCCCGGTTCGCAATGGAATAGCTCCCTCTGCCAGTAGCTGCGTATAGTGGCTATTCTTTGCCGCATGCAGTCCGGCGACAAAATCGGGCAGCTCTTCAGCCGGGCAACCAGCGTCAGGATTGAACTGCTCCAGATAGTAACGAATACGCTCCTTGCCGCCGGTCACGGCCAGCAGTTCACTATATAGCTGCTCCGACCAAACCCAATCCAGCCCCGCATCTGCAAAGGTACGATTGAAGGCAACCCGGTGACCATCCCGCTCCGTATCCGCCAGTGTTCCATCAACATCAAAAAGCACAGCCGCCAACTCACCCATAAAAATCTACCCTTGCTTGTTTTGTCAAAGCCTAATAGAGTACCCGGTTCTAGTGCTCCGTCAAGGCGATAATCCGGGATTCAATTGGGCCGTCAGCAGTCATGCCAAGGCGTGGCTTACGGAAAATAAGCGTTATGTACTATTGTAAAACGCCTCAAGGAATAACGAATCCTGGATTATCGCCTCGACAGAAACAAGTGGTTGCATCGCCATATCCTTTTCTGGTAGAAAAGCGTGAACATACTTGAATGCCGGGGACAGATGTCAGGAGAACCTTTCAGATGGCAGGTAGAAAGAAAAAAGCAGTAACCGAAGGATTCAGCTCATTCGAGCCCTACAAGGAGAAAAAGGGCGAGGAGTATATGAATGCCGGGCAGCGGGAACATTTTCGCAATATCCTCAGCGCCTGGAAAAAAGAGTTGATGGAAGAGGTGGATCGCACCGTACATCATATGCAGGATGACGCCGCCAACTTTCCCGATCCCAATGATCGTGCCTCGCAAGAATCGGAGTTTGCCCTGGAACTGCGTACCCGCGATCGGGAACGAAAATTGATCAAGAAAATTGATGAGGCTTTGGAACAGCTAAATACCGGGGATTACGGATATTGTGAATCCTGCGGCGTGGAGATCGGGATTCGCCGTCTGGAAGCACGTCCCACCGCCACTCAGTGCATCGATTGCAAAACCCTGGACGAGATACGCGAAAAACAGATGAGGGGATAACACCCCATCTGTTTCCCGTTCCTCCCGCCAGTATCAGTTCAATCGGCGATCATGCTCCACCGGTTGCTCTTTTCTGCGACGATCCGGCTGGATACGCAGGCCGTTTTGCTCCGCAAAATCCATCACATATCGATACCCCTCCGGATCTTTCTCCTGGAGATCGGGGGCAATTACCAGACATTTCTGCCCTTCAATCACACAGGGATGAACCCAAGGAGAGTAGTGCAACCGGTGATCTGAACCAAACCTGGCCAGCGTAGAGGAGATACGCTCAATCCAGTCGCTGGGCCGCAGTTTGCTACCATCTTCCCGTACACCTTCAATCACCATCGCTTCAGTACTCATGCTCTTACCTTTTATTGCCATATTATAAAATATTAATAATCATTATAGACCAACTGCGCACTCAGACAGATTTTTCTCTTTACTGGTACTGTCCGGCGCCTCCTCATTAAGATGGACAACCAGATCATTATGCCGGGCAAAATGCAGGATATATTCGTAAAGCTCCCGGTTTTTTTCCTCCAGCTCCGGCTCCACCACCAGACATTTCTGCCCCTCAATCACACAAGGATGAACATTGGTGGAGTAATGTAGCCGGTGATCAGGTCCAAACTCTGCCACCATCGATGAGATACGTTCAATCCAGTCACCGGGGCGCAATCGGCTGCCATCCATCCGTATCCCGTCAATCACCAGCTTTTCTTTATTCATTATAATTAGCCTCTGGAGTAGTATGCACACTTCATTGTCGGCAACAGTTGCTGCAAGTTTAGCTATTTCCACTATTTTTTATCGTGACCTCCACAACAGAGTACATCGGCCGCTTCGCCCCCTCCCCGACCGGGCCGCTCCATTTCGGCTCACTGGTCAGCGCCGTAGGCAGCTATCTCCAGGCTAGGAAAGCCGGTGGAAAATGGCTGGTACGCATGGAAGATCTCGATCTGCCTCGAGTGGTCCCTGGAGCAGCCGATGAGATACTGACCACTATGGAGGCTTTCGGCCTGCACTGGGATGGGGCGGTGCTCTACCAGAATACCCGCTTTGAAGCCTATGCAGCCGCACTGCAAAAATTAAAGAGCCATGTATATCCCTGCGGATGTAGCCGTACCGAGATCTTTCAGCGAACAGCGGCCAACGGTACACCAACAGCAATCTATCCCGGAACCTGTCGTAGCGGGCTACCCAGTGGAAAAGCCGCACGCACGCTTCGGGTGTCGACACAGGGACAAACGCTCTCTTTTCACGATCCCGTTCAAGGAGTCTACCAACAGAATCTGGAGCAGGATGTGGGGGATTTTGTCATCCGCCGTGCCGATGGACTGTTTGCCTACCAACTGGCGGTCGTTGTGGACGATGCGGAACAGGGCATCACCGAGGTGGTGCGCGGCAGCGATCTGCTGGACTCCACGCCGCGCCAGATATTCCTGCAACAACTGCTGGGATACCGTACACCAACCTACATCCATCTGCCCATTGTCACCAACGCAGAGGGACAAAAGCTCAGCAAACAGACACGCGCCGATGCCCTGGACCGCAACCGGCCGCTGCCGGCCCTGTGGCGGGCCATCTGTTTTCTGGGACAGCAACCTCCCGCCGGGCTGCTGGAAGGCGACCTGCCCAGCTTCTGGCGCTGGGCGATCACCAACTGGGATGTAACTGCCATACCGCGCGTGATCGCCCGGCCGGAAAGCTGTGCCATAATAGAATAATCTGTTGGCTACTATCTGAAAATCAACAAATGGGGAAACCTGATGTCTGAAACCAAAGTTTACGATGTACCGGCATCCTTCGCGGCTCACGCACTCATCACCGAACCGCAGTACCGAACCATGTACCAGCACTCCATCGACGACCCGGAAACATTCTGGGCCGAGCAGGCAGAAAATTTTCTCACCTGGTACAAACCCTGGGACAAGGTGCTGGAGTGGGACTATCACCAGGCCAACATCCGCTGGTTCGAAGGCGGCAAGCTCAACGTCAGCTACAACTGTATTGATCGCCATCTGGAGGATCGCGCCGACCAGACCGCCATTATCTGGGAAGGCGATGACCCCGGCAGTGACCGGAAAATCAGCTACCGCGAACTGCACGAACAGGTTTGCAAACTGGCAAACGTACTGAAAAGCCACGGAATAAAAAAGGGTGACCGGGTCTGCCTGTACATGCCGATGATCCCCGAAGCAGCCTATGCCATGCTGGCCTGCACCCGTATTGGCGCGGTTCATTCAGTGGTATTCGCCGGCTTCTCTCCTGAAGCGCTGAAGGACAGAATCCTCGACTCCGACTGCCGGCTGGTAATCACCGCCGACGAGGGCCGCCGCGGCGGGCGCACCACCCCGCTGAAAAACAACGTGGACAAGGCGCTGCTGGGTTGCCCCAACGTACACACCGTATTGACCGTGCAGAACACCGGCGGCGAGATCCAGTGGCACGAGGGTCGCGATATCTGGTACCACCAGGCGATGAGCAAAGCACCGGCCGAGTGTGAACCGGAACGGATGGATGCCGAAGACCCGCTGTTCATCCTCTACACCTCCGGCTCCACCGGCAAGCCCAAAGGGGTGCTGCACACCACCGGCGGCTATCTGCTCTACTCCGCCATCACCCACAAATATATCTTCGACTACCATGACGGCGACATCTACTGGTGCACCGCCGATGTGGGCTGGATCACCGGCCACAGCTACATTGTCTACGGCCCACTGGCCAACGGCGCCATCGCCCTGATGTTTGAAGGGGTACCCACCTGGCCCGATGCCTCGCGCTTCTGGCAGGTGTGCGACAAACACAAGGTCAATATTTTCTATACTGCACCCACCGCCATCCGCGCCCTGATGCGGGAAGGGGACGGGCCGGTCAAAAAGACCTCACGCAAGGATCTGCGCCTGCTGGGCAGCGTCGGCGAACCCATCAACCCCGAAGCCTGGGAGTGGTACTACCGCGTGGTCGGCGAACAGCGCTGCCCCATTGTAGATACCTGGTGGCAGACCGAAACCGGCGGCATCCTGATCAGCCCCCTGCCCGGTGCCACCCCCCTCAAGCCCGGCTCCGCAACCCGTCCCTTCTTTGGCGTATCGCCCGCCATCGTGGACGAAAGTGGCACGGTTCTGGAGGGTGAGTGTGAAGGTGACCTGGTGATGACCCATCCCTGGCCCGGTCAGATGCGCGGCGTGTATGGCGATCACCAGCGCTTCATCGACACCTATTTCAAAACCTATCCCGGTATGTATTTCAGTGGCGATGGCGCACGGCGTGACGCGGATGGTGACTACTGGATCACCGGTCGGGTGGACGATGTACTCAATGTTTCCGGCCATCGGCTGGGCACCGCCGAGATCGAAAGCGCACTGGTACTGCATGAATCGGTTGCCGAAGCCGCTGTCGTGGGTTACCCACACGAGATCAAGGGGCAGGGAATCTACGCCTACGTCACCCTGGTGAAGAATATCGAGCCGAACGAGGAGCTGCGCCGGGAACTAATCCAGATGGTACGCAAGGAGATCGGGCCTATCGCCTCACCGGATATTATCCAGTGGGCACCCGCCCTGCCCAAAACCCGCTCCGGCAAAATCATGCGCCGTATCCTGCGCAAGATCGACGCCAATGAGCTGGACAGCCTGGGCGATACCTCAACCCTGGCCGATCCGGAGGTGGTGGATGAATTGATCCGGAACCGCATCAGCACCGGCAAATAAACACCACCGCAGACAACTATTTACCGGGAGCCAGAACCGGACTACAGGGCGCACTGTCTAACCGGATAGTGCAACCCCGTTAGTCCGCCACAGCAAAGTAACCACATGAGCCAGTTTTTTCACATCCACCCCGACAACCCCCAGCAGCGACTCATCGCCCACAGTGTCGAGATTATTCGTGCAGGCGGGGTTATCGTCTACCCCACCGACTCCGGTTATGCACTGGGGTGCCATCTGGGAGACAAACAGGCGGTAACCCGTATCCGCCAGATTCGCCGCCTCGATGACCGCCATCACCTCACGCTGGTATGCAGCGATCTCTCCCAGATCGCCACCTATGCACGGCTGGACAACAGCAACTATCGTCTGCTCAAGGCACATACCCCCGGCGCCTACACCTTCATTCTCGAAGCCACCCGCGAAGTTCCCCGCCGCCTGCTGCACCCGAAGCGCAAAACCATCGGACTGAGGGTGCCAAACAACCCCATCGCCCAGGCGCTGTTACGAGAGCTGGGCGAACCCCTGATGAGCACCACCCTGATTCTGCCGGACGAAGATCTGCCGCTTACTGATCCCTACGAAATCAGGGAGTTTCTGGAACATGACGTGGATCTGGTGATTGATGGCGGTTTCTGCGGTTTTGAACCTACCACGGTGGTGGATCTGACCGGAGATATACCACAGGTAATCCGTAAGGGAGCAGGAGATATATCCCCCTTCAAAACATAAAAGTCCACTAATATTTCTGACGGCAAAGCATCCCGGACCCAAAAACGGTTATAATTCCGCGATGCAGGATTTAACTCTGATTCAACTTATAGCCGTGGCTGCCTTGCCGCTGCTTTTCGCTATCACGGTACACGAGGTTGCCCACGGCTGGGTAGCGCTCCAGCTCGGCGATCCCACCGCCAGGATGATGGGCCGGCTGACCCTCAATCCGATCCGCCACATCGATCCCTTTGGTACCGTACTGCTGCCACTCATGCTCATTGTACTCAGCAAGGTAGCAGGCACACCGCCGTTTGTATTCGGCTGGGCCAAGCCGGTGCCGGTAACCTGGGAAAATCTGCGCAATCCCAAACGGGACATGGCTCTCGTCGCCCTGGCCGGTCCATTCTCCAATCTGTTGATGGCGATTTTATGGGCGGTGATTGCGAAAATCGGTTTCCTGATCGGTGCAGGGCCTCTCGGCCTGCCGCTGATATTGATGGGAACATTTGGAATCTTGTTCAATCTTGTGTTGATGGTGCTGAATCTGGTTCCCATCCCGCCACTGGACGGCGGGCGCGTTCTCACCTCCATTCTGCCGGGACCAATGTCCTGGCAGGTGGGGCGCCTGGAGCCCTATGGCTTCATGATCATTCTTCTGCTGCTGGCCACCGGTGTATTATGGAGTGTCCTGGGGCCTATCATCGACTGGTTCTATACACTGTTACATGTACTGTTTGGAATATAGGAGTCACCCTTGACTGGTTTTGCGGCACAACAACGCCGGGTGCTGTCGGGTATGCGTCCAACCGGGCGTCTGCACCTCGGCCACTATCACGGCGTACTGAAAAACTGGGTACGCCTGCAACACGAATATGAGTGCTTTTTCTTCGCCGCCGACTGGCATGCCCTGACCACCCATTATGAACAACCGGGGGACATCACCAGTAACGTTTGGGATATGATCATCGACTGGCTGGCAGCCGGCGTCAACCCCGGCTCCGCCACCCTGTTCATCCAGTCGCAGGTGCCGGAACACGCCGAGCTGCACCTGCTGCTGTCCATGATCACCCCGCTGGGGTGGCTGGAACGGGTTCCCACCTACAAGGATCAGCAGGAGAAACTGCGCGAACGGGATCTGGCCACCTACGGTTTCCTCGGTTATCCCCTGCTGCAGAGCGCCGATATCCTCATCTACCAGGCTGGCGTAGTGCCCGTGGGCGAAGACCAGGTCTCCCATGTGGAGATGACCCGGGAAGTGGCTCGCCGCTTCAACCATCTGTACGGAAAGGAACCGGACTTCGAGGAGAAAGCCACCGCGGCTGCCAGAAAGATGGGCAAGAAAAACGCCAGGCTCTACTTTGAGCTGCGCAAGCGCTACCAGGAACAGGGCGATCACGAAGCACTGGATACCGCCCGCGCACTGCTGGATGACCAGCAGAACATATCCCTCGCCGATCGCGAACGGCTGTTTGGCTATCTGGATGGTGAGGGAAAAGTGATCCTTCCCGAACCCCAGGCATTGTTGACCGAATCCGCCAGGATGCCGGGGCTGGACGGGCAAAAAATGTCCAAGTCCTATGGCAACACCATCGCCCTCAACGATCCGCCAGATGTGGTCGAGAAAAAGCTGCGCACCATGCCCACCGATCCGGCGCGGGTACGCCGAACCGATCCCGGCGAGCCTGAAAAATGCCCGGTCTGGCAACTGCACCAGGTCTATTCCGCTGAGGAGACCAGGGAGTGGGTGCAGGATGGCTGCCGCAACGCCGGTATCGGTTGCCTGGAATGCAAGAAACCCATCATTGATGCCGTGCTTGATGAACTCAGACCCATCCAGCAACGGGCCAGCGAGTATGAATCCGATCCGGGCGCCGTGCATACGATCATCCGCGAAGGGTGCGAAACAGCAAGGGAAGAGGCACGCAAAACGCTGGAAGAGGTACGCCAGGCAATGGGACTCACCTACCGCTGATGATGACCCCGGAACAGCAGGAAGAGGGACAGGAACAACGCCCCCACCTGGCCCTGGTAAAAGGCGAGGCGGTCACCAACCTGCCCAAGGATCTCTATATTCCGCCGGATGCCCTCGAAGTGTTTCTGGACACCTTCGAAGGGCCGCTGGATCTGCTGCTGTACCTTATAAAACGTCAGAACCTCGATATCCTCGACATTCCCATCGCCAAAATCACCGGCCAGTATATGGAGTATGTGGAGTTGATGAAGGAGGTGCGCCTTGAACTGGCTGGCGAGTATCTGGTCATGGCCGCCATGCTGGCCGAGATCAAGTCACGGCTGCTGCTGCCCCGCCCAGCGGAAACCAGTGAGGATGAGGAAGATCCCCGCGCAGAGCTGGTACGCCGCCTTCAGGAGTATGAGCGCTACAAACAGGCCGCAGAGGATATTGACGCCCTGCCCCGCCTGGGCCGTGATCTGTTTAAGGCAGTAATCCAGTTCCCCGATCGGGACATCGCACGGCCGGAACCCGAAGTCAGTCTGGAGGAGATCCTGCGCGCCTTCGGCGAAGTGCTCAAACGGGCAGATATGTACACCCACCACCATATCGAGCGCGAACAACTGTCGGTACGGGAACGTATGTCGCAGGTACTGGCAGCCGTCAACGCCGACAGCTTTACCGAATTCCCCAGCCTGTTTCCCTGTGAAGAGGGGCGTGCCGGTGTTGTCGTCACCCTGCTGGCCATTCTGGAACTGCTGAAAAACAGCCTGCTGGAACTGATCCAGACCGAGCCTTATGGTCCCCTCTATGTCAAAAGCATGGACAGCATAAATGACTGAGTCAGCCGCCCGTAACATGGAAACATCCCTGCCCCGGGAGCAGATCAGAAACATCATCGAAGCGGCTCTGCTGGCGGCTGGCCGGAACCTGACCATTGACCGCCTGCTGGCGCTGTTTGCCGATGAACCTGAACCACCCGGACGCGAACAGATCCGCGAAGCACTGGCTCAACTGGAACAGGAGTACAGCGGGCGTGGCATCGAGCTGCGCGAGACCGGCAGCGGATTCCGTCTCCAGGTCAGACAGGAGTTCGCCCCCTGGATCGGAAAATTATGGGAAGAGCGTCCGCAACGCTACTCGCGGGCGCTGCTGGAAACACTCGCCATCATCGCCTACCGCCAACCCATAACCCGTGGCGAAATCGAGGATATCCGCGGCGTTGCCGTCAGCAGCAACATCATAAAACCCCTGCAGGAGCGCGAATGGATCCGTGTAGTCGGGCACCGCGACGTACCCGGAAAACCCGGGCTCTACGCCACCACCCGCCACTTCCTCGACCATTTCAACCTGAAAAGCCTGAACGATCTGCCCACCCTGGCCGAACTGCGCGATCTTGACGAGATCAGCGCCGAACTGGAACAGACAGCTCCCGCTACAGAAAGGGAAAATAAGCAGACAGCCACAAACAAGGATGTCCCGCTCTCACCTGAACCACCAGAAAAACCATCTGAATGAGCGAAAAACTGCAGAAAGTACTGGCCCGCGCCGGTCTGGGTTCACGCCGCATGATGGAGCAGTGGATCCAGGCAGGGCGAGTTACCGTCAACGGAAAAAAAGCCCACTTGGGAGAACGGGTTACCGGGGAGGATATCCTGCGCGTTGATGGACGCACCCTGACCCAGGAACAAACCACACAGGATCGGACCAGAGTGCTAGCCTACCACAAACCTGCGGGGGAGATCTGCTCCCGCAACGATCCGGAGGGCCGCCCCAGCCTGTTTGAACACCTGCCCCGCCTGCGCAGCGGCCGCTGGATCGCCATTGGCCGGCTGGATCTCAACACCACCGGCCTGCTGCTGCTGACCAACAATGGCGAACTGGCCAACCGCCTGATGCACCCATCCAGTCAAATCGAAAGGGAATACGCTGTACGCATCCTGGGGAAAGTCGATGATGATGTGCTGAAACAGCTGCGCGAAGGAGTGGAGCTGGAGGACGGCCCCGCCCGGTTTGAGCATCTGCGGGATGCCGGCGGCAGCGGCGCCAACCACTGGTATCACGTCATCATCCGTGAAGGCCGCAACCGCGAAGTACGCCGCCTGTGGGAGTCCCAAGGGCTGACTGTCAGCCGCCTGACCCGGGTTCGCTACGGGCCGGTTACCCTGCGCCGCGGCCTGCCACAAGGCCGCTGGGACGAACTGGATGACAACCAGGTTGCCGAACTTTCAAATCTGGTCGGGCTGCAGCAGCACACCAGAAAACCACGCCCGGGCAAACGCCGGGCACCAAAGACACCGCGCACTGCCCGCCGCAAATGAAAGATATTTACGATACCCTGTATCGTAGCTATGGCCCCCAGCACTGGTGGCCCGCCAATACACCCTTCGAGGTCATGATCGGCGCTATCCTCACCCAGAACACCGCCTGGCACAACGTCGAAAAAGCCATCACCAACTTGCGGGAACACAGCTGCCTTTCCGCCAAACGCATTACCGCAACACCATCGGAACAGTTGGCAGAGTGGCTCAAACCCTCCGGCTACTTCAACATCAAGGCCCGCCGCCTGCAGAACTATTGCCGCTGGTATCTTGAGGAGGGAGGCTGGAACACGCTGTCAGAAAAGACAACCCCCGAACTGCGCTGCGCCCTGCTGTCAGTCAACGGAATTGGCCCTGAAACCGCCGATGACATACTTCTGTACGCATTTAACCGGCCGGTATTCGTCATCGATGCCTACACCCGGCGCCTGTTCTCGAGACTGGAACTGATTCACAAAAAAGATGATTACGAGTCCCTGCGGGCACAGTTTGAAAGTACACTGAACAGTGAAAGGAGTCGCACGCAACTGTTTAACGAGTACCACGCGCTGATTGTTTATCATGCAAAGTATTGTTGCCGCAAACAACCGCTCTGCCACCAGTGCTGCCTGAAACAGCAATGTGCCCATAAAAGAAGTCTGGCAAATACAAAAAAAGCCACACCAACCTGTTATTATTAACCCGGCAACAATATAGATCGGATTCAGCCGGTGTGTGAGCGCCTGCGGCAAGGCGGCAGAACGCCGCTGTAGCCCCCCCTACAGCAAGTTTTTCCAACGCAGTTCGCAGGCGCTCACACACCGGCCTATCCTTTTCCATCATAGAGTTAGGTGCTTCAAGAATGGCCCGCCTCCGCGTTGCAGCTCTTGCCAAGGGAGCCACCCTTGCCGGCGAGCTGCGCCTTGATCCGGGCCATTCTTGAAGCCCTGAACACGGCATATATTGTTGTCGGGTTAATAAGCTGGTGTGGCTTTTCGGATTTGTCAGGCTATGTCGGCCTTGCGCTCCGCCTTTTTGAACACGAACTGACCGTCCTCCACATCCACCTCAATGACATCACCGATAGTGAACTTGCCCGCCAGAATCTCCTGGGCAAGCTGGTTCTCTATCGACTGCTGCAGGGCGCGTTTCAGCGGCCGTGCACCATAGACGGGATCAAACCCGGCTTCACCCAGTTTGTCCAGCGCGGCATCGGTAATATCAAGATCCATCTGCCGGTCACGCAGGCGGTTGCGCAGCTGGTCAATCTGGATTGCCGCAATGGCGCGGATCTGCTCCTTGCCCAGCGGGTGGAATACCACCACTTCATCCACACGATTGATAAACTCCGGCCGGAAGTGGTGTCCGACAATCTCCATCACTGCAGCTTTCATCGCCTGATAGTTTTCCTCACCGGCCATCTCCTGGATCTGCTGCGAACCAAGATTGGAGGTCATTACAATCACGGTGTTGCGGAAATCCACGGTGCGTCCCTGACCGTCGGTAAGACGACCATCATCCAGCACCTGCAGCAACACATTGAACACATCAGGATGGGCCTTCTCCACCTCATCCAGGAGGATAACCGAATAGGGTTTGCGTCGTACCGCCTCGGTAAGATAGCCACCCTCCTCGTAACCCACGTAGCCGGGAGGCGCACCAATCAGCCGGGCCACGGAATGCTTCTCCATGAACTCGGACATGTCGATCCGCACCATGGCATCTTCGGTATCGAACAGGAACTCCGCCAGTGCCTTGGTCAGCTCGGTCTTGCCCACGCCAGTGGGACCGAGAAACAGAAATGAGCCATTGGGACGATTGGGATCAGACAGCCCGGCACGGGATCGGCGAATGGCATCGGCGACCGCCTTGACCGCCTCATCCTGGCCAACCACGCGGCTGTGCAGTGCCTCCTCCATGCGCAGCAGCTTGTCACGCTCACCCTCCAGCATCTTGGAGACCGGGATTCCGGTCCATTTGGAGACCACCTCGGCAATCTCCTCTTCGGTCACCTTGTTGCGCAACAGACGAGTCTCCTGCTGCTCGGCCTGGGCCGCCATCTCCAGCTGTTTCTCCAGCTCCGGGATACGTCCGTACTGCAGCTCGGACATACGCGCCAAATCGCCGGCACGGTGTGCAGTCTCCAGCTCGATGCGGGCCCGATCCAGCTCCTCCTTGATATGCTGGGTGCCTTGCAGGGCGGCTTTTTCTGCCTTCCAGATCTCTTCCAGATCGCTGTATTCACGCTCCAGATCGGAAATCTCCTGCTCCAGCTTCTCCAGCCGTTTGCGCGAGGCTTCATCACTCTCCTTGCTCACTGCTTCCCGCTCAATCTTGAGCTGAATCAGGCGACGCTCCAGCTTGTCCAGTTGCTCCGGCTTGGAGTCGATCTCCATGCGTAGACGGCTACCGGCTTCATCGATCAGGTCAATGGCCTTATCCGGAAGCTGACGATCGGTAATGTAACGATGTGACAACATCGCCGCTGCAACAATGGCAGGATCGGTAATCTCCACACCATGATGCACTTCATACTTTTCTTTCAACCCCCGCAGAATGGCAATGGTGTCCTCCACCGAGGGCTCATCCACCAGCACCTTCTGGAAGCGGCGTTCCAGCGCGGCATCTTTTTCGATGTACTGGCGATACTCATCGAGCGTCGTTGCGCCTACGCAGTGCAGCTCACCGCGCGCCAGCGCCGGCTTGAGCATGTTACCCGCATCCATCGAGCCTTCTGCCTTGCCCGCACCCACCATGGTGTGGATCTCGTCGATAAACAGGATAATACGGCCCTCCTGTTTGGAGAGGTCATTCAGTACCGCCTTGAGGCGCTCCTCAAATTCGCCGCGGAACTTGGCACCGGCCAGCAGGGAACCCATGTCAAGTGACAGAATCCGCTTGTCTTTCAGACCCTCGGGAACTTCACCGTTAACAATGCGCTGCGCCAAACCTTCAACAATAGCTGTTTTACCTACACCCGGTTCACCAATCAGCACCGGATTGTTCTTGGTGCGGCGCTGCAGAACCTGAACAGTACGACGGATTTCGTCATCGCGCCCGATTACCGGATCAAGCTTGCCCAGTTCGGCGCGTTCGGTCAGATCAACAGTATATTTTTCCAGCGCCTGACGTTGATCTTCCGCATTGGGATCATTTACCTGCTGACCACCTCGCACCATTTCAATACTCTTCTCAACCGCCTCCTTGTTGGCTCCGGCACTGCGCAGCAGATCACCCAGCTGCCCCTTGTCCTCTACCGCAACCAGGGCAAACAGTTCGCTGGAGATATATTGATCGCTGCGCTTCTGTGCCAGCTTGTCGGTCAGATTGAGCAGGCGGCCCAGTTCGTTGGAGATATGCACCTCCCCCCCGGCTCCTTCCACCGAAGGCAACTTGTCCAGCGCCTCACCCAGCGCCGAGCGCAAACTGTTGATATTGACCCCGGCCTGAGCCAACAGATGGCGCACCGTGCCGCCCTCCTGATCCAGCAGGGCTGTCATCAGATGCAGCGGCTCGATGAACTGGTGGTCACGCCCCAGCGCCAGACTCTGCGCATCGGCCAGGGCCATTTGAAATTTGGTGGTCAGTTTGTCCATTCGCATGGCTATGGGCTCCCCATTGATTGAATAGTGTTAACCATAACATGTGGACGGAAACCGGATATTCAAGTCTTGAAACCTGTCGAATTCAGGATGAATTGACTGCGGGGAGATAAGGGTAAATCTCGTCCAGCGGCAAACTATGACCCGCACTCTGCACGATGCGTACATGCCCGCGTCGAAACTCCCGCGCATTGGCCAGACCGCAGGAATGGGCGAGCAGATCCACCTCATGGTTGACCCAGTGGGCATAGTTGGCCACGCGGTGCGCCTTGTCCTCCACCACCAGCCCCTTCTGCAGACGCTCGTTGTGGGTGGTCACGCCGGTGGGACAGGTGTTGTTGGGACATTGCATCGACTGGATGCACCCCAGCGCAAACATGAATCCCCGCCCGGTGACCACAAAATCGGCCCCGGCACAGAGCGCCCAGGCCACGCGGCCCGAGTCTACCAGTTTCCCCGATGCAACGACCCGGATACGCTCTTTCAGACCACATTCCAGCAGCACATCCACCAGCATGGGAAGCGCCTCGGTGATTGGCAGCGCCACATGATCCGCCAGCACCTGGGGTGCGGCTCCGCTGCCCGCCTCGCCACCATCCACGGTAATGAAATCGGGTGCTGCCTCCGCACCACGTTTCAGGATGGCTTCACACAGGGCGCGGGGATAAACCGCAGAACCGAGCGCCATCTTGAAACCCACCGGCCGGCCAGTCACCTCGCGTACGTGCTGGATCATATCCAGCAAATCATCCGGCGTCCTGATATCCACATGCCGGTTGGGACTGCTGGAGATCTCCCCGGCCGGGATACCGCGGATCCGCGCAATTTCAGGGGTTACCTTGTGTGCCGGCAGCACCCCGCCGCGGCCCGGCTTCGCTCCCTGGGAGAGCTTGATCTCGAACGCATTGACCTGCTCTGCCAGCTTCCGGAGCCGATCGTCACCAAGCCCACCCTCGGCATTACGCACCCCGTATTTCGCCGTGCCGATCTGGAAGATGATATCCCCTCCCCCCTCCAGATGATACGGAGACAGCCCCCCCTCGCCGGTGTTGATCCAGACCCCCGCCTCGGCCGCACCCCGCGAGAGCGCGCGCACCGCCGGGGCGGACAGGGCCCCGAAGCTCATTCCGGAGACATTGAACGGATGGCGCGCCGCGAACGGCCGCGGGCAGTCCGGACCGATGACCAGCGCCGGAGAGGGCTCGCACTCCTCCTCCAGCTTGGGGTAGGGAGAGTTGACGAAGATGTAGGAGCCCGGCTCACGCAGATCATTGGTGGAACCAAATCCGATCAGCCCCCCCTTCCCCTTGGCGGTGCGGTAGATCCAGCTGCGCGTCGCCCGGTTGAAGGGTTGCTCCTCCCGATCCATGGCGAAAAAATACTGGCGGAAAAACTCCCCCTGCTTCTCCAGAAAATAGCGCAGCCGGCCCACCAGCGGAAAGTTGCGCCGGATGGTGTGCTCCTTCTGCAACAGATCCTGGATAAACATCACCAGCAGAACCAGCATGACGATACCGGCCAGCCAGCCCAGGATGCCGAGAATCCACAACAACGTATCCACTACCCTTCCCCCTCGATAACCTCGCGTACCCGCTCCAGACACTCATCCGGCGACAGCATGCTGCAATCGACCGGGGGGAAACTCCGCAACCGCGCCCGGCTGCGCATCACCACCGCCGACACGGTGCGCCCCTCCCCGCGAATGCCATCCAGACGCACCGGACAGATGGGACAATCATGCCACTGCGCCAGCTTGACCACACCCCCTTTCAGCCTGCGCGGCGGATCGGAATCCAGATGAATCCTGCCGTGGGGAAACAGGGCAATCACCTCCCCCCGCTCCAGCGCCCGACGCGCCTGCAGCAGGGCGATATCCGGGCGCCGGCTGCGATCCACCGGGATGCAGCCCGCGGCGCGAAACAGCCAGGTAAACCCGAAACGCCGATACTCCTCCTCGGCGATCAAAAAGCGTAGTGGGCGCTTCGACGCAGTGATCAGCAGCAACGGATCCAGCCCGGAGACATGATTCGACGCCACCAGCGCCGGCCCCGCCTCCGGCAGCGGAATCGGCCGATACTCCAGGCGATGGAAATGGCGGCAGAACAGCCGCACCAGGCCGTCGATCACATTACGCCAGGCGCGCCCCCAGTCCGCCTCGCTGGCGCGCAGACCGGCGAACGCCACCAGAAGCAGCAGAAAAAGCAGAACGAAAACGGCACTCATGGGGGAGGATTATATCCCTGCTTCCACGGCGCCGCATGAAAACAGGCCGGCCGCACGGCTTCAAGATGCATGACGCCCGCAGACAACCACTCAACTTCGTTGCCCCTGGTCCGATAATCACCGTAACCGACAACTCCCCAAAAACAGGGAACGGAATCGGGAAGAGACTCATGGCCCACATCATCCCCACCGACATCTCCCGGCTGGCGCTGGCCGGAGGCCATGCACCGGAGCTGGAGACCCTGCGCCTGCTCCAGTCCGGGCTGCCGAACGACTACACCGTATTCCACGGGGTGCACTGGAGCCGGGGCTACGAACGCTGGAGCCACTTCGGCGAGATCGATTTCGTGGTGCTCAACTGTTCCGGCGATCTGCTGTTCATCGAGCAGAAGAACGGCCTGCTGGAGGAGAGCGGCAACGGACTGGTCAAACGCTACGGAAACAAGGAAAAGAACGCCATCGATCAGATCCACCGCTCGCTGGGCAAGGTGCGCGAGGCGTTCCAGCAGCGCCACGGCAACAAAATCCGCCTGGAGGTGGACTGTCTGGTCTACTGCCCCGACTACCGGGTGGTGCAGCTCAACGCCGCCGGGCTGGATGCGCGCCGCATCGTGGACGCCGCCGCCAGGGATGGTATCGCCGCCCGCATCGAAGCGCTGCTCGGCCCAGGAACGCGGCAGAACGACGAGCAGTTCCAAATCATCCATGACTTCTTCTGCCAGACCTGCAAGGTGGTGCCCGACATCCACGCCCATGTCAGCGCCCAGCGGCAGGGGTTCGTCAGGCAGACCGGCTCGCTCACCGCCATCCTGACCAACCTGGAGATGTACCCCTTCCGCCTGCGCGTGACCGGCACCGCCGGCAGCGGAAAGAGCCTGGTGGCGCGGGAGTTCTTCGCCCGCTCGGTGGACGCCGGGCAGCGGGTGCTGCTCACCTGCTACAACCGGCCGCTGGCGGAGCGGCTCAAGCGAAGCCTCGGCGATGGCGGCTACATCAACACCTGGCACGGCTTCTGCCACGCCTTTCTGGAATCGCGCGGCCACACCCTCGACTTCCGCAGGATGAAAACCGACCCCCGTTTCTGGCAACGGGTGCAGGAGCAGGTGACCGCCGAACCGATCCCGGATGAGTGGCTGTTCGATACCCTGATCGTCGATGAGGGACAGGATTTCGAGACGGAGTGGTTCGAGATCCTGCAGCTCTTCCTGCGCGACGACGCGGCGATCCTCTGGCTGGAGGACCCCGTCCAGAACCTGCAGGGCAAGCCCGAGCCCGAACTGGACGGCTTCGTCCGCTACCACGCCCGCACCAACTACCGCTCCCCCGAATCCATCGCCCGCTTCATCCGCAACACCCTCCCGTTCGAGTTCGAATCCGGGAACGGCCTGCCCGGCCTCGGCGTCGCGGTGCACGGCTACCGCAACCCGCAAGAGCAACCGCGCATCGTCGGCAAACGGATTCAGGCGCTGGTGCGCCAGGGGTTCGGCCACGACGACATCGTGATACTAACCTGCCGCGGCGTGAACAGCTCCATCTTCAGCGGGCAGGAGCAGGTGGGCGGGGTGAAACTGCGCCAGTTCACCGGCGAATACGACCCGGCGGGAAACCAGCAGTTCACCGACGGCCGGCTCACCTTCGACAGCATCCGCCGCTTCAAGGGGCAGGAGGCGCCGGCAGTCATCCTGGTGGACGTGGACCCGGATCCCCGGCGGCTGCAACAGATACAACGGCTGCTGTTCTGCGGCATGACCCGCGCCACCGTGCGGCTGGAGATGGTGGCCCGGGAAGAGAACCCGGAAAACCGGGGTTTTCTGCAACAAGCGGACCACTCATGAACCCCCTCGATCGATTCCGTGGCGCCATGCTCGGCCTCGCCTGCGGCGACGCCCTCGGCGCCACCCTGGAGTTCCAGCCGCACGGCACCTTCTCACCAATCTCCGGCATGGTCGGCGGCGGCCCCTTCAATCTCCACCCCGGAGAGTGGACCGACGACACCGCCATGGCCCTCTGTCTCGCCAAGAGCCTGATCGAAAAGCGGGGGTTCGACGCGGCGGATTAGATGCAGCGCTACCTGCGCTGGTACCGGGAGGGATACCTGAGCAGCACCCGTAAAAACGTAAAAAAGGACACCCATAAAACCTGGCCACGGTGGCCAATCCGAATTTACAGCACACTACAGGGGCATTACCCACCTGAGCTTGATTGTGACACCTGAGCGCTTCCAATTATTTCAACTTGTCCACTAAAACCTAAAACAGGACACCCATAAAATGTCAATTCGGCACTAATACAGCACAGAACGCGACTATTGCTGGTCGGTATTCTGGTCAACCAGATTTATGGTGGCAGTATGAAAGCGTTCTCCTTGTCATAGGTCAGGATGACTGATG
>JAJRUX010000156.1 GCA_024277575.1 Gammaproteobacteria bacterium | reverse complement strand
TGGGTATGGTGCTGCGAATGCGCCAGTTTTTAACATTGCTCCAGTACTCGGTTCCAATACCTTTTGCCGGGAAGGCAAAGTGTACTGAATCAAGTGTTATCTCATCACCTGCTTCAAGTTTTTTTTTGCTGATCAGTCCCATTCTGGACCGATATTTTTCGCGGTATCTGGGAAGCTTCCGCTGACCATCTCCCAATGCCTCGTGGATTATTTTGATGCGGGAAATAACCTCCGTCACCTGGGAAACCGGCAGGGCATGGCCACCATCCTGTTCGCTCCCCATGTTGTCCGGACAGATCCCTTTCTCCAGCAGAGGAGCACCTATTGCGGTGGCCGCATAAAGCATATCCGGGCCGGAGAAATGATCGGACAGTCCTGCCGGACAGGCAAAGCTGCTGGAGAGGGTAACCATGAAACGTAGGTTGTGCTGTTCCGGCGGATGTGGTGGTCCCGGAGGACTGTGCTGCAGGATAATCTCTGCTCCGTTCGCGTCCTGGATCCAGTTTATCGCCCGGGCGATCTCTTCCATTGTGGCGTGCCCGGTGTCCAGCAGTATGGGCAGGCCAAGGGAGGCGATATGTTCAATTAATGGCTGATGGGTAATATTGGATGAGGCGATTTTCAGCGCGACTGCGCCTATATCTTTGGCAAAGTCCGCCCCTTCAAAATCGTAAACTGACAGTATAGTGTATAGGTCTTTTTGTTTGCAGTAGTTGAACAAATCAGTGTAGTCATCCAGAGAGACAACCTTGCGCTCGATCAGGGAGCGGTAGCTCTCTTCAATAAAACGATTATCGTGATAGCTCCAGTATCGTTCCTTACCGGCATCTGGCAGACAGATCCGGGCGTCATGCAGAATTTCCCCTTTTATGAATTGACATCCCGATTCTGACAGCGCATCGATCAAGGAATGGGCCAGTTCCATATCCTGGTTAAAGTAGGTGCCGATATCAGGAAGAAACAGCGGCATCTGCCCAATCCTAAACAGGCGGTTTGTATTTTTCTGTGGAGCAAATTGTTGTATTTCCATGTCTGTTAAATTTGCAAAAAACGCTCGATAATTTTCAGCCCGGCAACCGCACTTTTTTCCGGATGAAACTGGCATCCAAAACAGTTTCCGGCGGCGATTGCGGCAGTAAGGCGGTGCCCACCGTAGTGACACTCCGCAATGACGGTGGTCTGCTGTTCAGGATGTGCCACCAGTGAGTGAACAAAATAGAAACTTTCCCCTGCCGGGGTGGCTTCCAGGTGTGTTCCTGTCCATGCGGAATCTGAAACCGGATGTATGGCGCTCCAGCTGATATGGGGGACGTTGAGTTGTTCTCCTTCAGTGTTTGTTGCGGGGATGGCCTTGACTTGGCCGGGAATAATTCCCAGCCCCTGAGTGGAGCCAAACTCGTCGCTTTCATCCAGCATCAGTTGCATGCCCAGACAGATTCCGAGAAAAGGTCTGTTGCTGGCGGCAAACTCCTGTAATGCTGTTACCATTTGCTGCTGTTCCAGTTGTTGCATGGCTTTCGCAAAGGCTCCGACACCCGGAAGAACCAGCCGTTTGGCGGCACCAATCTGCTCCGGCTGGGTGACCAGCTCGACATCTGCCCCCAGATGCTCAAGCGCATGCCGTATGTTGAGCAGATTGCCCGCGCCATAATCCACCAGACTTACCTGTCTGCTCATGCCGCCACCTTTCGCGTTGTGATTCCCAACTGTGCGGCCGCCTCTCGAATTGCAGGCAGGGTGGTGCGCTCATAGTGCAGGATATCCGCCATCGCTACGGCGTTGACGCCGCCGGTCTGCACCGCCGCGGCCAGGTCATTGGCGCTTCCCATTCCCCCTGATGCAATGACCGGGATTCCGACGGATTGCGTTATCGCTGCTACCAGCTCAAGATCAAATCCCCGGCGGGTGCCTTCCTGATCGATGGAAGTCAGCAGGATTTCACCTGCTCCCCGTGCAGCAGCCTCCTTTGCCCAGGCAATCACATCCCGGCCGGTTTTCTGCCTGCCGTTGTCTGTGTAGGCCTCCCATTTGTTGTCAGCTATCCGTTTGGCCTCGATGGAAAGAACCATGCATTGCGAACCGAAATGGTTGGCTATTTTGTCGATCAAAGGGGGATGCAGAATAGCGGCCGTGTTGACCGCGACCTTATCTGCCCCGGATAGAAGCATATTCCTTACATCAGCAACGGATCGGATACCCCCCCCTACAGTGATGGGAATAAAAATATCCCGCACTGTTTTGCGAATAATGGCGGTAAGATTGTTGCGGCCATAAAGCGAGGCAACCGCATCCATATACAGCAACTCATCTGCCCCCTGTTGATAGTAGCGCTTCGCAAACTGGTGGGGGTCGCCCAGCTTGCGCAACCCCTCCAGATGTACGCCCTTGATCAGGTGTTGCCCTTTGATGTCGAGACGGGGAATGAGACGAATGTTTGTCATAACTGTGCCCTGCGCCAGACAGTGTGGCGTAGTTCCCACCGGCCGTTTTCAAATCGCCACAGATGGGGGGAGCGAAATGTATCGGTCAGCCGGTCAAAATAGCGGCGATCCATAGTCGGTTGCTCAAACATCCGGGAGGCAACGGGAAACTGCTGTTCGGGAATGGAAAGGTAATCAAAGATTTCATGGGCAAAACGTTCGGGAAATTCCAGGTCAAAACGCTTTACCAGTGCCACCCCCTCTTCCCGTTCGATATCACCGGAGCGGATCTCCTGAGCCGCGTCGTAGGTGGCTCGACCGATGCCAAACTTTATTCCCGTTGTGTAGTAGTGAAAGTCGTCGATCTTGTCGTCGATGGAGTTGTATTTGCTGTAGGTTCCCGGTGTTCGTTCGGGGGAGGCTTCAAAACCGCCATGCTCCTGGGCGTAGTAGTAACAGCTTTGTGGGTGCCACTTCAGATAGTAACCAAGATAATGCACTTCGATCTGCTTGTCGCACAACTGCTGCGGATCGACAGGCATGTAGGGTTCCAGATCGTGTCTGGCCAGCCCAAAATCCTCTTCCAGCTCAGCTACGGATGTCCCGCCGAGATGGATTTTGCTCCGGTCATCTGCGGTAAAATAGTCATAGTCCCGCTGGGCGCTTTCGGTATCCTTTTTCGGGTTCCCATACTCCGCCTCGTTTTCACCATAAAACACCAGCGGGATGTTGAGAATTGCCGCCATTTTGGGCGCGAATGCCTTTTGTCCAATCATGAAAGGCTGAAACGGGTGGAACAGTTTTTCCACCGCCAGACGGGTTAGCAAGCGGTGTACCTGTCCGTTAGGAGTCATCAACTGATTATCAAATCCGGCATGAATCCAGCGCTGAAAATTACGCCATCCCCACTCGGTATATATGTGCGGTGCCCAGGTAACAGTAAACGGATGCATGCCATATTTATATTTGAGAACATGGGCTGCATAGAAACTGTCCTTGCCGCCAGAACCGGGCAACAGACAGTCGTAGGAACCATCCTTGCTACGGTGCTTGTTGCATAGCGCTCGAAGGGATTGTTCCCGCTCCTGCCAGTCGATTTGGTTTTTCTCCTCGGCAACGCGGCAGGCGTCGCATACGCCATCTGTATCAAAATGGATGGTTTTTTTTGTGGACTTGCGGGTGTGCTGATACTCTACGGCGGAGTTGGGGCGCTGGTTTGAGATCACACATTTGCGGCAGAACTCCACTTTCTGCGGTAGCCCGTAACGGGTGTTGGTTTGATGATCCGGTTTGCTGAACTGATCTGGATCGACTGGTTCGGGGTAAGGGATTTTTGTTTGCTTTTTAGCCATGTTTTACTCGGGTTTCTCAACAATATCGGGCAGGTCATAAAATGGTTTTTGCGACAGTTCAACCAGCTTTTCCTTCTTGATCTGAAGGATGATGGCCGCTGCGCTTTTCCCGCGGCCAAAAGCTGTTTTCTGGCTCTGGATCCGGTGTCGGAAGTCCGGTGTCAATGCCTGTTTGATGGCTGCTTCAATGGCCTTTTGCCCTGCTTCACAATTGATAATGGAGGCCGCTTGTGGTCGCCCCTGCTGGCGGCTGCCGATGTTGACGGTCGGTGTGCCGACCGCCGGCGCCTCGATGATCCCGCTGGACGAGTTGCCTATCACCACATCCGCCAGCTTCAGGAGGGAGAGGTAGCGCTGCTGGCCCAGGGATGCAGTCAGCAGCACCCGGTGCGGTCGGGTGGCGGCCCACTGTTCGATGCGTTGCCGCACCGTTCGGCCCCCGGCGTCGGCATTGGGGAAGGTCCAGACGATGCGGGCCTCGGGGAATGCCTCCAGTGCGTGGCAAAGCTCCTCCAGTGCGGAACGGGGGTCCTCTTCCCCGCGGGTGACGGGGTGGAAGGTGACCAGGAACAAGGGGGACTCCAGCTCGAACCGCAGCGCATCCTCCAGGCGACCCCGGTCCAGCAGGGTGGTGCGTCGCAGATGCTCCAGGCCGAGTGCGCCGACGTTGAATACCCGCTCCGGGGGCTCTCCCATCTGGATCACCCGCCGGCGGAACTCTTCGGCGGCGGTGAAGTGCAGGGTGGCCATCTTGGTGATGGCGTGGCGGATGCTGTCGTCCACCGCTCCGGCGGTGATCTCGCCGCCGTGGATGTGGGCGATGGGGATGTCCATCAACAGGGCGCTCTGGGCGGCGGCCAGCATCTCGAAGCGATCGCCGAGGATGACCACCACCTCCGGCTCGAGCCGGGCGAAGGCGTCGGCGAAGCCGATGGTTCCCAGCCCGGTGGATTTCGCCATCGCCACCCGGCTGTCGCCGGCCAGCAGCATCTCCACCCGGGCATCGATGGTGAAGCCGTCCGCCTCGATCCGTTCGACCGTCATGCCGAACTCCGGGCAGAGATGGGCGGCGCAGGCGACCAGCTGCAGCTCGAGATCCGGATCCCGTTTCAGCTCGTGCAGCAGCCAGTAGAGCAGGCCGTATTCGGCCCGGGTTCCGGTGACGACGCAGATGCGGCGGGCGCGGTTCACGGTTCAATCCCCTCGCCGGGCCGGTACTCCCGGTTCGCCCTGTGGCCGATGAGGTCGTCCCAACGGCTGGCGCAGAGGCCGTTCGCGGCACGTTGCGTGGTGAGGTTGGTCTCGGTGAACGGTTCGCCGGGGGCGATGGGCGCGGCGGCGACGATCCGCTTGCGCGCCATGGGCCGGTTTGCCGTTTCCGATGCCGTCGGCTGCTTGACGGCGCTGCCCAGGGCGGTCTCGACGTTGCGGATGGCGCGCACCATCGCCGCCAGCTCGTCCGGCTCCAGGCTGGCGGCGTGATCCGGCCCGGGGAGGTTCCTGTCCAGGGTAAAATGTTTTTCGATGACGCTGGCGCCCAGCGCCACTGCGGCGATGGCGACCTCGATCCCGGGGGTGTGATCGGAGTAGCCACACGGCAGCCCGAACGCCTGCCGCAGGCTCTGCATGGCGCGCAGATTGACATCCCCAAAAGGGGTGGGGTAGGCGCTGTTGGTGTGCAGCAGGGTGATCGCGTCACGTGGCGTGCCGGCTCCGGTGAGTGTCTCCAGCGCCCGTTCGATCTCCCCCAGGGTGGCCATGCCGGTGGAGAGGATGAGCGGCTTTTTCAGACGGCCGATGTGGCGCAGATAGGGGATGTCGGTGATCTCGCCGGAGGGGATCTTGAGCCGTTGCAGACCCAGCCGTTCGAGCCAGTCGATGCTGGGGAGGTCGAAGGGGGAGGAGAGAAACCCGATGCCCCGCTCCCGCGCATGGCACAGCAGGCGGCGGTGATCGTCTTCGTCCAGCGCCAGCCTCGCCAGCATCTGCTGCTGGGATTCCTGCGCCGTACCGTCCTGCTTCTGATAAGGGGCCTTGCCTGCATCCGCGGTGGCCAGCCGTTGAGGGAGAAACGTCTGGAACTTGACCAGATCCGCGCCCGCCTCCACGGCCGCGTCGATCAGCTGCATGGCCAGCGCTGGATCGCCGTTGTGGTTGACGCCGGC
>JAJRUX010000155.1 GCA_024277575.1 Gammaproteobacteria bacterium | reverse complement strand
GCTGCGTCGCAGCCTCCCTGATTTTCTCCTGGTTACAGGTTCTGCTACAAACTTCGCGAAATTCATCACGCAACGGCAAGATATTGATAGAATGGCGCTCTTCAGGCTTGTCTCGTGAGACGAATTCGGCACTCATGAGCAAAAAACAATGATCAAAAAAATCTTGTGATCGGTGAAGATGGAGATACCTTGTTGATCTACCCACGGCGTCTCTCAGACAATCAACGCAAACTGGCAGACCGTTACCTCAGCACTGTTCCCCCTGACCAACGTCAAGCGGTGCTTGATGAGCTGGAAGGTCGAATTCGTTCAGAACAGCGCGGCATGACACCACTCTACGATGAACTGAGTTTTCTGTATTCGTTATGCAATGCATTGAAAAAAGGAGAGTTTAAATTCAATCTTGGCATCAGAGTGCATGAGGAACGCATTGCCCGTGAGAAAGAACGCCAGAAAAACAGAGAGCAACATAGCAATCGCTCTGCAGATAACAGACTCCAGGAATTGCAAAAACAGATCAAAGCAGGGAAAGGCCCATTGGCTGAAATACGCAAGACTTTAGGAATGCGGTGTCGGCCAACAAAGGATACCGATTTAAGCCAGTCATGAGCGGATGTGAGGTGTTGACACTGTCAACAGCTACTACCCTCAAAATTTGAGGGCTCCTACTGTTGACAGTGTCAACACTTCCTAAAATAAACCCCACAGATTTAGATCATAGTTAACGATTGCCCATGTTGTTCTTACATGGGGAGATAGATGCTGATATTAACTGCCATTGAAATGCATCTCCCAAAATGAACCCAGAACAAACGTTATCCGATGAAAATGCTGAAACAGAAACTGGCCTGAAGAAGGATTCCAACAAGCCTGGTGCACTCTGTGGCCAGGTCTGGCTAACCATTCAAACCCGCCAGGCCCAGCAGTTCATTCGTGGCCGCAAGGGAGTGGCAGATAAACCCGCCATCATCGGCTTGACGGGTTTTGCTGATCGCCTACGGGTGATCTGGCTGGCAGCAAGAAATGATGATCCCTATGCAGACTGGTGGTTAATCAAAATCCATGAGGCTATAGATTCATCCAGTACCTATATCCGGGACAGGCAGACAGAACTGGATAGCCAACTGGACCAGGTTACAGGCCTGGAGGTAACTATTGCAGGGTCACAAAAACCCTGCCGGGTGCCTCTTCAGTTTGCTAATCCCTATGCCTACCAGGCTGCTCGTCTCTTGTCGGAATATGACACATTGGTGTGTACCCTGCTGACGGCCCGCCACATCGGCCTGCAGGACAATGAGGCAAGTGAAGGCTTGCTAAGACTGTGTGGGCGCAAGATTCGCTCCACCTTTGTGATTCCCCAGGGCTATCGATTCTTGCAGATTGATCGAGCAACTCTGTCCCAGGGTGGTGAGAAAAGCAGCAACGCCCGTCAGGCTATGGGTGAGGTGCCAGAAGATGTATTGAAGGGTGAACGTCATGCACCTCTGGTTCCACGCAAGGTGCAATTTCCAATGGGGTTTGCCGGGAATGTGGCTTTGCATCCCAGTGCTCCTGAATCTGATATGCCACTGCCTGAAGGTAAAAACCCCGACGCCTAATGTATGGGATTTTTGCTGGTATGAACGCCATCCATCTCCATAATTCGGCTCAATGTCTTAGGCCAAAAGGGTGGCAACACCATGGCTAAAACAAACCCAGGGCAGCGGGTTGCGTTGCAACTTGATCCCCGTATTGCACTGGAGGCGATTATTCTGAACCGATTGGAACGCACGCCAGCGGCTCGGCGGCAGGAGTGGTTACGCAGTTTGCTGGTACAGGGTTTTAGGTCGGAGTGCCTGGCGCTACGTGGTGTGCCGGAAGAACGGAAACAGCGTCCAGCAATGGCCTTTACCCACAGGCTGGCAGGAGATGCGCAAAGTCCGGCAGCCGTGAAGGTGGAATCTCAGGTTGTACCGGCTAGGCCAGTAGAAGCCAATACTGCTGCAAAGCCATTCGCCGCTCTGGGCAAGGTGATTGGATAAAGAACTACAAACAGTTTATCGGCAGACAACGAACAAGAGGAAATGAAAAAAATGACAGACTCACCCTCCATGACCCCCATCCCGGTTGGTCTTGATGATGACTATGCCTTCACCAAGATAGCCCTGTCAGATGGGCGGCTGATTGCCATTCCATCCCGAGGCAGAATTGGTCGATCCGGCGTGACCTGGGTTCACCAGGGGCAGCAGCGCATCTTCGAATATGAGACAGAAGAGACGGTCTACTCGGTGGGTGCAGTGGATGGAGAGGCAACCCACTTTGAAGGCTATCCCATGTCGGGTCTGAACCGTGCCATCGTGCAGCATATCCTTCAGGATGCCGGACTGGCTGGACGTACAGTGCATGCCGTCTCCGGCCTGCCGGTCAGTACCTTCTACCGAAAAAATGGCCAGCTGCGCCAGGGCACCATCGACAAAAAACGCGACAGCTTGAAAATAGCAGCCCGTCCCATGGCAGAAACACTGCCAGCAGGGATTGCCTTCCACGACGTAATCCCAGAAGCCCTCGCCGCCTGGTATGACTACGTGATCACCGAGAAAGCCGGTGATGCAAAGCTTGATCCTGATCGCCTATCAACACCCGTAGCCATTGTAGATATCGGAGGCCGTACCACTGATTTTGTGGTGGTGAAGGATCAAGGCGTCGTTCATGCCTCATCCGGTTCCCTGCAGTGTGGCATGCTGGATGTAAAACAGCAGGTGGCCAATGGCATCCAGGAGCGGTTCGATCTGGAAACCCTGGGTGAACAACTCGTAGCACAGGCCGTTGAAAAGAAGAGTGTGCGTCTGTATGGCAGGGATCATGACATCAGTTCACTGGTTGACTGTGCCAAACAAGAGATTGTTGAGCGGCTCCATGCCGAAACCCGCAGACAGCTTGGCCTGGGAGTGGAACTGGATCAGATCCTGTTTGTTGGTGGAGGCACCGTAGCACTGGCCGGACACATCACCAACTGGTTCCCCAATCAGGCCATCGCAGAGCATCCGGCCTTCGCCAATGCCCGTGGCATGCTCAAGTACCTGCGCTATGTCTGTGAGGCATCGGATGCAGCTTAAGGGTATTTGAAAATGATTTTATACGTGGTCACTGCGTCCTCAGCGGCAATTGAAGCACCTCCGGATCGTGCAACAGGTGCACAGCGGTTATTTCAGAATGAATTACCGTCGAT
>JAJRUX010000154.1 GCA_024277575.1 Gammaproteobacteria bacterium | reverse complement strand
CAACTCGCTGGCGGCGGTGGCGAACGGTGCGCGGCAGGTGGAGTGCACCATCAACGGCCTGGGCGAACGGGCCGGCAACGCCGCGCTGGAGGAGGTGGTGATGACGGTACGCACCCGGCAGGATGTGTTCCCCTGCACGGTAGGAGTTGATACTACCCAGATCGTTCCCACCTCGCGGCTGGTCTCCAGCATCACCGGCTTCGCCATCCAGCCCAACAAGGCCATCGTGGGCGCCAACGCCTTCGCCCACGAGTCCGGAATCCACCAGGACGGCGTTCTCAAGAGCCGCGAAACCTACGAAATCATGCGCGCCGAGGATGTGGGCTGGTCCGCCAACCGCATGGTGCTGGGCAAGCACTCCGGCCGCAACGCCTTCCGCAGCCGGCTGCAGGAGCTGGGGATCGAGTTCTCCTCCGAGGAGGAGCTCAACGAGGCCTTCGCCCGCTTCAAGGCGCTGGCGGACAAGAAGCATGAGATCTTCGACGAGGATCTGCAGGCGCTGGTCACCGAGGCCAGTACCGAGGCGGAGAACGAGCGGGTCAAGCTGGTCGCGCTGAAGGTCTGCTCCGAAACCGGCGAGACCCCGGACGCCAGCGTCACCCTGATGGTGGATGGTATCGAGCAGCAGGGCAGGGCGCAGGGCGGCGGGGTGGTGGATGCCAGCTTCAGGGCCATCGAGCGCATCATCGGCAGCGGAACCGAACTGCAGCTCTACTCGGTGAACAACATCACCAGCGGTACCGATGCCCAGGGCGAGGTCACCGTGCGGCTGGAGAAGGGCGGGCGCATCGTCAACGGCCAGGGGGCGGATACCGATATCGTCATCGCCTCGGCCAAGGCCTATGTCAATGCACTGAACAAGATCCTGACGCCGCAGGATCGGGCCCACCCCCAGGCGGCGGAGGTGTAGCTGACGAAATGGAAAGGGAGCGGCGCAGCCGGTATCTGCAGGCGATGGGCATCGTCGAGTGGCAGCGGCGCGATCGGGTTGCCGAACCGGCCGCGCAATCTGTGCAGCCGGCGCACGCCGGCTCTTCCGGGGACGCCGCGCCGTCCCGACAGCCGGTTCCGGCTGCCGGTGACATCAGCCGCCTGGAGTGGGACGCGCTGCAGGCGCGCGTGCTCTCCTGCACCGCCTGCGATCTGCACAAGAGCCGCACCCAGGCGGTGTTTGGCGTGGGCAGCCGCGATGCCGACTGGATGATTGTCGGGGAGGCGCCGGGTGCCGAGGAGGACCGCCGCGGCGAACCCTTCGTCGGCCGGGCCGGTCAGCTGCTGGACTCCATGCTGCACGCCATCGGCCTGGATCGGCAGCAGGTCTATATCGCCAATGTACTCAAGTGCCGCCCGCCCAACAACCGCGACCCCAGGCCGGAGGAGGTGGAGCAGTGTGAACCCTATCTGCAACGCCAGGTGGCACTGGTGCAACCACGGCTGATTCTGGCGGTGGGGCGTATCGCCGCCCAGAACCTGCTCAAGACCAACGCCCCCCTGTCGCGCCTGCGTGGCCGCCGCCACAGCTACGGCGAGGCCGGCAC
Organism: Gammaproteobacteria bacterium; assembly: GCA_024277575.1. Taxonomy (GTDB): domain Bacteria; phylum Pseudomonadota; class Gammaproteobacteria; order Thiohalospirales; family Thiohalospiraceae; genus DRMK01. Next base: position 3,175 of record JAJRUX010000154.1, on the reverse strand, counting down.
ACCGCTGGTAGTCACCTACCATCCAGCCTACCTGCTGCGCTCCCCGCTGGAGAAGCGCAAGGCGTGGCAGGATCTCAAGCTGGCCCGGGAGGTGGCAGGCCGGTGAGTACCGTTATCAAGCCGGTACTGCAGCCACGTCCCATGACAGAGGCCGATCTGCCGGCGGTAATGGCGATAGAGACTCGCGCCTATCCGGTGCCCTGGACCCTCGGCATCATGCGTGACTGTTTGCGTATCGGTTATCACTGCTGGGTCTATGAACAGGGCAGCGCGTTGATTGGTTATGCCATTCTCTCTACCTCAATGGATGTGGGTGAAGCACATATTCTTAACTTGTGTGTCCGCCCCGAGTCACAAGGTGCAGGTATGGGTCGCCAGATGTTGGAGCATATGCTGGACGTAGTACGCCATTCTGGCTGCCATCTCATTCTTCTGGAAGCCCGGCCATCCAACCCTGTGGCGGTACAGCTCTATCGCTCTATTGGTTTTGAACAGATTGGCCGGCGCAAAAGATACTATCCCACACCCACCGGCCGGGAGGATGCACTGGTGTTTGCGCTGGATATCAGTTCGTTATACTAGTACTCTTTCAAGGTAATAAATCAGGATTCAGTTGGTCTGTCAGCGTCCATGGCCGCGTTGCGCCTCTTGGCAAGGACTAAGGCCATTCCCTGTGAGGCGCGCCTTGCCCTGAACGCCGACAGACTCCTAAAATCTGTTTTTCTGTTTTCAGGGAAGTGCGGCAAAAAGGATGCACGAACAAGACTCTACCCCTCCTGACAGGAGAGATGCCTTGACTGGAAATTTCTTGATATTAATCCGGCCGTGGCGGCCGATTTTACAGTTCAGAAGGAGGATACAATCTCACGCACCACTTTGCGCATATTGCGCCCACCGGTTTTCACTTTCAGATCGGCGATTTCGTTGTACAACGGCTCACGTTTCACCAGGATATCCTGAAGCCGGGCCCGGGGATTCTGCGTCTGTAACAGGGGACGTTTTTTATCTCGGGCGGTTCGTTGCAGAAGCTGTTCAAGGGAGGCATAAAGATAGATGACAAAACCCCGTTGCCGGAAAATCTGCCGGTTACGGGGATCCAGAACGGCTCCACCGCCCGTGGCCAGCACGATACCTGGACGCTGGGTCAATTCATCCATGATTTTACTCTCCCTGCGACGAAAACCCGCCTCTCCCTCCAGCTCAAAAATCAGCGGAATATCGACACCGGTACACTTTTCAATCTCCCGATCGCTATCCACGAAGGTTTTATCAAGGGCAGCCGCAAGGCGGCGTCCAATGGTGGTTTTCCCAACCCCCATGGGACCAACAAGAATGATTCTGTCCGGTTTTGCCATGGGCACATGATGTGCAAACAAGACAGGGAAGATCAAGCCCTTCAGACAAAATAAACAGTGGCGCCAGAAACTGGCGCCCTCAACTCAAGCCTATCAGGCTACTGGATGGTGACGCTTACCGGAGTGAACGAGGTGACAATACCTCCAGGTGTAGAAACCTCCACCATTACAAAACCGTTCTTTGGAATACCATCGGTAATGTTTACCCCCTTTACCGCCACAGAGAACGCCTGGCCGCCATTGTGGTTATCATTCGCCCAGGTAAATGAACTGGTACCAACAATCGAACCGACAGTGGTGGTGAACTTGACAGTGGTCCCTTTAGGCATTGGTTGCCCATGCAGATCCGCAATGGTTACACTGACAATACCGGTCTCTTCTCCATTCAGGGTCAATGTGCCGGATGCCGGCGCATTAAGGGCAAGATTTGCACCGCTTCCAGACATTACCAATACCAGCTGCGCACGTACATTGGTGGATTTTTGGGTTGACGAACAACCGGCATGCGCAGGAACAGAACACAGCACGCCGTTATACAAGCTGTCCTTGCCATCAAATGCCGCATTGCAGTTGAAATCGGTAAACTCCTCCAGATCTCCTGCAGCCTGCCCACCCGAGATGGCCGGATTGTAGATGCCATCTTCATTGTAGTCGTTGAACGCTTCCGCCAAATCATAGGAACGCCCGGTAACATCTGCACCGAGAAACGCCGTCATCTCGGAACTGTCAAAACGTCCGTTACCATTCAGGTCCGGGAAGGACTCTTCGCCAATAGCCGTTGCCAGGATAGTCACCCGTCCACCATAAGGTTGCCCCATGGTGTTCAAGGCTTCAGGAGCATGGTTGTTTCCCGCCAGAGTCTGACCGATTGGGCGCGGTTCCTGGCTGGTCCATACCACTGAGCAGGTACCACCGACAGTAGTACAGGAGGGCTGTATGGAACCCCCTTCGGTAAAGAAGGTAACCGCTGTTCCATCGGGAACCGGATTGTTGAAATGATCAGCCAGACGCGCCGTTACATTGACCGCCACCCCGTCTGTATTCCACGCCTCCGGGTTAAGTGTCTCGGCAGAAAGACTAAAGCTGTTCTGATCCGGTATGCCAGTAGACACAACCAGCTGACTGGACTGGGTGATAATCAACGGATCACTCCCGTTAACACTTGCCGTTACACGGACAGTCGTGGCTACGGTACCGGAATTAACCACGGTCTGAACCAGACCCTCGGTATTGGTTGTCGCCTGGCCGGGGGTAAATGAAATACCACCAACCTGGGTATTCAGAGAGAAATCCACCAGCTGGCCATTGACCGGATTACCATTCACATCGCGCACCCGGAACACAACAGTGGAGCTTTCCGAACCACCGATTCCTCCGGCACCCTGAATAGCTATATTTTCCGGTATTGCTGACACCACTTCGATACTCCCCACATCAGCAGACAGTACATTGACTGTGGCTGAGGCAGACAGATTCACCCCACCCGCATTGGCAGTAACATTGATTGAATCATCACCTACGCACCCCTGCGCCAGGTAAGTACTGCTGGCAATGCCGTTGACCGTATTGACGGGGGAACTGAGCACCGCCGTAGGGACGGCCTGGCTGCTGCAGGATGAAGAGAAATTGACTTCAACCGGTTCCAGAAACGGAGCACCGTTCTCATCAATAACCGAAACCGAAATCACCGTTGTCCACCCCGCCGAAATCTGGGCAGCACCGACAGAAGCCAGCCCCTCCTGGAATGGAGTTCCGCTTCCCATCCGCAAATTGGTTGCACCTACCGCAAACGCCATTGTCGCGGAAACTTCAGGGGATAT
>JAJRUX010000153.1 GCA_024277575.1 Gammaproteobacteria bacterium | reverse complement strand
TTGCCCTTGCCGTCGGCTAGTAGTTATGATTGACTCATGATGAATCAATTTAGGTTCTCCTACAGGGGACTTACACCCCATAAGTTCATGCCCATGCTGGGCGTACACAAGAATTGGTGGCGGCAACCACCGGCGTTGCCGCCATCAGGCGCACGGCTTTGTCTGTCCGGGTGCAGCTCGGCTAGAGGCCGGCCATAACCGCGTCCTTGTCACATTTCCTGATTTCTGCAAGTAATGCTTCCGAACGGGTCTGTTCGGGATTGTAGGCCACTATCAGGGAATGAGGGTGATCCTCCTCGTTAAAATGTACCGAGATCACACCATCGTGTGCCCGTAGGGGGATTATTCATATCCCGGTATGATACCCGGAGCATGAACCGGCAGCGTGGCACAAAAAACAACGAGACCCTTGGCCTCAAGGAACTGGTCGCCATGGGCGTTGGCGGCATGGTGGGCGGTGGCATTTTCTCGGCCTGTTCTATGTCAAACCTGACCACCTGTTGCCTGTGTTTGATACCGGTGCCGGCGGCCTGTTAATGGGTGCGGCGCTGATTTTTGTCGCTTACGAGGGGTTTGAGCTGATCCCCAACGCAGTGAATGAAATGGAATCCCCGCAGCGCGACCTCGGGCGAGCCATTGTCATCTCCGTACTGCTGACGACGCTGACCTATATCCTGGTATCGCTGGTAGCGGTTGGCAACCTGCTGCCGGATGAGATTGCGCGTTACAAGGAGTATGCGCTGGCGGTTGCGGCACGGCCGTTCCTCGGTCATGCCGGCTTTGTGCTGATCGGGCTGGGCGCCCTGCTTTCAACGGCTTCGGCCATCAACGCAACGCTGTTCGGGACTGCACGGCTGGGCAAGGTGATGGCGGAAGACCGCGCCCTGCCCTGCGTGTTTGCCTTGCAGGAACGGTCGAAGGCGATTCCCTGGGTGAGCCTGCTCATCATCACCGGGGTCACCCTGGTATTCGTCAACCTTGCAGACCTCGCGGTGATTTCCTCTTTCGCCAGTTCCACCTTTCTACTGATTTTTGCTGCTGTCAATCTCGCCGCAATACGCCTGCGGAAAAGGATCGAACTGGCCTTGTGGATTCCGTTGTCCGGCATGTCGCTCGCGCTGCTGTCCTGGCTGGTGCTGTGTGTTTATCTCTGGCGAAATGACGGGCGCAGCCTGCTCTGGATGGGCATCTTTTACCTGGCCATTGTGGCGGCAGAGCTGTTGTTCAGCCAGCGTCGCCTGATCCTGCGCAGCGATCAGTCCTGACCAGGCAACAAGCGGGTATCAGGCTTTGCGCCTGGCAAACCCCAGCAACCCGATCAGGCCCGAACCGAACAACCAGACCGCGGCCGGAACCGGTACGGCGGAAACCGGAGCATTCAGGGACAGCCAGTTGTTGACTTCAGTCTCAAGCACCGGGTTCCCCGCACCCCGGTAACCGAAAAAGTTGTGCGGCACACAGTTGGTCAGCGGGTCGATGCACTCAATCATGGTCTGGGTATAGTTCGTTCCGTTACCGGAGTTATAGGCGGATAATCTTGCGGCGGCCGTACTGACCGCGCTGGTATCATTATCACCAAAGATATCCAGCACAGGGACAGAGATTTCATCCAGCGTCAATGCCGCGTTTAATGGATCGATACTGTTGCCATACATGCCAATCCCGATCATCCCGATGATGGGCAGTTCGTCCACCTGCCCGCGCGCAACATGAGCGCTCGCCATGCGGCCACCCAGGCTAAAACCGAGCAGCACAACTTCGTCAATGCCGCGTGTGGCAAGTTCATTGACCGCTGTTCTTACGCGCGCATAAAGTTCCGGGAATACTGTGTTGGCCCCGTTTACATCATCGACATACTTTGAAAACCCGGTTCCGGCTGCCGGCACGGGTTCGTCAATTGAAAGCGTGGTGTAGCCCAGCGTATTTATGCTGTTACGCAGTTCGGAGACAACGACACCATCGGCGTTACCGTTGCGGCCATGCAGCAGCACGACTCCGACGTTGGAACTTGCCGTGGATTCGAGTAACAGCCCGTTGAACGCTGCTGTATTCCCGCCTTCGGCGATCGAGTTGAGACTGAGAGTTACTGCACTTGTCATACAGGGCAGCAGCAGTGCCAGGATACCGGCCAGATACTTCGTGAATCTCGAGTTTTTCATGTCAACCTTACATCCAATTATTAGCATGTGCATTGTCTTGCAATATCCATGCAAATTAATAATATATTTAATTACAAGGTATTGAACATATTTTCTAATGTTGTTTAGCACTAAACATGTAAGGTTTACCAGACAAAAGTCGGCAGGCCTTACGCCCTTGCCAGTCCATGCAGTTGGCACTGCAAAACCCGGGGTCTTTAAATAATGAATTAATTCGGCCTTTCGGCATCTACACAGGGACGGAAAAAAAACCAACCAACAACTTGCACTGATATCAGGAGGATATTTCATGAAGACCAGGCTCAGTTTCTGTTCCCCATCACTTGTTTGTTTTGCCGCTGTAACCGGCGCTCTGCTGGCAGGCGTCAGTAACATTGCACTTGCTGATGACGACGAGAAAATCAATATTGTCAGGGCCATTGTCAGTCCGCCGGTGGTTTCCAACGGAAACATTGCCGGAGAGCCAACAGAGGTTATCGGCGTTCTGGCGGTTAAGGACACAGCACCCAACCTGGCAATGGACCCGGAGAACTTCGGTTACCAGATCCCGGCTGGCGGCCATATGGAAGTTGAACTGGGGGGCAGCTTTGAACGTAATGGCGTGGACAACACCAAAGTGTTCCGCGCTATCAGCAGCAATGCCAATTTTGTACTGGTAACCGGCCTGCCCCAGGCTCCCATTACCGCTCCCGCAGGTGCCGGCGTTCAGCATGGCAACTACACCATCCGTGATGATGGCGACAAGATCATTACCGTTACACCGAATGGTGGTAAGGGCAAAAACGGGCTGGAACAGCAGCGTGCCAAAAAGATCGGCATAAAGATTGTTCATATCCGTCCGCGCCCCGGCACTGATGAAAGCACCTCGCCTTTCACCAATGGCCCGGCCGGAACTGTCGGCACCATGAATGTCCGGATTTACAAGGCCAATGGCAAGCTGGCTGAATCGGGATCGGCATCCATTACTTTCCCTGCATCGGGCGGCCAGGTTGTTGGTGCCACCAATGTCGGCCTTACCACCGGCGGTCAGGGCAGTCCTGCAACAACGACAACCGAGCTGGTTGAATCAGTAAACTTCCAGCACGTTGCACCCGGCACTCTGCTGACCAATACGGTAAAAGGCGCCAGCTTCTCGGACGGTGCCCCCTACGCGCCACGTTTCCTGTTGTTTGACAAGCTGGCCAACCAGCCTGATTCCTTTATCCCGCAGAAAGGCCTGGCGGGTATCGGTTATATCAAGACTGACGACCCCACGCATGTCCATATGGTTGAGGATACTAATTTAAACGGTGTTCCGGATGCAGGCGATACTGTCGTGGGTCACACCACAATCAGTGGCCCGGCAGGCTCATACCCGGAGATTCTGCCGAGTGATGCGCTGACTACTTCAGGTGATGGTGTCACAGGACCCAACGGCAGTATTTATAATGTACCGGTTCGTATTGGTGACGAGGAAGGAGTTTATACAATTACCGCAATCCTCGAAGACGGTAATGCAACTGTTACCACTATTATTGCCGAGCATGACGACGATGATGACAGCAGTGATGATGATCACGGCAGCTGAACTTTAATGCCCTGATGCTGTAACCGGAAGCCCCGTCACACACGGGGCTTCTTTTTTACTAGACAAATATAGGAGACCCCCCAGCTCTGCTGGGGAGGCGTTCAAAGTTTGACAGTAACGGAAATCTCATAGTAACTCCCAAGCGTGAGCCGCCAAGCACCACGCTAAGGAGAAACCATGAGACAAGTAGTGAGTTTAAATCACACGCGGTGGGAGTGTAAGTACCACATCGTATTTATCCCGAAGTACCGGAAGAAGGTGCTTTTTGGTGAAATTAGAAAGGAATTGGGCGAGGTTTTTCATCGCCTGGCACGGCAGAAAGAGAGTTTGATCGAGGAAGGTCATCTGATGGCGGATCACGTGCATATGATGATATCGATTCCTCCGAAACATGCGGTATCGCAGGTTGTGGGTTTTATCAAAGGTAAGAGTGCGATCCACATAGCACGGACGTACATTGGCCGGAAAAGGAATTTTGTTGGGCAGCATTTCTGGGCCAGAGGGTATTTCGCCTCGACTGTGGGTCGGGACGAGCAGGTAATACGAGAGTACATACGGCACCAGGAGGCTGAGGATCGTCGGATCGATCAATTGGAACTGGTGTAGTTGACCCCTTTAGGGGTCTCAAGGAGCCACAGGCTCCGTACATGCCGCTTCGAGCGGCTCACAAAACGTAAAGCCCCCGGCTTTGCCGGGGGATACTTACTGTACTGTAACGAACAAAGCAGTCATATATAATAGGGCGTACAACTTATAATTTCCGGTACGATTATTATGCCTGCACCCGTTACTGTCACGTTGTCAGAAGAAGAACGTAAAGAATTTCATCGTCGTTGTCGTAGTGGAA
>JAJRUX010000152.1 GCA_024277575.1 Gammaproteobacteria bacterium | reverse complement strand
CGTTTTGCGGTTGCACGGAGAAGAACTCCGCGGCATGCAGCAGCGGCAGGGGATCGGGTTTTTTGCGCGGCAGGGTATCGCCACTGATCACGATGCTGAAAAAGTCATGGATTCCCAGTTCGTTGAGTAGAGGAATGGTGAACTGCTCCGCCTTGTTGGTCACGCTGCCCAGCGGATAACCGGCCTGTTTCAGGCTCTCCAGCGCTTCAGGAACGCCGGGATAGAGGTGGCTGCGCTTGCTGGTGTTGTCGGCATACAGCTCCAGAAAGAGCGGGTAGGCTTGGGCGAACAGTTCCGCATCCGGTTCGCCGTCCATCCGGTCGATTAGTGCGCGGCGCACCAGCGCCTCCACACCATTGCCGACCCAGTTGCGCACCTTCCCTTCTCCGCGGAGTGGAAGTCCCAGCTGTTGCATCATCTGATCGACGCACCAGGCGAGATCCGGCACGCTGTCCACCAGCGTGCCGTCCACGTCGAACAGGATCATTTCCGGTTTGTTGAGCGGCATCTGTTACTCTGCGGCTTTGGCTAGTTCGGCGCGCATGGCGTCGATGGTTGCCTTGTAGTCGTCGGTATTGAAGATGGCGGAACCGGCCACGAAGGTATCGGCACCGGCGGCGGCGATCTCACCGATATTGTCGATCTTCACCCCGCCGTCGATCTCCAGGCGGATGTCGTAGCCGCTCTCATCGATCATCCGGCGCGCCTCGCGCAGCTTGTCGAGGGTGGCGGGGATGAAGCTCTGCCCGCCAAAACCGGGGTTGACCGACATCAGCAGCACCACATCCACCTTGTCCATCACATAGGTGAGATAGTCCAGCGGGGTGGCCGGGTTGAACACCAGTCCGGACTTGCAGCCGTTGTCGCGAATCAGCTGCAGGCTGCGGTCGATATGTTCGGAGGCCTCCGGATGGAAGGTGATCCAGGTAGCCCCGGCCCTGGCGAAGTCGGGAATGATGCGATCCACCGGCTTGACCATCAGGTGAACGTCGATGGGAGCAGTGATTCCGTGGTCACGCAGCGCTTCGCACACCAGCGGCCCGATGGTCAGATTGGGGACGTAGTGGTTGTCCATCACATCGAAATGGACCACGTCGGCACCGGCGTCCAGCACGTTCTGTACCTCTTCACCCAGCCGGGCAAAATCGGCGGACAGGATTGAGGGGGCGATTAGAAAGTTTGACATATTGGCAACCTCGTTGTTTTTTCAGGGCGGCGGGAAAGCCGCTTCGCGCGGCACACTTTACCCGATCAGCCGCCAAACTGCATCTGTAGCTACTGTTTGGCGACAGTTATCAACCATTCCGGGAAGAGGGGGTGTTACCGCTGGCTATTTCCGCTGCAGTCGGGCGGCGATGCGCAGGCGCAGGGCGTTGAGCTTGATGAAACCTTCGGCATCCTGCTGATCATAGGCACCTTCGTCATCCTCAAAGGTGGCGATACTGGCGTCGAACAGGCTGTTGCTTTCCGAGGTGCGGCCGACCACCGTGACGTTGCCCTTGTACAGCTTCAGACGCACCCTGCCGTTTACCACGGTCTGGGAGGCGTCGATCATCTGCTGCAGCATGCGCCGCTCGGGGGACCACCAGTAGCCGTTGTAGATCAGGGTGGCGTAGCGCGGCATCAGCTCGTCCTTGAGGTGGGCTACCTCCCGATCCAGGGTGATGGATTCGATGGCGCGATGCGCCTTGAGCATGATGGTGCCCGCCGGGGTCTCGTAGCAGCCGCGGGATTTCATCCCCACATAGCGGTTCTCCACGATGTCGTCGCGGCCGATACCGTTGGCGCCACCCAGCTGGTTCAGGTTGATCATGATCTGTGCGGGAGTTAGCTGCTCGCCATCGATGGCGACGATGTCGCCGTTGCGATAGCTCAGTTCGATATAGGTGGCCTGATCCGGCGCCTGTTCGGGCGCCACGCTCCAGCGCCACATATCCGGTTCCGGTTCGGCCCAGGGATCTTCCAGAATACCCCCTTCATATGAGATGTGCAGCAGGTTGGCGTCCATGGAGTAGGGTGATTTTCCGCCCCGTTTCTGCTCGATGGGTATGCCGTGATGCTCGGCGTAGGCGAGCAGTTTCTCGCGGGAGTTCAGATCCCACTCCCGCCACGGGGCGATGACATGGATATCCGGTTTGAGGGCATAGGCCCCCAGTTCGAAGCGCACCTGGTCATTGCCCTTGCCGGTTGCGCCATGGGAAACCGCATCGGCCCCGGTCTGGTCGGCGATCTTCACCAGGCGCTTGGCGATCAGCGGGCGGGCGATGGAGGTGCCCAGCAGGTACTCTCCCTCATACACGGCATTGGCCCGGAACATGGGGAATACATAGTCACGGGCAAACTCCTCGCGCAGATCCTCGATGAAGATCTGTTTTACCCCCAGCGCCTGCGCCTTGGCCCGGGCCGGTTCCACCTCTTCCCCCTGGCCGATGTCGGCGGTGAAAGTGACCACTTCACAACCGTACTCATCCTGCAGCCATTTGAGGATGATGGAGGTATCGAGTCCTCCCGAGTAGGCCAGCACCACTTTTTTGATCTGTTTTGACATAACTTGCTCCTGAATAGGCGAGCAATTCTAACAGGAGGAGCGGTTTTGCGGGAGGGGGTTAGTGTTTCTCCAAACGGATATGGACGCGCCGGTTTTTCGCCTGGCTGCCTTTTTTCCGGGGGCCGTGGTTAATGCCTATTATCAGTTCTGCCGGAACTCCTTTGTTCAGCAGGTACTCCTGTACGGTATCCACCCGTATCTGGGATAGCTCCTGGTTATAGATATCGTCGCCAGTTTTATCCGCAAAGCCGTTGAGGATGATGCGGGTGATGGTCGGGTCTACCTCCAGATAGGAAGCGATACGGTTCAGGGCTGCTCTGCTTTTATTGGTCAGTTGATAGCTGTCACTGGCGAAATAGATATTCAGATCCCGTACATCATCAAATCCATCAGGGTGCAGGGCGCCGGTACACTCCTGGAATACTTGCAAGGCAGGACGCAGATTAACCGGGGAGAGAGAGGCAGTAATCCGATCGCGGGCATCGGCCCAATCCTTGAAGGTCAATAGCGGCGACATCCCTTTCTCCAGCTCATAAAGAGCACGCAGGGCGGCACTGCGGTCAAAAACCGCAAGCGTTTTTCCCGTGTTGAGGGTGACCTTGGCGATCTCGACGGAGCGGGTTTTGTGTTTCCAGGGTGGTGCTACGGCACGGAGATGGGCGGTGCGCCGTTTTTTCCCCGGCTCTCTTTCCAGTAAAAATGACAATGTCAGAGCACCACCGGAGCGGCTGGTGAACAGCGCTTGGCCGAAATGGGGAATTTTCTGTGACAGGCGGCATGCCAAGCTGTCGCCGGAGCTGGACCATATTGATTCATCGGGCGCCACATTAAAGCGCAGTTCACCCGCCTGGAGTGCCAGTGAAGGTGACGCAATCAAAATGATGAGCGCAATCAAGCGATGCAGATGCATTGACAACAGGATCCATTAACAGCCTATGGATACTACATCGACTGAAATCCCGATTGTCTTTAGCTGCTGGAGACCGTGGCACTCCTGCCCCGGCGGTGGGCGAATACGGCATCGGGAGCGGCCACGGGCAGTTCAACATAAAAGGTTGTCCCGGCTCCTGGTATGGTAGTGAATCCAATCTTTCCGTTGAGCTGCTCGACGATGGCCTTGCAGATGCTCAGGCCGAGGCCTGCGCCTCCGGATTTCCGATCATTGCCGACATCCGCCTGGACGAATTTGCCGAACACCAGCGGTTGCAGTGATTCGGCAATTCCCGGACCCTGATCGGTGATAGAGAAACAGCCCGTGGTGTCGTGGCTGTCGATAGTGATGGTTATTCTGGATGAGGAGGGCGAAAATTTGATGGCGTTTGATAGCAGGTTACTGATTACCTGCATCAGCCGGTCCGAATCTGCCTCGACCCGGATATTCCGAACCTTTTCATGGAGTATCAGCTCAATCTGTCTTCGTGCGGCAAACGGTTTCAGGTTGGTTGCCGCCTGGTTTAGCAGGGGCTGCAGTTCTACAGGCTGTAACTGAAGTTTTACCTCACCGCTCTCCAGCATCTGCAGGTCGAGAAAATAGTTGATCAAATCGCGTAAACGGATGCTGTTGTCTATAGCGATCTCAATCATGTTTCTTGCTTTTTCCGGCAGAGGGCCGGCCACCTCCCGGTCAAGCAGGGCCAGGCTGCCCTGAATGGCGGTCAAGGGGGTTCTCAACTCGTGCCCGATGACGGAAAAAAACTCTGATTTTGCATGCTCCAAGGATTTTTGTTGTGATGAGAGTATATCCAGGAGGACCTTGAAACTCTCTTCATCTTTGCTGCAAGCACGAATTTGTAAACACTGTTTTTCTGTAAGCATGTCAGATAATTTTATTTGTATGCAATGTCTTGACCACTGCGCTGAGTAGTTATTATTAACCCGGCAACCATGTATATTGGTGCCGGGTTAATAATTCAGCCATCATAAGCTTGTTGTAACCACCTGAGGGCAAAGGATGGAACGGTTTGCAAAGTTTTCACAAATTACTGATAGTTACTAACCTGGCAGACTTTTTACATATTTTTCGGTAAATTTCTCGCTTCGTTTTTGTGTTAAGGATAGCTGCCGTTTGCTCATCTTTTTCCCCACTTCATCACGGGCGGTTATTATCTCGAGTCGCTGCTCCTGATCCGGCATATTAAGGGCGGCGACATGCAGCCAGAGAAAAGCCCGGGAGAGATTGGTTCGTGTTCCCCGCCCATCCCTGAACATCAGGCCGACCCGGTATTGTGCCATTGGATCGCCGTTTTCGGCGGCGGCCATCATCCATCGCCAAGCCTGTTTCATATTTGGCCGGCGCATGCCGAGTCCGCGGTAGTACATGTCGGCAAGAGCGGCCTGCGCTACCGTATCACCGTTTTCCGCAGCCTTGCGAAACCACTTGAGGGCATGTGCCGGTGCTTTGCGCAAGCCGATGCCGCTGTAATACATGATCGCCAAGGTGCGCTGGGACAGAATGTGTCCGTTACGGGCGGCCTTGCTGAACCAGAAGCCCGCTTTTTTCAAATCTTTTTCGGTTCCGTTTCCGGTAAGATAGCTTCGTCCCAGCTGGTACTGGGCCTCTGCCTCCCCCAGGTTTGCCAGTACTTCCAGTTTGGCAAGATGATGCTGGGACAGCTGTATTGAGGCCGTTTTTGGGGTGTTTTCCTGAGCGGAAGGGCGAACGGGAGTCTCTTGGGCGCAGACCAGGGCGGGAATACTCAGGTGTAGTAGTAGTAAAGTAATGCGCATTGACAAAAAATCATGGAAACTTTTATATAATAGTTATCGGTTTAATCATTTTTTTCATGAGTCTGTGTTCCGGGCAGCACTTGATAGTGGAATTATAGAAAAAAGAAAGCCCGGTATTAAACCGGGCTTTCCGTTTGTTTAACGCTCTTCCTTGAGCTCAACAAGTCGTTCCTTCGTCAGGCACTGGAGCCCGCATCAAAGACTGCTTACTTCCCTGCTGGAGCAGCTTCCTCTGCAGGTTGTACCAGAGCCGCGAACTCATCCTTGTCCAGGTTGCCGTCGGCGTTGCGATCTGCCTCTGTGAACAGAGGTGCCAGAGTCGCGGAACCTGCGGCTTCATCCTTGCTGATAACACCGTCACCATTGGCATCCAGCTCCATGAAAGACAGTCCTCCCGCCAGTGCGGCGGCAGAGAAAAACAGGCCAATCGTGGCTAGTGTAAAAACTCGCTTTTTCATATTAGAACTCCGTTATATATATATGGTACAAAGTACACTGCTGTGCATGCCGGTTTGTGCACAAGTGATGCCACTGTATATATATTTCCTTTTAGTTCATTTGGTTAAAGCTGTTTTGAGGTTTTGTCTGTGATGGTAAACAGGGTGGATTTGTCGGGGTATGGGGACATCAGAAGTCTATTTGTTATTAAGACATTAATAATTAAATAAATTTTATTGTCGCTGAATTGTGACAAGCGTGCAAAATGTGAACTCTGTCACACAAAGAGTTCCGTTGCCAATCAGGGCCAGGGCCCAGTCTTGTGACCCAGCGAGCTTATCGCGAGAGGCTGTTGACCGTAGGTGGTGCTGTTGGGAGTGGCGGTAGCATAATATGCATTTGAGGCTGCGTCACACTGAACCTTGATTTGATAGTGGCCTTTTTTTGAAGGTGTTTCCGTGCCGCAGGGAGTACAGCCGGCATAGGCACCACTATCCAACAGACATTTTGCCATTTGTGTTTCGACAGTTGTCAGCGCGATGACTGCGTCGCTGACCTGCTGTCTGGCCATCTGTTTTTCGAACATCGGCCAGCCCACTCCAGCCAGGATTGCAACGACCGCCACAGCGATCATGACTTCAATCAGGGTAAATCCTTTAATGTTATTGGAATGATTCGGACGACGGGACATATTGATCACCTTGTTAAGTAATGAATCTGTATCTGTTCTCTGCTCATGGGGTCAGCGCACCTGCCGCCAGGATTTGCGTCCCGTTGATTCACCGGGATGCAGTGCATAGGGGTCGCTTTCCGGGTCGCCGGTAAGGTAAATAAAGTCCTTGTTATTGGTGGTAGCAAACCCGGGTGTATTGGCTATCTGGTCAATTTTGAGTCCGCTCACTGCTTTACCGTCAACACGATCGGTATCGTCAAACTTGCCGTCTTTGTTTAGATCGAATGGTGTCGTTTGCAGGCGGCTGCCGTGGAATGCATCCAGCACCATCAACCAGCTTTCACCGCCCGACGAGCAGGTGCTTCCCGCAGGTCGCATGGTGGTGAAAATAATTCGTCTGCCACGCAGTACCGGGTTACTGATCTGGCGTTCTCCCGTTACCGGTAGATCGAGAAACCAGCCAAGATGGATTGCTGACATGCGATCATTGCTGGTAATACGCACCTGTTGGCTGCCGTAACCGGTTTCGCTGAGTACCCGCTGTTCCAGCAGCAGGCTGCGTGATGTTACCGGTTTCCCCACGTCCAGAATGGCGTAGAATGTCTGCGTCCCTGTGGTGGTTACGTCGCTGCTCTCGATAAATTTACCGGTTCCGAAATAGACCATGGTGCCGGTGCCATACGGGGTGCGGCCCACTTCGGGCTGGATGGTTATGGGTTGGGCGTTGCCACCTGCATCCCTGGCGCTGAACAGTGGGGAGCCGCTGAATGCTATTTTCCAGTCGGCCTTGCTGGTGCTGGACAGGTCAAATTTCCACAGGTTACCCTGCAGATCGCCGGCGTAGACGTAGTCCACCTTGTTGTCGCCATTGATGTCCACAGGTATGGTGCTGGCAAGGCCATTCGGAGTGGAGCCATCGACTGAGCTGCTGGTGCCTGCCCCAGTATCCAGCTTGATAAAATCACCTGCCGTCCAGCCGTTGATGCCTTCCTCGATGAAGGCGATATAGAGAACCGCGTTGCCAGAGCTGCTGGCATTACCATCACTCTCCGTGTTGTTGTAGCCGTTGCCAAAGATCACCGCCCACTGTCCGTTTTGCATTCGGGTGATGGTGGGGCGGCTGTATGTATAGCCCAGATCGGGATCGTCGTTGTCGGTGAACTCCCACAGGACGTTACTGGCGGATCCCGATTCATTGATAAAACCGTTTGGATCGGTGATATCCAGCAGATAGATTCCCTGGCCACCTCTGTTCAGCCCACCGGCCAACAGGGTGTGCCAGTTTCCACCATAGTAGGCATCGCCCATTTCTGGTGTGGCATCTACGAAAAACTTGTGGGTGTATCCCGGATTGGCAAGATTGGCAAGCCGGTTGTAGATTCTGCTTGGGACATAGGCAAATTTTTCTACTCCAGTTGTTGCATCAAATGCGTGCAACATTCCATCGTTGGCTCCCACATAGATCATCGAGGGGCGATTTTTTTGACCGCTTCGGAATGTGGAGTAGCCGTCAAATCCATACCGAAATGCCGGTGGTCCTACAAATAGCGGTGAGGCATTTATGATGTCACCCAGTTTGCTGTCGCGGTTGCGCAGGGTGCCGCCGTTCTTCTGTTCCAGCCGATGATCGCCGCGCAGATAGTTGACAATATCTTCATTCAACAGGGCAGATTTTTGTGCACTGGTCAGATTGCTCCAGCGGAAGGGCTGTCCATCATTGCCATCATAGGTGAGGATGATCCGGCTGTTGTAGCCGGGAAGCTTTTCAGCCGCATCCCATTCGGAGCCTTCGGGACCGCTGCCGGATGTGTCCAGCGAGCCGAAATTGCTTTTGGTTGCATCGGTATGGACAGGGTAAGAGAGGAGTTGCCCGGTCCACTGTCCATTATTGAATCGTGCCTGATACACCCTGCTGTCGCTACTGATATAACCGCTACTGAGGGCAACGGTTGCTGCGGAAGGATTGCTGCGGCCGGTGATTTGCTCCATGGTTTTGTTCAGGCCTTCAAGCAGGCTCTCTGGTGTTGCGGCAGATAAAAAACCGCCTTTGCTGTTGAACGTAGCATGCCACAGATCATCTATTTTTTCTGCATCGGCAGTTGTGGTAGTCGGATCTCCCCAGTTGCTGCTTGCCAGTAGCGGGGGATTTGGCCAGCCGTCTCCGTCAGTATCCGATAGCAGGCCACTCACACCAAAAGCGGCACCGAAAGTGACCATATGCTGGTGAGTGGCCGGGTCGGCATCATCAGCCGGAACATTGTTGTCCAGAGTGCTAAGATCCTTCTGATAATAGTACATTGCCACATCGGCAAGGGTGCCGGATACTCCATCACCATCGGTGTCTCTCACTGATGGATCGCTGCCATTCCAGTATCCATCTGTAAACAGCAGGGCAAAATTTTTCTGGCAGCTGCCGCCTTTGTCTGCAGGGAGTATGGGATCATTTCGGCCATCTGTATTGTCAAAATATTTCCCTACCTTTTCCAAGCCCGTGCGTAGAGGGGTTCCTCCATCTCCCATCTGGAAACTGAACAGTTCATTCAGCAGGTCGTAGTTATGACTGCTATAGTCGGTAACGGATGGTGCGGGTACTTCCACAAAAAATGGATTGACCCGATGCTCGTTTATAACGCTGGCTCCATAGCGAAGATTGGGCCGTTTGGTAATAATCTCTGAAATCGCCGATTTTGCTGTCATGGAGCGTCTTCGGTGGTACTGATACCAGTTGGCGATATTCTGTTTTATGGTGTTTACTTCGGTAACCGATGTGATGGGTGGAAGAGGAATGACTATCGGGTTCAGACCGGTTTTGTCCGGTGTGTAGCGAATTCTCTCCACTTTGATGCGGTTTGCCTCAACGGTAAAACGCATATGATCATCCCACAAGTCAACTTCTCCGTTGGCTCCGGAAGTTACGTTGATGGCTTTATCCGGACCGACTCCATCATCATCTGCACCGCGACGTGGTTGACTACCAGAGTAGCCCCTGTTATCTGTCCACACTTCGTAGACAAAGCCGGTCAGATCCCGAACATCACTGTAACCAACACTGCCTTCATACGGGTTGCTGTGAACGTTGGAGAAAGATGCATCGGCGCAGGGTGTTCCTCCCGAATTGCACGGCCCATTCCAAGGGCGGTAGATTTGTTTCGGATCGTAGTAAAGTACGTTGAAATCTGATGATAAAATACGCCAGTCATATCTGTATGGCGGATTTATCGCGGGGTCGAAACTGTTGGCACATGACAGCATGATGCGGGGGATCCAGTCATCGTTATCACCGTCTGTTCGAGGCGTGGTATCTCTGCAAACTTCAAAATATCCGTAATCATCGGTATCTTTTGTTGAAAAAATATATCCAAAATTCACGAAGAAATCTGTTTGTCCCGAGTAGCCGTACCAGTATCCATCTGTCGAGCGCGTCCAGTCCGGTTCGCAATCCCAGTCACCTCCCGCCCAGTCCGGCGCATTTGAGTCATAGCAGAATGCATACCAGTGCTGGCGGGTCAGAATTTCCTCAATCATTGAGCCGGAATCATCGATCTGCAAAAAGACATTCGGGGCAACATGGGTTTGCAGGAACAGTGGAGAGTCCGGGAGATTGAGTTGTGCACTGTGTGAACCTGTTGCGCCTGCCATCAGGATGAACAGAACAATAAGTGCAGATGCATTGGTGACGGAGCTGATATTGTGTGTACTCATTTTCGTTTCCCCGTTCTGAATCAGTTGAATCGCTTCATGAAGTGGCTTTGCAGAACCACCTGCGCACCCGTTCCCTTCCTTATTCCCAGAGCAGTTACCGTGTAGTAGTTAAGGCCACTACCGATGACGTTTGCCTGAGTGTTGTTTTGCAGGAAGGATCTCTCTTCGATAATGTACATGGCTGTCGAACCGCTGCCGGCAGGAATGGTAGTTGCACCCATGTCGTTCCACCAGGAGTCGTCCTGGAATTCCCACCAGCTCTGTACCGATCCCGTATGAGTTAATGATTCCGCCTGCAGGGCATTCCGGTTCCATACGTTACAGCTGGCTATGTCTGGACAGGAGCAGGGGTGGGTGCTGCATGCGATTGGTTCGGCTGTGAGTCCCTCCAGGATTTTTTCGCCGGCACGCAATGCCATCTCCGCCGCCTGAAATGCATGGGTGCGTTCGCTGAAGTTGTGGGCGAGTTTTCCTTCCAGGCTGGCGGTGTTGATTGCCGTTACGCCGAGAATAGTAACCACCAGTACGATCATCAGTACAGCGGCCAGCACAACCCCTTGCTGACAACGCAGGTTTTTCCGGAATTGTTTTGTGTTCATCTTGTTACTCATCAGGGTTACGCAGCTGTATGGTTGTAGTAAAAACCTGGCGATAATGGTGGTCACTCGGCGTGGTGACATCTGCTGACAGCATCGACAGCGTTTTTGCAGCTGCTGAGCGTCTGGATGATTCGTGGATTGTCCTGAGCAACAGGGAGAGCTGGATACTGGTCACGTTAGAAAAATCTCCTACCTGATGGGCTGCCAGATAGCGGTTGGGAACCCCGTCATTATCGGTATCCTCCCCATAGGCAACCTGCATGTTTTCCACGCCCTCCACCAACTCCTGAGCGTTTCCGTTGCCGATTTTTCGATAGAGTGAGGGAACAGCGGGGGTTGCGCTGTTGTTTCTGACAAAGAACGCTACCGTGCGTGCTCCGAACAGTGAGCTGTCAGCTACCGTGAAAGGAACGGTGCTGTTATGTTCTCCTACCCAGCTGTTTCCGGTGGCATCGCGGATGGTAAGGATCCCGCTGCCATCAAGATCCAGATTGCTGATCTGGAAGCTATGCGCCCGCTCACAATCGGATATGATTGCCAGATCGCCAATGCAAAGACCACTAAATCCGTCTGAGGATCCGCTGTTGCAACTGTTTGTCTCTTGCGAAATATTGATGACCTGTACGTCACTGTTATTCTGTTTTTCCTGAGCAAGAGTGAGCCCGGAACCGTGAGCATAACGAATGATGATGATGTCAGATCCTGGAACAAGATTCGGGTTGCCAAGTGCAGCTGGAAGCGTTGATTCGGTTCCGTTTCCTCCGCTCCATCCGGCAGTGATGGAGCCAACAGTGAACGGACTTCCCGGAGCAGTTCCATCAGCTTCATACCCCTCCACGGCGAGGGAAAAGTTATCGAAATAAGTTCCACCTGTATCGAGGTAGGAAGCATCTATGTTGCTGGAATGCCTGCAGCCTAGATAACCGGCATTACGGATCTCCTTGTTAAGAAGTTGTATCGCATAACGGCTATTCTCCTGCATTCGGGCCAACTCATCCTGAAAAACAGTGGCGCGTTTTGTTTTTATGAAAATCTGGCTGATTCCAGCTAGAACAATCACCCCAAGCGTGAGTGCAACCATCATCTCAACGAGAGTAAATCCGCGGTTATTATGTTTGCTATTTGAAATGATTTTCATGGTGAAATATTTCAGTGTTTCTATTTCCAGATTTCTGTTATGTGTCTGTTTTTTGTTGCTGATATCATCCGGTACTGAATAATCATTCCGCTCTGTAGTTGAGATATGACCCCGCTTCCGGATGAAAGTCCGTGGAGTTTTACCTTTGGTGCAAGATTGAATTGTTTCCGATTGATAGTGATTGATCTCTGGTTGGTGTTAACTTCACTAACCCTTCCGGATTTGATTTGTGACATCCATTTTTCGATTGAGATTGCCGGGGTTGTTGCACCGAGATACAGAGCAATCAAAGAGAAAATAGGAATGTTTTTCTTGTTCATTTTGTCCCTCGATAATTACCTGACTTGACGCCAAGAGTTGCGAATAGATGTGCGCTGACCCTGGCTTTCGGTAATTGTTTCAATGGTTCCTTGTGTCCCGGTGGTGTATTTGATTTCCTTGCTATCGGCCGTCGCCACACCGGGCTTGTTGATGATTCCAACGTTGGATCTTTTCCCGCTGACTGGAATCTTTTCACCATTAATCGACACGTAATCGGACTCACTGAACTCATCGTCCCCATCCAGATCAAAGGGAGAAGTGTTCAGGCGTCTGCCATGTAAGGCATCGAGCTCCATCAGCCAGCTTTCCCCCCCGGCTGAACAGGAATCGCCCGCTGGAGACATGGTAACGAAGATGATTCTTCCTCCACGCAACAGTGGTTCACTGATATTCCGCTCACCGGTACCGGGCAGGTTGATATACCAGCCTGAATTCTGGTCGGTGATGAGATAGTCGGTGGTGGTGCGTACCGTTTCACCGTGAAAGATGTATTCTCCGGTGACTGTTTGCTGCCGTAGCGAATTTCGAGAACTGATGGTCTCATTTTCATCCAGAATCCCATAGAATGACTGGGTCGGGATGTCATTGCCCACATCGCTGTTCTCCAGGAATTTACCGGTTCCAAAATAGACCATGATGCCATCACCGAATGGAGTGCGGCCAACTTCGGGGCGCACGGTAATGGGCTGTGGGTTGCCGAGGCTATCAGTTGCAGTAAACAGGGGTTGCGGTGTTGCTAGACCAAAGGCGATTTTCCAGTCTGCTGTGTTGGAGCTGGAGACATCAAACTTCCACAGATTACCCAACAGATCTCCGGCATAAACGTAATCGACAGCATGATCGCCATCGATGTCAACCGGTGTAGCGGTGGCGAGCCCATTGGGGGTTGTACTCGTGCCAGCCCCTGTATCCAGTTTGATGAAGTCCGAGGAGTTCCAGGTGCCATCCAGACCTCGCTCGATAAAGACGATATAGAGCACGGCGTGGCCCGTTGTACTGGCGTGGCCATCACTCTCGGTGTTGTTATACCCATTACCAAAAACAACTGCCCATTTGCCGTTTTTCATCTGGACAATAGCGGGGCGGCTATAGGTATAACCAAGATCGGCATCATCGGCATCGGTGAACTCCCACAGCACCTTGTCTGCGGCAGCTGTTTCGTTGAAAAAGCTGTCGGGATTGGTGATGTCCAGTAGATAGATTCCCTGACCACCTTTATTTAACCCGCCGGCCAGTACGGTATGCCAGGCATTGTTAAAATAAACATCCCCAAAAGTAGGGGCACCGTCGACGTAGAATTTGTGGGTATAACTGTCATCTGCCAGAGCAGCTAGATTATTGAATACACTGCTGGGAATATAGGCAAATTTTTCAACGCCTGTTACCGCATCAATGGCATGCAGCATACCGTCATTCGAACCCACGTAGATCATCCCCCGCCGACTACTGTTATCCTTTCTGAATTGGGCATAATTGTTCTGATGGTACCGGAATGAAGGCGCTCCGACATAGGCCGGAGACGAGTTGATAATATCCCCTAGTTTGCTGGATCGACTACGAAAAAAACCGCCATTTTTTATCTCATTGTGATCATCACCTCGCAGATATTCAAGAGTATCTTCATTATTTAGGTATGTTTTTTGAGCTGTAGTCAGGCTGCTCCACCGGAATGGTATTCCGCCGGTCCCATCATGGGTTACGATAATGCGGTTTGAATGGGACGGGATTTTTTCACTGGCATCCCACTCTGCTCCTTGTGGCCCGTTTCCAGAGGTGTCAAGTGAACCAAAGTTGTTTCCCGTCTCATCTGTCTGGACCGGAAACGATAGCAGCTGTCCACTCCAGTCACTGCTCTGGAATCGCGCCTGGTACACGCGACTGTCGCTGCTGATGTAGCCAGTGCTAAGTGCAACGGCTGCTGTGCTGGCGATGCGATTGCTGATATCGCTCAACGTGTCAGTCAGTCCGGTAACCAACTCCTGGGGTGTGTAGGCTGAAATAAACGCCCCTTTGCCATTAAACGTGGCGTGCCAAAGATCATCAATTTTTTCCGGGCAATTTGAACAACTCGTGGGATCACCCCAGTCGTCTCCTTCGGCCAATACCGGATTGGGCCATCCATCTTCATCGGAGTCGTCAAGGTTTCCTGTGACTCCAAAAGCAACGCCATAGGTGACCATATGCTGGTGGGAGGCACTGTCAAAGCTGTCTGCCTGAACCTTGTCAGGAAGATTGCTGAGGTCTTTGTCATAGTAGTATTTGGCCACATCGGCAAGGGTATTGTTAATGCTATCGTTATCGCGGTCACCTACCGATGGGCTTCCGCCATTCCAGTAACCATCGGTCATCAGGATGGCGAAGTTTTTCTGGCAACTTCCACCAAGGGATTCAGGCAGGATGGGATCGGTTCTTCCATCAGCGTTGTCGAAATATCGGCCAACACGACGTAACCCTTCTCTAAGTGGCGTACCCACCGGTGACCAGTCAAAACTGAATAGATCGCTAAGCAGATTGTTGTTGTGAGTGGCGAAGTTTGTTATGGACGATGGGGGAACCTCCACAAAAAAGTTGTGATGGTCATTGATAACACTTGCGCCATAACGGAAATCCGGGCGTGTATTGATTACTGCGGCTACGGCGGCCTTGGTTGCAAATGAGCGGCGCCGGTAATAAGAGTACCAGTTGGCGATGTTTTGCTTGATGATATTGATCGTGTCCGAGTCCGATATGTATGAGGTTTCAGTAATGACAGGGTGTAGCCCATTGCTATCAGGAGAGTAGCTGATTTTCTCTATCTTGATACTCGATGACTGGACCGTATAGCGGGTATGCGTATCCCACAGGTCGACCTCGCCATTGGCGATACTGCTGACGTTGAGGTTGTTTCCGCGGCCAGGTCTTGCTCCAGTGTAGCCTCTGTCATCGGTCCAGACTTCATAAACAAAACCGGTCAGATCCCGGGTGTTGCTGTAACCATCGCTTCCTTGCCGTGGGTCGCTGCGTGCGGCGCTGAATGTTG
>JAJRUX010000151.1 GCA_024277575.1 Gammaproteobacteria bacterium | reverse complement strand
AGTTGGTTCATTGATGATCCGCTTGACATCCAGACCGGCGATCTTGCCGGCATCCTTGGTAGCCTGACGCTGGGAGTCATTGAAGTAGGCCGGTACGGTAATGACCGCTTCCGTTACCTCCTCGCCAAGGTAGTCCTCGGCAGTCTTTTTCATCTTCATCAAAACACGGGCAGAGATTTCGGGGGGAGCCAGCTTCTTCCCGTTGACATCCACCCACGCATCACCGTTGTCGGCCTTGATGATTTTATATGGGACCAGTTCAATATCCTTCTGCACCTCATCATCGTTGAATTTACGACCGATAAGGCGCTTGATGGCAAACAGTGTATTCTGGGGATTGGTAACCGCCTGCCGCTTGGCGGACTGGCCCACCAGCACTTCACCGTCATCGGTATAAGCAACGATAGACGGAGTGGTGCGATCGCCCTCACTGTTTTCAATAACCCGAGGCTTTCCACCCTCCATGACTGCAACGCAAGAGTTGGTGGTGCCCAAGTCAATACCGATGATCTTACCCATGTTTGTTTTCTCCAGTTAAATGTTCAACTTAATTTAGATGTTGGGGATGTTGGCGTGAATTTCAACCCGCTGCCGTGGTTTCGGATTCGGCCCTTTACTTCGTCACAACTACCATGGCCGGACGGACCAAGCGATCGTTGAGCAGATAGCCTTTCTGCATTACACTCAGTACCGTATTGGGCTCGGCATCCTCTGAAGGAACGGCGGACATGGCCTGGTGCAGCTCAGGATCAAAGGGCTGACCTTCCGGATTTATCTCCTCTACACCAAACTTCTCCAGCACCGTCTGCAACATTTTCAGCGTCAGTTCGGTCCCCTCTTGCAACTTGGCGGCGGATTCATCCGTTCCCTCCGCCTCTGCGGCTGCCAGCCCCATCTCCAGACTATCCTTGACCGGCAACAGCTCGCGTACAAACTTCTCCAGCGCATATTTGTGGGCATTCTCCAGTTCCCGCTGGTTGCGCTTGCGCAGATTTTCCAGTTCCGCCTGGAGACGAAGCACCTGGTTCCAGTGCTCATCCGCCTTGCTGCGCGCATCCTCCAGCAGCAGATGCAGCTCCTCCGGGGTAGGCCCGGATTCAGCCTGCTCTGTGGTTTCGGCTGTCTCCCCCTCCCTGTTTTCCATATCAGTTTCAGCGTTGGATTGCTTTTCTGTTTCAGACATCGTGTTCTCCGGACAGATGAAATTTTTCGGGCATCAGTATAATGGGGCCTATCTACTGCTATTCAAGGCGGCGCCCAGCAGTTTGGCCGTCACATCAACAATGGGAATCACCCGCTCGTAGTTCAGGCGGGTCGGGCCGATAACACCAAGCACACCGGCTGTTCTTCCCTCTACCGAGTAGGGAGCGGTAACAAAGCTGCAACTATCAAACACTTGGTAGCCGGACTCCTCGCCGATAAAGATCTGTACCCCTTGGGCGGATACTGCCTGATCGAGCAGGTTCAGCACCTTGTGCTTACGCTCAAAGGCATCAAACAGGCGTTGCAGCTTTTCCATGTCTGCCATTTCTGCATATTTCATCAGGTTGGACTGGCCATCCAGCACATAATCATCCGTCTGCTCCGGCGATTCACCAAAAGCACGTTCGGCCATCTCCACCGCCGTTATCATGAAATCGTTGACCGACTCCCTGGCGCTGCGCAGCTCCTTCAGCAGGGCAGAACGGATTGCCTGCGGACTCTGGCCGGCAAACTCGGCATTGAGATAGTTCGCCGCCTGCTGCAACTCGGCAGGTGACCAGGGCCGTTCAATATGAATAATCCGGTTCTGCACCTCCTGCTCATTGACCACCCAGATAACCAGCATCCGGTTGTCATACAGGGGCAGAAACTCGATATGCCGGAAAGTTGACTGCTCACGGCGCGGCAGCATCACCATCCCGGCCAGGCGGGTCACCGACGAGAGCAGTGTCGATGCACTGTGCAGCAATCCGGACAGATTGTCATCGGGATCAAGTTCATCCATAAACTTGTGAACCTGCTGTTCATCCAGCGGTTCAACACTGAGCAACGTATCAACAAAAAAGCGATAACCTTGCGCGGTGGGAACACGTCCGGCCGAAGTATGAGGCGACATGACCAGCCCCAGCTTCTCCAGATCGGACATGATATTGCGCACAGTCGCCGGGCTGACCCCCAGTCCGGATGCCTCCACCAGCGCAGCGGAACCCACCGGCTGCCCGTCGTGGATATGGCGCTCAACCAGCGTCTTGAACAACTGTTGCGCACGCACGCTAATGGCAGTCTCTTTTGCCACTTTAAAGTCACACCTCGTTATGAAAAAATGGAAATGTTAGCACTCAATACGGTTGAGTGCTAACAGAAGTTACCAATTCGGCCTGCAGTGGTCAACCCGGATTCCCCCGGTTGCGCCGATCTGCCGGTTTCCATTATGGAAACGCCAGTTGGCGCAAGCGGCGCATCGTGCTAACGTTAGCTGCTGGGCAGGAGGCTAAATATGCAGCAAAATAGCTTTTCAACTATTGGTTTAATCGGCAAATACAGCGACTCCTGTGTTGAGGATACGCTGAACAGGCTGGCTGACTACCTCGGCAACCGCGCGGTAAGGGTTTTGCTGGACGACGCTACTGCCGAAGTAGTCCCCAACCTCGGTCTGGAAACGGTCAGCCGGGACGAACTGGGCAGCCGTTGTGATCTGGTCATCGTGGTCGGCGGCGATGGTACCCTGCTCAATGCAGTTCGCTCCTTGGCAAACTATGGCATCCCCCTGCTGGGCATCAACCTGGGGCATCTTGGTTTTCTGGCCGACATCTCTCCCGACTGCATGGTGCAGTGTCTGGATGAGGTTCTGTCCGGGAACTACCAGGAGGAAAAACGGTGTCTTCTGCACGCCGCCATCATGCATGACGGCGAGGTCATTACCGAAAGCTGCGCATTCAATGATGTAGTGATCCACAAGTGGGACATTGCCCGAATGATTGAGATGGAGACATCCATCAACGGTGCCTATGTCAACACCATCCGGGCTGACGGGCTGATTGTCTCCACCCCCACCGGCTCCACCGCCTATGCCTTGTCCGGCGGCGGCCCCATTCTCTACCCCAGTCTGGAAGCCCTGGTGCTGGTTCCCATCTGCCCCCACACCATGAGCAACCGGCCTATCGTTGTACACAGCAGCAGTGTAATCGAGGTTGTGGTTGCGGAGCACAGCCAGCCCTACGCCCAGGTGACCTGCGACGGACAGGTCAATCTTGGTCTGACGGCTGGCGATCAGGTTGTGATCAAAACCGGCCCCGAACCGGTACGGCTGATCCATCCGGCCGGCCACGACCATTTCGAACTTTTGCGCGCCAAACTACACTGGGGCAGACGCCTGGCATAGCGGTACGACCATGCTGACCCATCTCCAAATCCGCAATTTTGCCCTGGTTCAGCAGATTGAGCTGGAGCTGAAACCGGGAATGACCGTCCTCACCGGAGAGACCGGCGCAGGAAAATCCATTCTGCTGGACGCGCTGGGCCTCACCCTGGGGAATCGCGCAGACACCGGCCTGATTCGCCACGGTGCCAACCGAGCCGAAATCACCATCGAGTTCGAACTGAGCGATCGCCCGGAGGTATGGGAGTGGCTGGAGGCGCATGATCTGGACGACGAAACCGCCTGCCAGATCCGTCGCATCATCTCTGCCGATGGCCGTTCCCGCGGCTACATCAACGGCCGCACGGCACCACTGCAACTACTGCGTGAACTGGGAGAGATGCTGGTGGACATCCACGGGCAACATGAGCATCAGTCGCTGTTGCGCCGGGACATGCAGCGCCAGCTGCTGGATGACTACGCCGGGCACGGCAAGTTGCTGACCGAGCTGGCAGCCCTGCACCACAACTGGCGAACACGTCAAGACAAGCTGCAGCAGCTGCAGCAAGCAAACGAGGATCGGGATTCCCGGCTGGGACTGCTCAGCTATCAGGTACAGGAGCTGGAAGCCCTGGGGTTGACCACCGGGGAACTGGCCGAACTGGAACAGGAGCATCAACGGCTGGCCAACGCCAACCGGCTGCTGGATGAGTGCCAGCAGGCGCTCGACATGCTCTACGAGAACGATGAACTCTCCGCCTCCTCCCTGCTGGGCCAGGCCAGCCAGCGCCTGGAGTCCCTGCAACAAGTCGACAGCACGCTGCAGACGGCTGTGGAACTGCTCTCCAGCGCCGTCATTCAGGTTGAAGAGGCGGCCAGCGAACTGCGTCACTACCTGGCTGATATCGAACTGAACCCCGAGCGCCTGGGCTGGGTGGAGGAGCGCCTTGCCACCATTTACGAACTGGCGCGCAAACACCATGTAGAGGCGGAACAGCTTGCCGGTCTGCTGCCCGGCCTGCAGCAGCAGCTACAACAACTCGAACAGGCGGATATCCACCTGATCGAGCTGCAAAAAGCCATCGACACCGCCGTTGACGAATACACTGTACTGGCCGGGAAATTAACCAGCAGCCGCCGCAAGGCAGCCAAAGAGCTCGGCAAGGCAGTCACCGGCAACATGCAACTGCTGGGAATGGAAGGAGGACGCTTCGAGATTCGGCTGGTTCCACAGGACTCAGACGGGCTGTCCCCGCTGGGCCGGGAACGGATTGAGTTCCAGGTCAGCACCAACCCGGGGCAGCCGTTGAAACTGTTATCAAAAGTAGCTTCCGGTGGCGAACTGGCCCGGATCAGTCTCGCCATTCAGGTAATAACCGCGCAAAACGCCAGCATTCCAACCCTTGTTTTTGATGAGGTAGATGTGGGAATCGGCGGCAGTGTGGCAGAGATTGTGGGGCGTCAACTACGCAAGCTGGGAAACTATTGCCAGGTTCTCTGCGTCACCCACCAGCCGCAGGTAGCCGCCCTGGCTCACCACCACCTGCAGGTAAGCAAGAAAACCGATAACGGGCAGACACACACCCTGATTCAAGCGCTGGACATTGAACAACGCATTCACGAACTGGCCCGGATGGTGGGCGGAATCGAAATGACACCACAGACCCTGTCTCACGCCCGCGAGATGATCGAACGAGGGCAGGAAACTTAGCCTCCTGAAAACCGCTGTTTTAACAAATTGCCGGAAAAATCTGACTAAGGCAAGGCGGGATGCAGCCCGGTTGCCAGTTCCAGATAATCATCATGTTCCGGTCCGATAAATCCGTGGCGGATCAGAAAGTCGATGATGACCAGATTGCAGTTCTGCTTGAACTCCTCTGTCTCTCTCACCACCTCTATGACCTGCTCCACCGGCCAGAGGTAGAACTCCTCCACCTCGCCGTCGGTGCAGCGTGGCTGGAAATCGGCGGGCAGTTCCAGATCATAGCAATAGAGGGTATCGGGTTTCAGGCCGCGCTTCGACTCGGCAATGTAGCTTACGGTGCCAACGGGGATGGCGCGGGAGACCAGTTCGGGGGGAATCGCGGCCTCCTCCCAGCACTCCTTGGCCAGGTTCCCGGGCAGGCTGATGTTATACGGCAGCCCTCCAGCAACCAGGTGATCCAGTTTGCCCGGATATATCATGCGGTTCGATGCGCGACGCCCGATCCACATGTAACAGCTGTTACCTTTCCTGACATAGCCGTTGAGGTGCTGGCCGAAAGCGCGGATCCCGAAATGGGGAGCGGCAGCCCGATCGATCAACAGCACGCTGTTTTCCCTTGAATGCGCGGTGACCCCATACTGTTCCCCGTGAAGCCCGGGCAGTATTCCGCACTCGACAAGTCTGTTCAGAACCTCGGCTACCACAGCACTGCGCTCATCCATGCCGGAGCTATCCAGTACGAGATCAACTCCCTCCGGCGTCACTGCGAATACCTCGGGCCAGGCGGATAAGTGTTCAGCAAAGACGGGCCTGATCTGCCCTACCACTGAATCATCCACCCGAAAGGGGATAAATCCGGACAGATCGTGACGATTACAGCGCTGCAGATGCTGGAGAAAGCTCATGCCACTATTCTGGTTCAATAGCCCGCAAATGCCGGCTCACTGCCAGCAGCGCGCCCAGCAGACCAAGCACAACCCCGGCGAACAACAGCAGCATCACCATCTCCGGAGTGGTAAAACCAAGCTGGAAATCACTGCCATACAGCCCGGCCAGGCGGCGCACCGGCTGCTGCAGCAGGGCCAGGGAAACATTCACCAGCACCAGGGCAATCACCGCCCCGGCCAGACCGTACCAGAAACCGGTATAGAGAAATGGCCGCCGGATAAACCCGTCGGTCGCGCCGATGAGCTTGGTTATCACAATCTCCTCCCGACGATTCTCGATATCCAGGCGAATGGTGTTGCCCACGATCAGCAACACGGCAAGGGCGAGCAGTACTGCTATGGTAAGGACAGCGCGCTGGATAATATCAATAATGGTGTGCAACCGCTTTACCCATTCCATATCAAGCTGGGCAATATCCACCTCCTGCAACGTCTGAAGCTGCTCCAGCAGCGCCTGGATCGCTTCAGGCGGGGAGGATGCGTCAGGCTGAACAATAATTACCCCCGGCAGCGGATTGCTCTCCAGGCTGTCCAGCACATCACCAAAACCGGAAAATTCCCGAAACTCGGCCAACCCCTGCTGCGGGGAGATATACTCAACGCTGTCTATTTCCTCTCTTCCGGCAAGGTTGTCTGCCAGTGTTTCTCCCTGTTTGGTGTCGATATCCTGTTTGAGGAACAACGAGATCCGGGTGGTCTCTTTCCAGTGGCCGCCAAGCTGCCGGGCGTGATCCACAAGCACATACAAGCCCGCAGGCAGGGCGAGAGCGATACCGATCACTGCAGCGGTGATCAGCGTGGAGAGCGGTGTACGGTTCAGCTGCCCCAGGCTGTGAATGAGCACCTGCAGGTGGCGCTCCAGATAGCCCCCCGGTCCACGACGGCCGCCATTGCGGGAAGCGCCGCTGCGTGGTCTGGTGGCCCGCTGGCTGCTGTCGGGCTTCACGAGCCGGCCACCTTGCCATCATGTATCAACCGCCCCTTGTCCAGGGTCAATACCCGGTAGGGGAGCTGTGAAATCAGCTCCAGATCATGAGAGGCAATCAACACCGATACACCAACCTGGTTGAACAGCTCAAACAGCGCCATTATCTCCCGCGACAGCTCAGGGTCCAGATTGCCGGTGGGTTCATCCGCCAGCAACAGCGGCGGCTTGTTCACCACGGCGCGGGCGATGCCGATTCGCTGCTGTTCTCCGCCTGACAGAGTGATCGGATAGCGTTTCTCCTTGTTCAGCAGATCGACCATATCCAGCGCCGCACGCACCCGCCGCACCACATCACGGCGCTGAAGGCCGGTGATAATCAGTGGCAGGGCGACATTGTCAAACACGGTCCGGTCATGAAGCAGGCGGTAGTCCTGGAAAATAATGCCGATGTTGCGGCGCAGGTGCGGGATGCCGCGCCGCCCCAGCCGGGCAAGGTTCTGGCCATTGATCAGAATCTGGCCGCCGCTGGCGCGCTCGATAAGTGTGATGAGCTTGAGCAGGGAGCTCTCGCCCGCACCGGAGTGGCCGGTGAGAAAGCCATCTCGCCCGCCTCCAGCTGGAAGCTGATTGCCGATAGCGCCTCCTGTCCCCCGGGGTACCGCTTACTGACCTTGTCGAACAGAATCATCAGAAGAGTTCAACTTGCTGTCAAACAGGGCATTCACAAATTCGGCGGCGTCGAATACCCGCAGATCGTCGATCCCTTCGCCAATACCGATAAAGCGGATCGGCACGCCCAGCCGGTTGGCGATGGCAAACAGCACCCCCCCCTTTGCCGTGCCATCCAGTTTGGTAATGGTAATACCGGTCAGGCCCATCAGCTGATGAAACTGCACCGCCTGGGAGAGCGCGTTCTGGCCGGTACCGGCATCGAGCACCAGCATCACCTCATGGGGCGCTTCCGGATCGAGTTTCTGAATTACCCGTTTGACCTTGGCCAGCTCGTCCATCAGCCCCTGCTGGGTATGCAGACGGCCAGCGGTATCGGCGATAAGCACGTCGATGCCGCGGGAGCGGGCTGCCTGCAGCGCATCGTGAATTACCGCTGCGGAATCGGCGCCACTGTGCTGCGCCACCACCGGAATATCATTGCGCTCCCCCCACACCTGAAGCTGCTCCACGGCAGCGGCGCGAAAGGTATCTCCCGCCGCCAGCATCACGCTGCGGCCCTGGCTCTGCAGCTGTTTGGCCAGCTTGCCGATGGTGGTGGTCTTGCCGGCGCCGTTAATCCCCACCATCAGAATCACAAACGAATGATCGGATTCCGGAATGGCAAGTGGCTGGCTGACCGGCGCAAGAATAGCCAGCAACTCCTCACGCAGTGCGTCAATCAGCGCTTCGGCATCGGTCAGTTGCTTGCGGGACACCCGATCTGTCAGCCGTGCAATAATCTCCTGAGTGGCATCCACCCCCACATCGGCAAGCAGCAGCCGCGTCTCCAGCTCCTCCAGCAGTTCGTCATCAATGGCCTTTTTTCCCAGCACCAGGCTGGAAAGACCTTCCGTCAAACCGGAGCGGGTACGTGACAGGCGCTCGCGCAGACGACCGACAAAGCCTGTCTTTTTCGGTGTATCGCTCTGTTCGGAAGATTTTTTCTTGATGAAACCAAACATGATTTTTGCAGTCTCAATCCGGGCTGTTAGTGAAAGGCAGGTTAGTTTACTATCGTCTGACTGTTTATCTTATCATTATCTACTTCTGCCACGGAAACGGAAAGAACAACGATGCAACAAATAAAACGAATTTCCATACTACTGCTTTTTTGCACCGTACTGATAGCGTCCCCGGCGCTGGCGCAGGTACACGAATTCAAGCTGGACAACGGACTGAAGATCCTGGTCAAGGAGGATCGCCGCGCCCCGGTCGTGGTCTCGCAGATCTGGTACAAGGTGGGTTCCAGCTACGAACACGATGGCATCACCGGCGTCTCCCATGTGCTGGAACACATGATGTTCAAGGGCACCGAACAGCATGGTCCGGGCGAGTTCTCCCGCATCATTGCCGAGAATGGCGGGCGGGAGAACGCCTTCACCGGCCGCGACTATACCGCCTATTTCCAGCAGCTGGAGAAGAGCCGCCTGGAGGTCAGCTTCGAGATGGAAGCGGATCGCATGCGCAACCTGCTGCTGCCACCGGAAGAGTTTGCCAAAGAGGTCAAGGTGGTAATGGAGGAACGGCGCATGCGCACCGAGGACAACCCGCAGTCGCTGACCTACGAACAGCTCAACGCCGCTGCCTTTGTCAACAGCCCCTATCACCACCCCATCATCGGCTGGATGCAGGATCTGGAGAGTCTGGAAGCTGAGGATCTCATCCCCTGGTACCGGCGCTGGTATGCCCCCAACAACGCCACGCTGGTCGTGGTTGGCGATGTGGAACCGCAACAGGTGTTCGCGTTGGCGAAAAAACATTTCGGCCCCCTTCAGCCCAGCGAGCTGAAATCACCCAAGCCACGCATCGAAATCCGGCAGCGAGGAATCCGGCAGGTTACTGTCCGCGCCCCGGCGGAGCTTCCCTACCTGTTGATGGGATACAAGGTACCGGTACTGAAAACCGCCGAGGAGGAGTGGGAGCCCTATGCGCTGGAGGTGCTTGCCGGTGTTCTCGATGGCGGCAACAGCGCCCGCCTGTCAAAAAACCTGGTGCGCAAACAGCAGCTGGCCGCCAGCGCCGGGGCCGGATACAACCTCTACTCCATGCGCCAGGATCTGTTTCTGCTCGATGGCACTCCGGCACAGGGACACACCACCGCCGAGCTGGAGAAGGCCCTGCGTAACGAAATAGAACGGCTGAAAACCGAACCGGTCAGCGAACAGGAGTTGGCACGGATCAAGGCCCAGGTGGTTGCTGGAAAAACCTATGAGCAGGACTCCCCGTTCTACCAGGCCATGCAGATGGGTACCCTGGAGACGGTCGGCCTCGGCTGGCAGCGGATGGATGAGTACACCGACAAGGTGCTCGCCATCACCGCAGAACAGCTGCAAAAGGTGGCGCGCAAATACCTGATCGATGATCACCTGACCATTGCGGAACTTGAACCATTGCCGCTTGAAGAGAAGACAAAGAACAACCATCAAGGAGGTGAAAAGCATGCGGCTCACTAAAAAAACCGTTATCTGGATATGGGCCATGCTGCTGCCCATGACAGCTGCCGTTGCCGGACCGGAGATCCAGCACTGGAAAACCGATAACGGCAGCCGGGTCTATTTCGTCCCCGCCCCCCAGCTGCCGATGGTGGATATCCGGGTAGTATTCGATGCGGGCAGCGCCCGTGATGGAGAGCGGGCGGGGCTTGCTGTCATGACCAACGGCCTGCTGGACGCCGCCGCGGGAGAGCTCGGCGAAGAGGAGATCGCCGAGCGCCTCGAAGGGCTGGGCGCCCAGCTGGGCAGCAGCGCCCTGCGTGACATGGCGCTGGTCACTCTGCGCTCACTGAGCGATGCAAAATATCTCGATCCGGCGGTGGAGATTCTGGCCACAATCATCAGCCAGCCCCGCTTTCCCGACGACATATTCCAGCGTGAACGAAAACGGATGCTGATCGGCCTGCAGGCGGAGCAGCAGTCACCGTCCAGTATCGCCAGCAAGGCGTTCTACCGCACAATCTATGGCGATCACCCCTACGGCTCACCCAGTAATGGCACGGTAGAGAGCATACAGGCGCTGCAGCGGGAAGAGCTGGAGAAGTTTCACAAACAGTACTATGTCGCCGCCAATGCGGTAATCGCCATTGTTGGCAACCTGTCACGGGATCAAGCAGAGGCGCTGGCCACTCGGCTGGTGGCGAAACTTCCCACTGGCAAAGCCGCCCCGGAGCTGCCGGAGGTAAAACCGCTTGCCATGCCGGTCAAGGAGGTCATATCCTTCCCCTCCAGCCAGACCCACATTCTGGTGGGGCAGCCGGGAATGACCCGCACCGATCCCGACTATATGGCGCTCTATGTGGGGAACCATATCCTGGGTGGCAGCGGTTTCGGCTCCCGCATCATGGCCGAAATCCGGGAGAAACGGGGGCTGGCCTACAGCGCCTACAGCTTTTTCATGCCCATGCGCCACAAGGGCCCATTCCAGATCGGCCTGCAGACCCGCAATGACAAGGCAGCAGAGGCTGACCGGGTGCTGCAGGAAACCCTGCAGAAATTTATCGAACAGGGTCCGACCGCCAAAGAGCTGGAAGCCGCAACGAAAAACATCACCGGCGGTTTTCCGCTGCGCATCGACAGCAACAAGGATATTCTCGAATATATTGCCATGATCGGCTTCTACAATCTGCCGCTGGACTATCTCGACACCTTCAACCAGCGCATCGAGGCGGTAACACTGAAAGAGATCCGGGATGCCTTCCGGCGTCGGATTGACCCGGAAAAAATGGCAACCATTATGGTGGGTGGCGAATAGGTGAACGGACTCAACCAGGTCAGAATCATCGCCGGCCAGTGGCGCGGCCGCAAACTGGCCTTTCCCGACAGACCGGGCCTGCGGCCCACGCCGGATCGCGTCCGCGAAACCCTGTTCAACTGGCTGCAGCCGGTGATCCCCGGCGCCCGCTGTCTGGATCTGTTCGCCGGCAGCGGCGCACTGGGCTGGGAGGCGTTGTCACGCGGCGCCGCCGAAGTGGTTATGGTGGACAGCGACAGCCAGGTGGTGCGAAGCCTGGAAGAGAGTGGCAAACAGCTTGCTCCCCAGGGTCTGACCGTGATCCGGAGCACAGCTCTCGACTATCTGGCCGGCCCGGCGAAACCGTTTGACATCATCTTCCTTGATCCTCCGTTCCGGCAGGGGCTGCTGGCCGGCAGCATTCAGCAACTGGAGAGCGGCGGCTGGCTGGCTTCCCCTGCCTGGATCTATATGGAGATGGAGACCGAAACCGGCCTGCAGGGATCCGATCTCCCTGCCGGCTGGGAAGTATTTCGCAGCAAAAAGGCCGGTCAGGTAAGCTATAATCTGGCGAAGCGCAATCTCCGGCTGGCCTGATACCATGACAACAGCAATCTATCCCGGTACCTTTGACCCCATCACCAACGGACACACCGATCTGGTGCTGCGGGCTACGCGGATTTTTGATCATGTCATTGTAGCTGTGGCTGCCAATACCAAAAAGCGGCCGGTTTTCTCGCTGGATGAGCGGATAGCACTGGCGCGCAAAACGCTGGCAGGGGTGGAGAATGTCGAGGTGTGCGGTTTCGATACCCTGTTGGTGGATTTTGTTCACTCACAAAACGCGCAGGTTATCCTGCGCGGGTTGCGGGCGGTATCGGACTTCGAACACGAGATTCAGCTGGCGAGCATCAACCGCCGCCTTGCCCCGGATGTGGAGACACTGTTCCTGACCCCGGCAGAGCAGTACACCTACATATCTTCCGGACTGATACGTGAAATCGCCTCCCTGGGCGGCGACATCTCCGCCTTTGTTCACGAGGAAGTGGGATATGCACT
>JAJRUX010000150.1 GCA_024277575.1 Gammaproteobacteria bacterium | reverse complement strand
GGCCCTGCGTGGAGAGTATGATTACTACGACACCGACTCTCAGCTACTGGCCGTGAGTCTGCTGAAACGCTTTGGTGGCAGTAAGCGGGAAGAACCTGCGCCAGCACCTCAGCCAGAACCTGCTCCAGTACCAGTTGCGCCACCTGCTCCGGAACCGGAACCAGCCCCTGTTGTGAAGGAGGTAAAACTGGGCAAACTGGGTATTGTCTATTTCGATACCGACTCAGCTGAGTTGACCGCTGCAGCACGCGTCACGCTGGATGAAGTGGCCGCGGAGTTGCAACGGGTTTCGACAGCACAGGTTGAGGTGCAGGGAAATACCGACAGCCGAGGTTCTGATGCATACAACCATGCCTTGTCAGAGAGAAGGGCGCGGACCGTTGTTGACTATCTTCTTAACAAGGGGATATCACGAAGCCGCATGAAGATCAGAGCATTAGGTGAAAACAATCAGGTGGAGAAAAATGATAGTGCGGAAGGACGGCGGCTGAACCGCCGCGTGGAATTTCGTGAAATAGAAAAATGAGCAGGGAGGTTGGGGTGGATGCTGGTGTATATCCACCCCGGCCACTATCATCAATACCTGTTTTGGTATCGGAAACGGAATTTTGACGCGACGTCGTCGCCGGTTTGTTCAGACGAAGATTACCTGCTGGTCGCAATGCCATCACCTCAGGAACCACCAACCTCAGGATGGCTAATCATATAATTCATTGAGCTATCAGCCTATATCAGAAAAAGCAGAAATCAGCTTCCCATCGTATGGTACTGCTTCCCGACTTCTGTCCGTTTCACAACGCTCTCCAGGTAAAGCCCTCATTGACAACTTCTTGACATTTTCTGCGGTTGTGTATACTTTCGGCGACAGTTACTCAACAATAAACTGCAGGGAGAGGGGGAAATGGAGTTTGCTGCATGCGTAAAATGCATGACTGGGCGAGGCAGCCGGGATAGCCGGCGTGTAGAAAAGACATGTCCGTCATCCTGTTGGAGCCGTGCTCCGCTATTCCAATCTTTGAAGAAAATCCCACGAAAAAACAGGACATCGTATTATCGCGCAACCATTTCGTTCAGCGATGGAAGATGTGCGTCATTCTGGAATGCGCCAATAATAATGGAGTTTCATCATGCGTAATAAATCTTTACCAGGAATCAAACCTCGAAAAGCTGTTAATGCCGTTATGGGGGTACGTTTTCGGAACGGCCAAAGAGGGTTAGCCCGCAACACTTTGTTGTCTCTTGCTCTTGCGGTTATCCCCTTTGCTGCCAGCCATGCTGCATTTGAGTCGGCGGTTACAGGTCAGCTGGCTGCCCCGGGCAGCAAGGAGGGAGGTGTCGCCTGGGCGGATTTCAATGGTGATAACTGTCTGGACGCGGCAATCAATACCGATCAGGGGACGCAGCTTTACCAGCAGGGGACGATGGAAGGTGGCTGCAGCGGAAATTTTAGTCTGGTACGAACATTCGGTGACGCGATACCGGCCCGTTCCGTGGTGTGGGGAGATTTTGATAATGATGGAATGGTCGATCTTGCCATTAACCAGCCCTACCGGATCGTGGTTTACAGAAATACCACCGGGCAGGGTTCAGGTTTTAACAGCATCGCGGACTTTAACCCCGGAAACTCGGAAGGAATGGCCTGGATTGACTACGATGCAGATGGCGATCTCGATCTGCTGGTAGAAAACAACGATTTTGGTGTACGTATCTACCTCAACGATGGTGGGATATTGAGCGCCACGGGTTTTACCGATATTCACACCGGGGCAGTGAATGGTGAATATCTGGCAGCGACAGATTTCGATGTTGACGGAGACGTGGATTTTTATGTGCGTCGTCCCGGCACAGCGGACAATGACGCTGAGGCCGATCTTTTTGTCAACAACGGTGGGGTGTTTGCCCGCAACATTTCTATCAATGAAGACTCAGTAAACACTCAAAAAGGTGGTGTTGCATTCTGTGATTTTGATGGGGATGGTGATTTTGACCTGGTGCGCACAGATGCCGGGACGCTGGGTGTATTTGAGCAGACTGGCAGTGCCAGTGGTCTGTTTGCCAGCAAACAGACGTTTACTGGCAGCTATGCTGGTGTAGCCTGCAGTGATGTCGATAATGATGGTGATGAAGATCTGTTTTTCACCAGCCGCGCTAGCGGAAATAGTCTGCTGTACCTGAATAATGGTGATTTCTCTTTTACACAAAACAATCTGAATATTACCGCCTCCGGACCGGCGGTTGGAGCTGCGTTTGCGGATTATGATCGCGATGGTGATATGGATCTGCTGGTCAATCAGAGCGGGGCTGTGTCTGAGTTATGGCGCAATGGGCAGAATGATCAAAACTATCTCCAGATCGGTTTAACAACCGGTGTCCGCGATGCAATTGGTGCTACCGTGCGACTGTATGATTGTGAAGGCAATCCAGTGTCTGGTGTGCGGGAGATAAATGGTGGCATGGGGCGTGGTAGTCAGGCCGCACCACTTGCCCATTTTGGTGGTATCGAACCCGATAGTGTTTATGTGGTTAGGGTCAGGTTTGTGGGTGGTGCAGAAGTACAGCATGCCATTCAGCCAAGTAGCATTGCAGATTATCAGATGCTGACTGTTGCTGAAGGAGAAGAGAGTGATCTGACCTCGTGTAGTGGCGCAATGGATAGTGATAACGATGGTTTGACTGATGCCCAGGAAGCAAATCTCGGTACCGATCCCAATAACGCGGACAGCGACGGTGATGGCGCTCAGGATGGTGCCGAGGTGGGCGGCGATCCGGCTAACCCGCTGGACGGAGACGGTGACGGCATCATTGATGCACTGGATTCTGCAATAGCCGATACCGATGGTGACGGGGTATTCGATCAGGTGGACCCGGCCAACACCGATCCCTGTGTTCCAGACAGTGATAACGAGGCCTGTCAGGGTATTACCGATAGTGATGGTGATGGTTTGCCCAATGCATTGGAGGTGATTCTGGGCACCGATCCCAACAATCCGGACAGCGACAGTGATGGTGCCCAGGACGGTGTCGAAGTGGGCGGCGATCCGGCCAATCCGCTGGATGGAGACGGTGACGGCATCATCGACGCTCTGGACTCTGCCACCGCCGATACCGATGGTGACGGCGTGATGGATCAGGTGGATCCGGCCAACACCGATCCCTGTATTCCAGACAGCAACAATGCGGCCTGTCAGGGTATAACCGACAGCGATGGTGACGGCCTGTCCAATGCCCTTGAAGCAGGCTTGGGAACAAATCCCAACAATGCGGATAGCGATGGTGATGGTGCTAACGATGCTGCCGAAGTAGGCGCTGATC
>JAJRUX010000149.1 GCA_024277575.1 Gammaproteobacteria bacterium | reverse complement strand
GTCCGAGCGAGCCATTCCCGAACTGGATGAAAAACGGGAAACACCTTCGCGACCCGAACAGGTTACCGCTGCCAGACTGATGGAGAGCAGCAAGGAACTGGCCAGCCTTGACGCAGAGATTCGCCAGCTCAAGGAGACCCTTGCCAAACTGCCACGGGAGAAACATCTGAACGCCAATACCCGGGAGTACAAATATGCCGCCTACATGGATGCCTGGCGCTCCAAGGTGGAACGTATCGGCAATCTCAACTATCCCGATGAGGCAAAAAGCCGCCAGCTGTACGGGCGGCTGCTGCTGGATGTGGTCATCAACTCCGATGGCAGTGTAAAACGCATTGACCTGCTGCGCTCATCCGGACATAAAATTCTCGATGATGCCGCCATCCGCATCGTTACCCTGGCCGCGCCTTTTGCGCCCTTCCCCGAGCATATCCGCAAGGATTTTGACGTGCTGCATATCACCCGCACCTGGGTATTTGAGAACAACAACCAGTTACAGACGCGCTGAACCCGATGGAACAGACCAACCTGACCAACCATTTTCTCATCGCCATGCCGGCCCTGGCAGATCCGAACTTTCTGCACTCCGTTACCTACATCTGCGAGCACAACGAAGATGGCGCACTGGGTATTGTCATCAACAGACCGATAAACATCGAACTGAAGGAGCTATTCCGCTCCATGAACATCGATACAGATGAGTTTGAGGAGAGTAATCAACCACTTTTTTCCGGGGGACCGGTTCACCCGGAACAGGGATTCGTCATTCACCAGCCTGCCGGTAAATGGGCCTCAACCCTGAAGGTCAGCGATGAACTCAGTGTTACTACCTCCCACGACATCATTGAAGCCATTGCCCACCGGAAAGGACCGGACAAATACCTGATTGCGCTGGGCTATGCGGGCTGGGGTGGAGGGCAGCTGGAGGAGGAGCTGGCCGCCAACAGCTGGCTCAGCGGCCCGGTAGACAGCAAGATTATTTTTGAAACACCGGCAGAACAGCGATGGGAAGCGGCAGCCACCCTGCTGGGCGTTGACCTCTCACTACTGTCCAGCGACATAGGCCATGCCTGAAGCAGACTGCATCCTGGGCTTCGACTACGGCAAACAACGCATCGGCATCGCGGTCGGACAGACACTGACCCGCACGGCCCAGGCGCTGACCACCCTGCAGAACCGGGACAACAGGCCGGACTGGGAGGCCATTCAGCAACTGCTGGAGGAGTGGCAGCCCATTCGGCTGATCGTCGGCCTGCCGCTGCATCTGGATGGCAAGGAGCAGGAGATGACCCGTTCCGCACGGCGTTTCGCCAACCAGCTGCATGGCCGTTTCGGATTGCCGGTGAGCCATGCAGACGAGCGCCTAAGCTCGGTGGAGGCAGAAAAGATTCTTGCTGGAACCCGTAGCCCCAGCCGTTATGACAAGCAGGCAATCGACAAACTGGCGGCACAACTGATCCTGCAAGACTGGCTGGAGCAAAACAGTACCCGATGAATCAATTGAATGTAGCAGATCTGTTGGAAAAAGTGGTGACTGGACTGAAGAGTCACTTGCAACGATCCGGAATCAACAACCCGTTGATGATCGGTATTCATACCGGTGGTGCATGGGTTGCAAGACAGCTGCACCGGGAGCTGAGGCTGGAGGAGCCACTGGGAACGCTGAATATCTCGTTCTACCGTGATGATTTTACCCGTATTGGCGTTCACCCCCAGGTCAAACCCTCCCGGTTGCCGGTAACCGTCGAAAACCGCCACATCATCCTGGTGGATGACGTGCTGCAGACCGGGCGAACCATTCGCGCCGCCCTCAACGAAATCTTCGACTACGGGCGGCCCGCCTCCGTAACCCTTGCCGTACTGGTGGATCGTCCCGGCAGGGAGCTACCCATCGAGCCGACCGTGAGCGGCACTCATCTGGAACTGGACACCCGGCAGCAGATCAAGCTCGAAGGCCCCGAACCACTACATCTTACCCTGCTCGAACCTGAACTCCCGGTGGAACAGGAATGAAGCAGTACAACATCCAGATTGACGAAAGCGGAAAACTGCGTCATTTCCTCACTACCGAGGGACTCAAACGCCAGCTGCTTGTGGATATTCTCGACCACGCGGAGAACTTCACCACCGTCGGCGCCCGCAGTGTAAAAAAAATCCCCCTGCTGCGCGGCAGCACCATCGCCAACCTTTTTTTCGAACCCAGCACCCGCACCCGAACCACCTTTGAACTGGCTGCAAAACGGTTGTCAGCCGATGTTCTCAACATCAACATCAACACCTCCGCCACCACCAAGGGAGAGAGCCTGCTGGACATGCTGCGCAACCTGGAGGCGATGCACTGTGACATGTTCGTGGTGCGCCATGCCCAAAGCGGCGCCGCCCACTTCATCGCCCGCCATGTCGCGCCCCATATCCGGGTAATCAACGCAGGCGATGGCAGCCATGCCCATCCCACCCAGGCGATGCTCGACATGTTCACCATCCGCCGCCACAAGGGGGAGTTTGCCGATCTGCGCATAGCCATCGTCGGTGACATCCTCCACTCCCGGGTAGCCCGCTCCCAAATCCACGCCCTCACCACCCTGGGAGTACATGAAGTGCGTGTTATCGGACCGGAAACCCTGCTGCCACGGGAGGTGCAAAACCTGGGGGCGCATGTTTACCATGATCTGCACACCGGTCTGACCGATGTGGATGTAATCATCATGCTACGCCTGCAGCGGGAACGGATGACCGGCGCCCTCATCCCCAGTGAACGAGAGTATTTCGAGCTGTATGGGCTTACTCCCGAAAAGCTGGCCTTCGCCAAATCCGATGCCATTGTCATGCATCCAGGCCCCATTAACCGCGGCGTGGAGATCAGCTCGGAGGTCGCCGATGGCCCGCAATCAGTAATCCTCGAACAGGTCAGCAACGGAATCGCCATCCGCATGGCAATCATGTCCATCATCATGGGCAACCGTTTCGGCGACAGCGAGGAGATGGCATGAAACTGCGTATTCACAGCGGCCGTATCATCGATCCGGCCAGCGGCATCGACAAAACCACTGAGCTCTGCATTACGGATGAGCGTATTATTTCCGTGGGAGAAACCCCGCAAGACTTTACCCCGGAACAGGAGATTGATGCCAGCGGCCTGATTGTCTGCCCCGGACTGGTGGATCTGCAGGCCAGACTGCGCGAACCCGGCCAGGAACACAACGGCACCATCGAAAGCGAAACTGCAGCCGCAGCCGCCGGTGGTATTACCACCCTGTGCTGCCCTCCGGATACAGATCCGATTACCGACACCCCCGCCGTAGCCAACCTGATCCAGGAACTGGCCCAGCTTGCCGGCAACGCCCAGGTGCTACCCATTGGCGCCGTTACACCGGGGCTGAATGGTGAACAGATTTGCGAAATGGTCATTCTCAGCCAGGCAGGCTGCATCGCCTTCAGTAATGCAGAGCACCCCATCATCAATACCGAAGTGCTGCGCCGCGCCATGGAATACGCCGCCAGCCACAATCTGACCCTGCTTCTCCGTCCGCAGGACTCCTGGCTGGCCGCCAATGGCTGCGCCCATGAGGGCGCCGTCAGCACACGGCTCGGCCTGCCCGGCATCCCCGAATTCGCCGAAACCATGGAGGTAACACGCCTGCTCACCCTGGTTGAGCAGACCGGTGCCCGCCTCCACCTGGGTCCACTCTCCACCGCCAGGGCAGTACAGATGATTGGCCGCGCCCAGTTCGACGGTCTGCCGGTAAGCGCCAGCGCCACCGCACACCATCTCCATCTCAGCGAAATCGATATCAGCGATTTCAACAGCCAGTGTCACCTGCGCCCCCCCCTGCGCACCCAGCGGGATCAGGAGGGACTGCGCCAGGGCCTGAAGCGCGGCGTTATCGGTGCCATCTGTTCCGACCACCAGCCACACGACGTTGACGCCAAACTGGCTCCATTTGGTGAAACCGAGCCCGGTGCCTCCGGCCTGGAAACCCTGCTACCCCTCAGCCTGCGCCTGGTTGAACAAGGGATAATGGAACTGCCGGAAGTGATCGCCGCCCTCAGCTGGCATCCCGCAAAAATCCTTGGTATCCCGGGGGGAACACTGTCAGCGGGCAGCACAGCCAATATCTGTATTTTCGATCCGGAGCACTACTGGACAGTCAGCCCTGAAACATTGATCAGCCACGGCAAGAACAGCCCGGTAATGAGATGGGAACTGAAAGGCCGTGTTACCCATACCCTGCTGGCGGGCCGGCTGGTCCATGAACTAAAACAGTAATCCGGGAAGAAACGGAACACCACCTGCCAACAGGGCAAACAGAAACACCAGCGCCACCCGCCAGCCCATTTTTCTTCCGGCCACCGCAAACACCAGCCCCCCTTTCACCAACGTATTGACCACTGCCGCCAGCACAATGGCTCGCACGGCAAGCTCGTTTGCGAGATCCTCCTGCGCCATGCGGGCCAGTGAAAGCACGATCGCATCCACATCTCCAATACTCGACAGCACCGTCAACAGATAAATGCCACTCTCTCCGAGCCAGGCGTATAGCGCCTTCGACAGCAACATGATTACCGCCAATAGCAGCCCAAACTGTAGCGCCGGAAGCAATTCAAACGGATTGCGCAGCGGCGGATCTACGATATCTGTACGATTTTTCTGTGTGGACCAGAACCAGTAAGCTCCACCAAAGGAGACCAGTGTCATTAACCCGAGGGGAAGCACCAGATCGGGCAGCAGGGCGGGATTGACCACCGCAACCTCCAGTAAAATCCGGGGAAACATGGTTGCGGATGCAGCAATCACCCCCGCCGCGAGCAGGCGGTACAATATTCCGTTTTTCCCCATCCTGGAAAAACTCAGGGTTACAGCCGTGGAAGAGACCATGCCACCCAGCAACGAAGTCAGCATGATTCCCCTGCTGGCCCCGCCGATCTTCATGGCAAAATAGGCCGCGAAGGAGAGTCCGGCTATCAGAACCACCAGCCACCAGATAGCATAGGGATTGAGCGTCTGCCACGGTCCATAGCCCTCGTTCGGCAGTACCGGCAACAACACCACGGAGATCAACAGCAGCTTCAGCGCACCATACAGCTCGGATGGCTCCAGGCGCTTCAACCAGCGGTGCAAAACCGGCTTGAGGCTGAGCAGACTGGCGGTTACCACACCGACCGCCGCAGAGACACTCATATAACCACGCACCGCCAGCGCCCCCAAGGCGAAAGTAACCAGTGCCGCAACAACAGTGGTTATACCAACATCCTTGCGAACGGTAACGGCCTGCACATGAGCAATGATAATAAGCGCAGCAAAGGCGGCAAAAGCCACCCCCAGCAGAATCTCTCCCAGCTGCTCTGCCACCAGCGCCCACAGCCCGCCCAGCAAACCGATCAGGCCAAAAGTGCGGATTCCCGCAATCCGGCT
Organism: Gammaproteobacteria bacterium; assembly: GCA_024277575.1. GTDB lineage: Bacteria > Pseudomonadota > Gammaproteobacteria > Thiohalospirales > Thiohalospiraceae > DRMK01. The sequence continues at coordinate 19 of JAJRUX010000149.1, read as the reverse complement.
TCCCTCCTCAACGGAACGC
>JAJRUX010000148.1 GCA_024277575.1 Gammaproteobacteria bacterium | reverse complement strand
GTAATAAATTAGGATTCAGTGGGGCTGTCAGCGTTCAGGGCAAGGCGCGCCTCACAGGGAATGGCCTTAGTCCTTGCAAAGAGGCGCAACGCGGCAATGGACGCTGACAGGCCAAGCCTTCGGGCGCTCCTGTGGTGCTTCGCAGCGGCGTTGCAGCGCTTGGCAAGGGAGACGGCCATTGCCTGCGCACTGCGCCTTGCGGCGAAGCACCACAGGAACGCTGAATCCTAATTTATTACCTTGAAAGAGTACTAGAGAGAGAATCATGTCATGAAACGAGATCCGCGGTTACGTTCCCTTTCCAGTGATCATCACCGGGCGTTGGTGATGGCTCGCAAGATGGATCGGGTGAGCAGGGCAGACGAAATTGATCTGGCTGTTCTGGATGAGATAATGTCGTTTTGCCGTGATGAGTTGGAGCCCCACTTTACCCGGGAGGAGGAGTTTCTGTTACCGGCGCTGGAAAAACACGGGGAACACAAACTTGTGGAACAGACTCTCAGTGAGCATGCACAGATGATGGAGCTGGCAACGCGGCTGGAACAGAAAGATGCGCTTCAGCAGTTTGCGCAACTGCTGAAGGAGCATGTCCGGTTCGAGGAATTGAACCTGTTTGAGACCAGCCAGCAGAAGCTGAGCGATGCAGAGCTGGATGCGGTCGAGGCTGCTAATCAGTTGTTATCTGCTACCCGCTTGAACACGGTGTAGTGGCATTTCGGGCAGGGCGGAATGCGGCTGGTCTTGTGGAAGTGCAGGCGCTCTCCGCAGGAGATGCACTCCAGGGTTCCGGGACCGGTGATTTCGCTGGTGTGATAGCGGACAGTGGATTGCAACTGCTCCCTGAATTTCAGGAACTCTACCGTAGCCTTGTCGGCAACGCTCAGGAACATGTCAGCGAGCCGATCCTCGATTAACCGGATGTCGAAACGCAGCCACTCTTTCAGCTCCTGGACTTCGTCACTGCTCAGATAGCTTGCTGCATCCTCGATGTCGCGGTGCAGGTAGTCGGCTACCTTTTCCGCCTCTTCCCGGGTTAGCTCCCCCAGCTCGACTGCCTTGTCACGGGCATGCTCGATTGCCTGGCGCAGTTTGGGGGCCTCTTCCTCGACGGTTTTATCCAGAAATTCCTTTGCTCGTTCCAGCATTTGGTTGTAACCGTGAATCAGTTTTTCGTCATCTTTCTGTTTGTGGTTGCTCATGACTGTTTTCCTGTTAGTGCTGAATTCTGAAGGTAGTGTACACCCTTGCCGGGTTAATGGTGCTCTTCGCCTCTGTTTTTCGTGTCTGATGATCTGCCTGTGCCGAGGATTGCGTCTACCTCCTCACCGCTCAGCATCTCCTTTTTCTACAGCTTGGTAGCCAGCTTCTCCAGTAGTGCTCTTTTTTCGGTCAGAATTTTTTTTGCCCGTTGCTGACCCTCTTCCACCAGTTCCCGGACCTCGCTGTCGATTACCTGTGCTGTCTCTTCACTGTAATTGCGCTCCTCCTGACTTTCTACGCCGAGAAAGGCCAGCTGCTGCCGTTTGCCCCAGGTCAGGGGCCCCAGTTTTTTGCTCATACCAAGCTGGGTCACCATGCTGCGGGCGATATCGGTGGCGCGTTCCAGGTCGTTGGCTGCTCCACTGGAGATGTCGCCAAAAACAATCTCTTCAGCGACCCGGCCGCCCAGCAGGATGGCCAGCTGATCCTTGAGTTGCTGTTCGGTGGAGAGAAATTTCTCCTCTTCCGGCAGTTGCAGCGTGTAGCCCAGCGCCGCCACGCCGCGCGGGATGATGGAAACCTTGTGTACCGGTTCGCCGGTGGGGACACTTTTGGCAACCAGGGTGTGGCCGGATTCATGGAAAGCAACGCGGTGTTTCTCGTCAGCGTTCATCACCCGGCTCTTTTTCTCCGGGCCGGTGAGTACCCGGTCGATGGCTTCTTCGAAATCGGCCATGATGACTGTATCATGCTTGTGACGCACGGCGCGGATGGCGGCTTCGTTGGCGATATTGGCCAGATCGGCACCGACGAATCCAGGAGTACGCTGGGCGACCACTTTCAGATCCACATCGTCGGCGAGCGTCATTTTGCGGGTGTGCAGTTTCAGTATGGCTTCACGTGCCGCCAGGTCTGGCTTGTCCACCACGATCTGCCGGTCGAAGCGGCCAGCGCGCAGCAGCGCCTTGTCCAGAATCTCGGGCCGGTTAGTGGCGGCCAGCACCACGACACCGGCGGAAGGATCGAAACCGTCCATCTCGGTCAGCAGCTGGTTGAGGGTCTGCTCCCGCTCGTCGTGGCCCCCCATTACCGGACCGGCACCGCGGGCACGACCGATGGCGTCTAGCTCGTCGATGAAGATGATGCAGGGCGCTTTCTGTCGTGCCTGGTCGAACATTTCACGCACCCGTGCCGCACCAACGCCAACGAAAAGTTCGATGAACTCGGAGCCACTGATGTTGAAAAAGGGGACGCCGGCTTCGCCGGCCACGGCGCGTGCCAGCAGGGTTTTTCCGGTACCCGGCGGGCCAACCAGCAGGACTCCCTTGGGCATGCGGCCGCCCAGTCGCTGGATGGAGCGGGGGTTTTTGAGAAATTCGATGGTTTCCCCCAGCTCCTGTTTGGCCTCTTCGGCGCCAGCAACATCATCGAAAGTAACCTTGATATCGCCTTCGGGGTGGATGCGGATCCGGTTGCCGATGCTGAGAAACCCCTTTCCCGCAGTTCCCATCCGTTTCGCCATCCAGCCCCAGAGCAGAAACAGCAGGCCGAACGGAAGCACCCAGTTGAAAAAGAAATTGCTCAGCCAGTTGGTACCGGTGCGTACCTTGTAGGTTACTCCGTTCTGCTCCAGCTCCCTGGCCAGATCGGTGTCCCACAAGGGAACGGTAATAAAGCGGCGTGGTTGTTGGGTTTTGGGATCTTTCAGCGTCAATGTTCCGGTGATCAATCGTTCGGTAACAACCGCCTCGGCGACCTCTTTTTTCTCTACATGCTGGAGAAACTGGCTGTATGGGATCTCCTCCTGCCGTGCCTGCTGCATGTCCTGCCACAGATAGAGAGACGCGAGCAGAAACAGCACATATGCCAGCAGGGTCATTTCCGGTCGCTGCCAGAACTTGAGTTCAGGAGGTTTGTTGATGTCGATTTTTCCTTTATTGTTTCCCGTGGAAAAATTGTTTTTCTGCATTTCTGTCTCTCCTCGACGAAACACGGTTACACGGTCAGATATGACTCCGTACCCAACGCACGATATCTGCGCCCGACATGGCTCCTGGTTGACGAGCAACCTCTTCCCCGCTTTTGAAGATCGCCAACGTGGGAATGCTGCGGATGGCAAATTGTCCAGCCAGTACCTGTTCCTGTTCAGTGTTGACCTTGGCCAGACGCACATGGGGCTCAAGCTCGGCAGCCGCCTGGACAAAGGCTGGCGCCATCATCTTGCAGGGGCCACACCAGGGTGCCCAGAAGTCCACCACCACCGGCAGGTCGTTGCGGTTGATATGGACGGGAAAGTTGAGGCTGGTCAGCTCCGTTGGCTGGGCGGTGAAAAGCGGTTTCTTGCACTTGCCACAGTTGGGGCGATCTTCAAGCCTTTCGGCAGGGATGCGGTTAACGGCGTTGCAGTGTGGACAGACAATATGGATGGGGTTGCTCATTGTTGCTCCTTGGGTTGGCCACTGTTCGGAATATCCATATCCCTAATGTGAGGCCGTTTCCACCGATTTCAAATGGAGAAGCGGAAGGTGTAACCGGAGGCAACTATTTGAGCCGGTTTGACAGCTCTTTTTTGACAGTGATCTGCTGTACTTCGTTCAGGCCATGAACCTCAATAGTGGTGTAGTTTCCCCTGGGCAGTTTTACCAGCATGCAGGGATGAGTGATAACGGCGGCGACCATGGCATCGGGAGCGGGGATGTTTAGAATCACATTGAGGCGCGCCCTGTTTTGTTGCACGGTGAAGGCTGGTTCCGCCAGTTCAAGCGAGTAACCTGCGGTTGGTTTTTGACCGGATGAGATGTAGAGAATGTGCCAGCGGTTGAAATTGATATTCGGCAGGCGAACGGTGGGTGGCGGAAAGAGTGAACCTCGCAGGCGGCTGGCTATCTGTTTCAGCTGTTGTTTATTGCTGATATGAATTACTGTTTGTTGCTGATTCGGATCACTGCATTGAACGGCGGAATCGATTATCCGGGCCGTGGTGTTTGTTGTGCCTGCAACAGGAATACTGCAGCCCGTCAGCAACAGGATGGCCAGCGTTAGAGAGAGCGATTTGTCAGTCATTTGGATAGCGTGAAAATCCACGTGTTTCAGTCTGTTCCGGGTTGCTCGCCTGGGCGCGAATAATGATGTTGAAGTTGGATCCAAAATCAATACTGCTCAAGTCATTATAGACATTGACCGGCTGTAACCGTTCAATGGTGGGATAGCCCCCACAGGCTTCACCGGGATCACAGATCAGACCGTCGTTGTCCAGATCGGTGCCGGCAACGATGAAATATTTACCTTCGGGAACCGAGTCGAACTGGTAACTGTAGCTACCGTTGTTGTTGTCAACATGAACCATACGGATTGTTTCCATGGTGACGGGATCGACCAGAACCACATAGTGATGGCCGGTGTTTCCTTTTTCCTGACGCTCGCCAACCTGTAGCGTAACAGGAATGGTGAGCGAGGAGGCGGTATCCGTCTCCACGGTGATAGTTGCACGGTAGAGGCCATCGACCAGGCCGGCTCGGTTCACGGTGACAGTAAACAGCCCGTCGCTGCCGTCCAGCATTTGTGGATTGGTTTCCAGCCAGTCGACATCATCTGTAACGTTGGTAATGACAAATGCACCACCGCCGGCATTACGCGTAGTAAATGTTAGTTGTTTTACAAAAGGGCCAAAATTGAGTGCTCCGGAGTGATCGACAGCAATGATTGGCGGGAGAACAATATTGATATTTTCCACCGCCTTGAGGGCGTTGATCAGTCCAAAGCCGAAGATATCATCCCTGCCGGGCGCCCCGAGATCGGAGGTCAGTTTGCCTGCCTGAAGCAGGGTGGAAAATTTATCCGGGTTCAGCTCCGGATCGAGTGATTTCAGTATGGCGGCGACACCGGATACGTGGGGTGTCGCCATGGAGGTGCCTTGGGCGAAGGAGTAAACGGGTTCCCTGATGCCGGTTGAATCATCCACCAGGGTACTCAGAATACCGTCATAATAGCTGTCACCGTCACTGTCCACGGCGGTATTTCCTCCCGGTGCGGCGATATCCACAGAGGTACCAAAATTGGAGTACGGCGCCCTTTGCTGCGCCATTGTGACAGCGCTGACAGAGATCACGCTGTCATAGGCCGCAGGGTAACTGGGCAGATTGGTGTTGTCGTTCCCTGCGGCGGCAAAGATGATAACCCCTGCGTTGCGGACTGCATTGTATTCAGCCTGCTCCGTCATGGAGAAACCGGGGCCACCCAGACTGAGGTTGATGATATCCGCGCGCTGTGGCGGGATGGTTCCGGAGTCGTTGCTCAAGCCTGCCGCATAGCGGATTCCTTGGATGATATCGTAGGTAGTACCGCCCCCACGGCCAAGTACCCGCACCGGCATGATTTTGGTATTCGTGCCCCATGACACGCCGGAAACCCCGGTTGTGTTATTTGATTGTGCCGCAATAATTCCGGTTACATGAGTGCCGTGGAACGAGCTTCCGCCAGGAGTGGCATTGTCGCCCGGGTCGTCTGGATTGGCATCGATGCCATCTCCATCGGCGGCAATTGAAGGGTTCGAGATGAAATCGTAACCGGTGGCTAGAAGGTTGGCCTGCAGATCGGGATGGGCCAGAAATACACCAGTATCAACCACGGCAACGATCACTTGCTGGTTGTTGGTGTTTGGCAGAGCGGTAACATCCCATGCCTGCGGCAGATTGATCAGCGGATAGCCCCACTGCTGGGGGTAGTGTTGATCATTGGGGATGGCAGCGGCGCGGCGGATATAGTTGAGATCGGCTGATTCGATATCGGGGCGTTCGCGCAATGCCCGGATTGTTTCGATGGTCTCCAGTTTGAGTTGCTCCTGGTTGTTTGTCGCGCTGCTGTCAGCTGTCGCCATACTGATTCCCAACAGCTGCCGGGTTTGCAGGCGCTGCATCTCGTCACCCAGTGTGAATAGCATGGCCTGTCCGGATGTTCCTCTCTTTTTCACCAGTCCGGTGGAAGCAGCAAAAACGTGGGAGGTGGATGCCGTAGCCATTGAATCCTTGAATCGGACCACAATTTCGCCAGGGACAAAAGGGATATCCATCTGTGGTGCGGCAGTGGGTAATGTGGCGGGCTGGCCGATGGTCAGAAGATAGTTTGAAGCTCCCCGTATGGCCCGGACAAAGATTTGATAGCTGCCATTTTCCGGTACTTGCACGGTTTCTGTTCCTGCGGTGGCGCTGATGGACAGGGCCACAGGTTGTGTTTCAGGGGTAATCTCGGCAGTGTTGTAGATTTCGATATCGAGATCTATCTCGTAGGGGTTTGTAATATCGTGGTCGCTGATAAACAAGGTGATGGTCTGTCCTTTCGCCAGGGTTGCCTGATAGACATCGGTATTGTCCCCGCGAGTGGAAAATTTTCCGCTTCCGACCCCTGTGCGAGAGACAAATCCACCCAGCAAAACCGGGTTCAGCAGCGGCTGGGCAGTTGCCGGTGTATCGTTGGACTCATATGCTGCTTCAGCATCGTTGGTATCGCTGTCTACGGCGGCACCTATGGCGGATGTAATTGCGCCGTTCAGTATATAGGAGGATCCACTGTCTTTGGATTTGCTGTCACAGCCGGAAATTACCAGCATAAAACTCAGTAAAACCAGTACTCCTTTGATTAATCTCATTGGGTTCAATTTTTTGTTCGTATTTAGCTGTATCTACCTGTCAAGTCAACGTGCCATGCCGCCATTTTCTGGTGTTATCTGTGAGATGTTCCGAGCGTCCTGGTCTATTGCTACATATATCGGTATTAGAGCCAATTGTTGTAGCCTGCAGGCAAAGATATCCATGTTTTCCCATTTGATCTGAGTAAACGGCTAAATCGGGCGTTCAGGAACTCTGAGATGGACATAAATCCGGTTTGGCGGCGGCAAGCTTTAAACTCGATATATAGCATAATATAACAATTTAATTGACTTTGGAGGTTGAAAAAGATATAAAACCGCCTGAAGTTGTTTGAAATTCCACGGGATTTTTCCAGGTAACGGAGTAGCTGCGCAAAGTTTGGTGTTTGGTTTGGAAAAGGAAAAACAGCGTTTCTGTGTTCTTCCATTCTGCCGATTTATTCTAACCTGAACTCACGGATTCAGGTCTAAATAAACCTCATCTGCTTTTTTCCCAAATGCTTCTCGGTACCAGTTCTGTGGTCATTGATACCGGGTTTACTTAATTATGGATGGAGGGGTTTGGTTGTGGAGTATTCGCAAAAAATAAGAATAATCGGGTTGTCAGTACTGTTGATTTTGCCTGTATCCCAGGTTGTTTACGCAGAGGGTTCTGCCCAGGCGGGTTTGAATCAGAAGTTGCGTGATTTTGAGCAGAGTTCTCGGTATCTGTATGTCGATATTGGGACGGTGGGTGAGGTAATCAATATTTCCCTGTGTGGTGATACGCAAGCAGATAATCTGTCGATAGAGATCCTGGATCCCGCTGATGTCTCTGTCGATACAGTCACCCTGAGCGGCGGTAACGTGAGCTGTACTGCAACTCCTTTTGACGCCGCCGCACTTACCACTCCACATAAATATACAACGACGCAGACCGGAACCTATAAGATAAAACTGGAAAATACCTCCAATTCGTCAGGCGGTACCAGTCTGTTTTCCCGCTATGATATTTCGGTGACTCCTGATACTGCTACACCGCCCGATCCAACAGTGGCGGCCGGCCGGTTGTGGACTGATGAGTGGCAGTTCAGTGCGGGTGGATTTGCTGAAACGGATGCAACCGATGCGGACTTTTTCGTTCTGGTTCCCGGTGGCAGGCCGAATACCGACTATGTGTGGAAACTGGATCTCAACAAGCTGGCCGGTTATGGTTATGAAATTTTGGCGAATGATATTGGTCTGGATGCGCCTTTCTCCGGTTATAGCGTTGTTATCCCGGCTTATTCTCCAACGGTAAGCCCGAAATTTCCGGTCTATGTGGGTTATCCGGCAATCGCCAACTCCCGCCCCGTCGATCCCCCGGTGATCACCGATCTTCGTTTTATCGACAATGCCGGAGTGGATAACTCCATTTCTCCGGCTGTTACCGCCGGAACACAGGACAGTGGCGTTTTTGAGTTTACCTCGGATGTCGCCGGTACCTATGCCATTACCATTGATACCAGCGGGGATGGCCAGTTCGGCACGGGTGACGTATTGCTGCTGGGTAATGCCGTTCCGGGAACGAATCAGGTCGCCTGGGATGGCAAGGATGCCACAGGCACCACGGTTGGATTGGGTACCTATAGTGCCCAGGTGGTCGTCCGCATGGGTGAGTACCACTTTGTTGCCAGGGACGTGGAGACCAGTGGTGGAACGGTTGACCCGGGTTTTACCATATTTCTGGCCAATAGCGACGGCAGCATGGTAGATACTCGTGTGTACTGGGACGACATCACCTATTTACCTGTTGGTGGTTTGGGCACCACGACACTTCCCGATGGTGCGCTCTCTTCCATGCCAGCGGGCAGGCATACCTGGGGTGATTTCAGCCCGACGAGTATTGGAGATGAAGCGTATATAGATACCTATGTCTATGGTCTCACCACCACCGGAACTACTGTGGTAACGATTGCCAACAATGATGTTCCCATGACAGGTGTTGACGGTGCAGTCGTAATTACACCGATCAGTATTCCAGGCGATACATTGACCGTTACCGTAACGGATGCCGATCTTGATATAAATGTCGGCGTGGCCGAAGCGGTTGTTGTGCAGGTTGTGAATGGTAGTACCAATGAGGTCGAACAGGTTACGCTTACGGAAACCGGCGCCAATACCGGTGTGTTTACCGGTACATTGGCCACTCAGTCGGGTGGCAGCGCCGGCATCAGTAACGACGGTACCATCAATACCAGTGCTGGAGATACATTAACCGTTACTTATGAAGATCAGCTCGATGCAGCGGGTAGCGCAGTCTCCCGAACGGCGCAGAGTGCTGTTTCAGCGGATTCAGATGGTGACGGGATCCCGGATTTGGCGGATCTCGACGATGACAACGATGGTATTCCCGATGACAAGGAAGGTCCTTCCGGAACGGATACCGATGGTGACGGAATTCCCGATACACTCGATCTCGACAGTGACAATGACGGCATTCTGGATGCCGTTGAGTCCGGTGCGCCCGCTCAGACACTGGACAGCGATGGGCGCATTGTCGGCCCGGTGGGCGCCAACGGTCTGGTCGATGCGTTGGAGAGTGACGATACCTCCAGTGCCGTGGTTACTTACAACAGTGGTGAGCCGGTGAATACCGATGGTACCGATGCTCCTGACTTCCGCGACCTGGATTCGGACAACGACGGGGTGAACGATGTCATCGAGGCGGGCGGGCCAACGGCGGATCCGGACGGCGATGGCCTGATTGGCAATGGACCCCCCGCGGTCAACAGCTTTGGCGTCGCCGCCGGGGCAGGGTTTACGCCGCCTGATACCGATGGTGACGGCAATCCCGATTTCAGGGATGTGGCCGGCGACACCAACAGCGATCACGATGGTGACGGGATTCCCGATCCGTTCGATCTGGATGATGACAACGACGGCATTCCCGATGTGAAGGAGGGGCCTGCCGGCACTGACACCGATGGTGACGGTGTCATCGACACCCTGGATCTGGACAGCGACAACGACGGTATCCATGATGCAGTGGAATCGGGTGCCTCCTGCGTGCCCGTCAGTGGTGGCCGTATCACGGGCGCCGTGGGAATCAATGGCTTGCCCGATGCCGTGGAGACTGCGGCCGAGTCGGGTATTGCCAACTACAACAATGGCGATCCGGTAAATACCGATGGGGATACGGTAGCCGACTTCCGTGATCTCGATTCCGACAACGATGGTATCACCGATGTGGTCGAGGCAGGTGGAGCGGATCCCGATCGGAATGCGCTAATCGGCAGCGGTGCTCCTCCCGCGGTAGATGGAAATGGGGTTGCCACCGGGGTCGGGGCCGGTATGGTACCCGTGGATACCGACAACGACATGACCCCGGACTACCGCGATTCCGACAGTGACAACGATGGTATCAACGATGTCGTCGAGGCTGGTTACATGGATGACGGCAACGGTATGCTGAGCGGTTTCTCGGATACTGCCCCGGTGGATGGTCTGGATGACAATATCACCGTCAAGAACCTCGCCGATCTGCCGGATGACGATGGCGATGGCACCGTGGACTTCCGCGATGACGACGATAACGATGCGGACAATGATGGTGTCGATGACGCAACGGACATCGATGACGACAACGACGGTATTCTCGACAGCGCCGAGCAGGATGGTGCGAACGATGTGGATACCGATGGTGACGGTGTCGTTGACCGTCTGGATCTGGACAGCGACAACGACGGCATTCTCGATGCTCGCGAGTCCGGCGCCGATCCCGCCGGCCTGACCATCACCAGTGCCGGCCGTATCGATATCGGCAGCAATCCGGTGGGAGCCAACGGGTTGGTGAACAGCCTGGAGGATGTCGATACCTCCGCTGCCGTGGTCAACTACAACGGCGGCTCTCCCGTCGACACCGATGGTGACGGCGTTGAGGATTTCCGTGATCTGGACAGCGACAACGATGGTATTACCGATGTCATCGAGGCGGGAGGAAGCGATGCGGACTCTAATGCGCTGATTGGCACAGGCAGCGGCAGCGGGATTGCCGTAAACGGTGCCGGGATTGCGACAGCCCTTGCCGCAGGTGGTCTGTTGCCACCGGATACCGATAGCGATGGCAAGCCGGATTTCCGTGACCTGGATTCCGACAGTGATGGTACCAATGATGTCATCGAGGCTGGTGGCAGTGATCCGGACGGAAACGGTCTTGTCGGCACTGGTAGCGGTAGTGCCATTGGGATTGATGGTAATGGGCTGGCCAGCGCACTCGCGGCTGGTGGACTGGTTCCACCCGACAGTGACAACGATGGTACACCGGATTTCCAGGAGGCCAATGCAGCAACTCCGCCGGCAGAGCCACCACGGCTGGAGACCGGGCTGGATGGTGGCCTGGGGTGTACGCTCAGCAACAATCGTTCAATCGACCCGGTATTCCCCTTGCTGGTGCTGTTTGCTCTCATCTATCTATTGGGAGGGCGTTTCCGCAGATGCAGCGAGGCGGTAACAACCGTACGGGGACTCGGTATTATGGCTGCAGGAGTGGTGTTGATGTTTACCATGAGCTCTCCTGTCAGTGCGGAAACAGCATTCGAAAGCCGTTGGTATGGTGGTCTGGGTGTTGGTATCTCCGAGCTGGAACCGGATCCGAATACTACTGTGTATACCAATGAGGAAACCCGTAGCAGTGGTGGCAAGTTGTTCCTCGGCTATGACTGGTCCAGGCGCTTCAGTATCGAGGGCTATTACAGCGAACTGGGTGATGCAAAAATTGGTTCAACAGATGCTGCCGTACCCGGTGGGGATGTTAACTATAAAGACTATGGTCTGAGTGCTCTGTATTATGTTTTCAAGCAGCGTGAAGCCCATGAAGGATTCGGTGTTTTTGGCCGCCTTGGTTTTGGCAAGATGGAGAACGACACCGATCTTCCCTACAAGCGGTTGAATGATACTCACGCCATGCTCGGGGCTGGTTTGGAGTATGCATTTCGCAATGGCTTGGCCCTGCGTGGAGAGTATGATTACTACGACACCGACTCTCAGCTACTGGCCGTGAGTCTGCTGAAACGCTTTGGTGGCAGTAAGCGGGAAGAACCTGCGCCAGCACCTCAGCCAGAACCTCAGCCAGAACCTGCTCCAGTACCAGTTGCGCCACCTGCTCCGGAACCGGAACCAGCCCCTGTTGTGAAGGAGGTAAAACTGGGCAAACTGGGTATTGTCTATTTCGATACCGACTCAGCTGAGTTGACCGCTGTAGCACGCGTCACGCTGGATGAAGTGGCCGCGGAGTTGCAACGGGTTTCGACAGCACAGGTTGAGG
>JAJRUX010000147.1 GCA_024277575.1 Gammaproteobacteria bacterium | reverse complement strand
GGCGGCCGGTATAGGTGCTGTGGTAGATTGGCTGCTTGCGACGGGTAATGCGCTCAATGGTGAAAACCGGGAACTCATCCACCTCGTTGTAGTAGCCGGTGTGATCGCCAAAAGGGCCTTCAGGAGCCATCTCTCCCGGCTGAATGTGCCCCTCCAGCACATATTCGGCAGAAGCGGGAACCTCTAGTTCCGACCCCAGGCAGTTCACCACCTCGGTCTTGGAGCCGCGCAGCAGCCCCGCAAAGGCGTACTCTGACAGGGAGTCCGGCACCGGAGTCACCGCGGCGAGGATGGTGGCCGGATCCGCCCCCAATGCCACAGCTACGGGAAACGGCTCGTCAGGCCTGGCCTGGCACCACTCCCGGAAATCCAGCGCCCCCCCGCGGTGGGCCAGCCAGCGCATGATCACCTTGTTGGGGGCAATCACCTGCTGGCGGTAGATGCCGATATTCTGGCGTGGCTTGTTGACCCCCCTGGTCACCACCAACCCCCAGGTGATCAATGGCCCGGCGTCACCAGGCCAGCAGGTCTGCACCGGAAGGCGGCCCAGATCCACCGCGTCCCCCTCCAGCACGGCCTCTTGGCACGGGGCATTTTTGACCACCTTGGGCGCCATGTTGAGCACCTGCCTGAAGACCGGCAGCTTGTCCCAGGCATCACGCATCCCCTTGGGCGGCTCCGGCTCCTTCAGCAGGGAGAGCAGCTTGCCGACCTCGCGCAGGGCCGCTACCGACTCTTCCCCCATTCCCAGCGCTACCCGCTCCGGGGTTCCGAACAGGTTGGCCAACACGGGCACATCATACCCTTTGGGATTTTCAAACAGTAAAGCCGGACCGCCTGCCCGCAGCACGCGATCACAGATCTCGGTCATCTCAAGCACGGGATCGATCTCGCGGGAGACGCGCTTCAACTGGCCGCGCTGCTCCAGCCGGGCAATAAAATCACGCAGATCTCGGTACTTCATGGCGGTTCGTCACCTGATAGGATAGGATTCACCATTCTAACGGATTCCTGGGCAACTATGGCACACAAAATTCCCACCATCGGCTTTATCAGCCTCGGCTGCCCCAAGGCACTGGTGGACTCGGAACGTATCATCACCCGGTTGCGGGCTGAGGGGTATGAAATCAGCCCCAGCTACCGGGATGCGGATCTGGTCATTGTCAACACCTGTGGGTTCATCGATGCAGCGGTGGAGGAGTCACTGGAGGCGATTGGCGAAGCGCTGGCTGAAAACGGCAAGGTGATTGTCACCGGCTGTCTGGGGGCGGACAGGGAAATCATCAGGGAACGCTGGCCCCACGTTCTTGCAATCACCGGCCCCCAGGCCACCGAAGAGGTGATATCGGTGGTGCACCGCCATCTGCCACCGCAGCACGATCCCCTCACCAGCCTGATCCCGCCGGGAGGGATCAAACTGACCCCGCGCCACTATGCCTACATCAAGATTGCGGAAGGGTGCAATCAGCAGTGCAGTTTCTGCATCATCCCCAACCTGCGCGGCAAACTGGTCAGCCGCCCCATTGGCGATGTCATGACAGAGGCTGAAAACCTGGTGACAGCCGGTGTGAAGGAGCTGCTGATCGTCTCCCAGGACACCGGAGCCTACGGGGTGGATCTGAAATACCGCTCCGGCTTCTGGAACGGCCGGCCTTTGAAAACCCGTCTGACCACCCTGGCGCAAGCTCTGGGAGAGCTGGGGGTGTGGGTGCGCCTGCACTATCTCTACCCCTATCCCCACATAGATGAACTCATCCCGATGATGGCAGAAGGAAACATCCTGCCCTATCTGGATATCCCCCTGCAACACGCCAGCCCGGCCATTCTCAAGGCCATGAGACGCCCCGGCAGCAGCGACAAACTGTTGCAGCGGATCACCGACTGGCGCAGGCAGTGCCCCGGCATCACCCTGCGCAGCACCTTTATCGTCGGTTTTCCGGGGGAAACCGAGCAGGATTTTGAACAGCTGCTCGATTTTCTGCGCGCGGCAAACCTGGATCGGGTTGGCGCCTTTGCCTACTCACCCGTGGCGGGCGCCGCCGCCAATGCGTTTCCTGATCCGGTACCCGAAGAGCTGAAACAGCAGCGGCTGGAACGGTTCATGGCGCTGCAGGCGGAGATCAGCGCCTCGCGGCTGGCCCGGAAGGTGGGACAAACCCTTACCGTTCTGGTCGATGGGGTGGATGAATCAGGTGCTGCAATCGCCCGCAGCACAGCCGATGCCCCGGAGATTGATGGCATCGTTTATATTGAAAATGGTGCCCAACTGACAACCGGAGAGTTTGCCAATGTGGTGATTACCACGAGCGATGAATACGATTTGACGGGGCAACTACTCCTCGAATAAAAATACCATCCATCATTGGCTATAGGCCGTTTTCCACTCCAGGGCAGGACTGACAACACCCCCCAATCTACCGGGCCAGTCCCCGCGAGCCGTTCCCGGCTCCATGTTACCCGTAACTGCAAAGGAAACCACCTCTCTCTCATTGAACTGGGGAACATCAGGATGCCGCGTTATCAAATTACAGTCGATAAAATAAGGCCCTTCATTCAGGAAATTTCCGGGAATCCAGGCAGTGCTGATGTAACGTCCTTTTGGGCGGGGACATTGATACCAGTCAGGATCATGATCCAAGGTAACGAAGACCAAAACCCCATTATCATTCTTTACCCTGAAATGAGGTAGCATAATCTCCCCATCCTGGAGAACCTCATACTCCATCTGAATGCCGACCGGGTCCTGAATATCACCGTGCTCCATCACTTCACCGCTCTCTGAGACGACCCGTACTGCACACAACCGCGCAAACTGGCCACCAGGCGCACTGGCTGGATCTTTCCATTCTCGCTGTGCCTTTGTCACCATACCGGCAAGAAGATAGTTTCCAACAATTTCCTGGGCAGGTCCCTCGCTCACCTTCTGGCCATGATCCAACCAGACAACCCGATCACACAATGAAGTCACGGCTGGCATATTGTGGGAAACAAACAGCACCGTTCGCCCTTCCTTGCCCACATCCTGCATTTTATTCATGCATTTTTGCTGAAACGCCGCATCACCCACCGCCAGAACTTCATCAACAATCAGGATCTCCGGCTCCAGATGGGCAGCCACCGCAAAAGCCAGACGTACACGCATGCCACTGGAGTAGCGCTTTACCGGAGTATCAAGAAATTTATCAACCTCGGAAAAGGCTACAATTTCATCAAATTTCTGTGCCACTTCCTTCCTGCGCATTCCCAGAATAGTACCGTTCAAATAAACATTCTCCCGACCGGTCAGCTCTGGATGAAAGCCGGTACCAACCTCTAGCAGGCTGGATACCCGGCCGTGAATACTGATATTTCCTTTTGTGGGGGGTGTGATCCGCGACAAGATTTTCAGCAATGTTGATTTCCCGGCACCATTCCCGCCGATAATGCCAACCACTTCACCTTCATTAACGGTGAAAGAAACATTCCTCAGCGCCCAGAGGATATCATCTCCCTGTTCTTCCTCAGACAGATTTATATCATTAAAATTATACAGCGAGCGATATTTACGGAAATTTTTCATCGGGCTTCTTACGAACCCCCACAGTGCTCCGGCAAAATTTTCACTCGTCTGCTCTTTGACACCAAGGCGGAAAACCTTGGACAGGTTCTCCACATTAACCGCAATATTGTTTTTACTCATTATTAATTTCTTACGGTGTGGCTAGGAGTCTGTTGGATTTGGGAATAATCTACTGCGCTGATGGGAGAGCGGCCAAAATGTCCCCGGGTTTTCGTTAAATAGACCCACTATTCGCCTCAAAACCGGAAACATTTTGACGCGCTCTCCCACCAGCTCGCTACGATTACCCAAACCCGACAGACTCCTAGATAACATCAACAAATACCCGCTCCATTTTTCGAAAATATATGGCACCGGAAACCAGCAAAGCTGCAGATACCACTGCCCCAGGCAGAATAAATTCCCATGGAATTTCAGTTCCCAGCAAGCAGGCACGGTAGCCTTCAATAACGGCCACAATGGGATTCAGGGAATATAAAAAACGATAGCCGTCAGGAATCGAAGATGCCGTATACAAAATCGGTGCCGAGTAAATTAGCATGCGAATCACGAACGGCATCGCAAACTTCACATCACGAAACCGGATTGACAAAGCAGAAAGCCAGAATCCTATCCCTGCCGGCACTGACATCATCAGCACAACGAGAAATGGGAGCAACAGCAGATTCCACGTCGGTGAAATGCGATAGTAGAGCATAACTGCCAAAAGCAGAATCAGAGAAATGGAAAAGTCCACCAGCTTTGCCAAAACGGGAGTAATCGGAAAAATCAGGCGAGGAAAATAGACCTTGCCCAGCATGCTTTGACCAGAGACCAAACTCTGACTTGACCTGGACATCGCTTCCGACATGTAGGCCCAGGGAATTATTGCAACCGTGGAAAACAGGACATAGGGAATCCCGTCCGTATCCAGTTTGGCCACTTTGCCAAAAATAATTGAAAAAATGATGATCTGGATTAAAGGATTCAGAATCGCCCAGGCAAAGCCCATTATCGTTTGGGCATAGAGCACCTTGATATCTCGCCACACGAGAAAAAAGAACAGATCCCGATAATCCTTCAGCTCCTGAAAATCAATAATTTCCCATTTTCCAGGAGGCTTGATTGTAATAACCGGAGTTCTATCTGTCATTGAATTCACTGTGAAATTATTTGGTAAAGAGTTCTCTGCTCTTCCCACAGAGCCAAGCTAGCCCAAACACACCGCCACGTGAGTACCGGCAGGATGGGACGTTATTAATTATTGTTCCATGCAGTACTTCTATTGCTCACACCCACACTGTTATCGTCATCGTCAGCCTTAACTTGAGCAATTTTTCCAATTGGTGACAATCCCCGCTGCTTGTCCCGTATAACATCTTCTACAAGATGTTTGTCGATTTTGCTTTTCTGCTCTGCGTAACCATAAACCAGCGTCATATCACACAAAAGATTTATCAACCGCGGAATACCTCCGGTACTACGCCAGATTAGCTCATAGGTATCCTCATCAAACAATTCAGGATCCCCGCCAGCAACACGCAGCCGGTGCTGAATATATCCCTTGACCTCATCCTGCTCGAGCGGCTCCAGATAATAATCCACTCCGATACGCTGGACGAACTGCTCCAGTTCGGGGCGACGCAATAGATGCAGAAGCTCCGGCTGCCCGACCAGAATCAGCTGCAACAACTGATGCTTGTCTACATTAACGTTTGACAGCATGCGTAGTTGTTCCAGTGCACCAGGACCGAGATGCTGCGCCTCATCAATGATCAAAACAACCCTTCGACCCTCGCCATACTCCTTAATCAAAAACTCGACAAAAGACTCTGACAGCTCAACTTTATCCTTTCCGCGATAATCCAGCTCAAAGGCCAGTAAAATCCAGCGCAACATCTCTTCGAAGGTGTCGCACTGCACATGGGATACCATTCCCACAGTCACATCATCATCAAGTTGCTGCAACAGTTTTCGCAGTAACATGGTTTTCCCGGAACCAATAGCTCCGGTAACCACAGAAAATCCGACCTGATTCATCAAACCATATTGCAACAGGGTCAACGCCCGGTGATGCTTCTGGGTAGCAAACAAAAAAGCGGGATCCGGCGCAAGGGCAAAGGGCTTCTCATGGAAACCGTAGTAGGACTCATACATCGCGATGCATACCTCTGTCAGCCAACCGGACAGCCCTCTTCATCAAGCAGTCTGTTTGAAGGCTCTGATCTGGGCTAATAGTAGTAGTCATACCCATGCCCAGGTTCATTCGATTTATTCAATACTGTCCCCAAAACATCTTCATGTTCAAGAATCTCTATTGTTTTAGCATACTCTACAATATCGGTTTTTCCATCTTCAACCACCAGCAGGAAAGCATCGAGATAAGGAGAAAAGGCCTCTACATCATCGCCAACCAGAATGGGAGGAAGATCAAACAGCACCAACCGATCCGGATAGCGTGCAGTAAGTTCGCGAACCAGGCGTTCCATCTTGGTAGATGACAGGCGCTCAGAGGAACGAGCATGGCTGTGATTATGACTTGGAATAACCACAAATCCGTCAATCCCCGGGTTGATTAGCATTTGATCTATGGGAATATCATCTTCGAGGTAATCCAGCAGACCATGCTCCGGCTCAATGCCCAGACACTTATGGACACTCGGCCGACGCAAGTCTGCATCCACCAGTACAACGGTGTTCTCATGTTTCATGGCAATACTGATTGCCAAATTTACCGATGTCAGGGTTTTGCCAACATTTGCGCCAGGGCTGGTAATGCCGAGCGTACGCCAGTTGTTCTGTTGCATGCGGTGCAGAACACGTGTACGCAGCAACTTGTATGCATCAATAATAATCTGCTGGTCGCTACCGGCGATCAACCGATTCTCTCGCATCACCTCGGGCTGGACAACGATTCTGCGTGTTTTGGTATATTCAAACGGCTGGGCAGACTCACTGCGTGAAAGTGGTTTTTTGGGTTTTCCCGGTTGCCGCTTCTCGGCTGCCAGTTCAACTGCCTTTGATATGCGATCCATTATCTGGTTCCTTACTGCTTGTACATAAACAACAGGACAAAACTTGCGCAAACAAGCAAAAAAACAATAGTCCAAATTACCAAGATTTGCCTATGCTGCTTGCGCTCGCGCTGCATATCTTCGCTATTCGCGATGTAGGGAATATTCACCAACGGTGGAGCATGAGAGATAGCCAGCACACCTTTGCTGCCATGCACGGTATGATCACTGTATTCTTTCGCCGTAACACCTACAAGCCCAAACGCAAAAGCCAACACGCCGCCAAGCAGCGCGATACCCAATCGATTGGGCTTTTCAGGAACCGTCGGAACATAAGGGCGCGCAATAAGCGAAAAACGTTCGGCTTTTCCTCCCGCCTCCAGCTGTTCGGCCATTCGGGCTTCCAACAGTTTGTCCTTTATTTCCTGATATTTCTTCTTGGCATTGTCATAATCCCGGGTCAAGGACAGAAAATCACGCTCTACCGCAGGAGCACTGGCCAGGCGTGACTCATACTTTGCCAACTTCTGCTCCAGTTTTCTGCGAGTGGAATGATCTGCAGCAATATCAGCCATTACCGAATTGAGCTGCGTTTGCAGGGAGATGTAGGCCGGGTTATCGGGTCTGGTTGGAGCGGTAACGATATTGGCGGATCTGTCAATCGAAATACTGCGCAATTCACGCTCCAGAGCGGCAACGCTCTGTTGCAGCTTCTTGACATCCGGATGTTCGTCCGAGTAGCGTTGGCGGGCCTTGGCAAGCTCCTCTCGCTGTGTACTGAGCTTGGCAACCAGGCTGCTGGCACCACTATTCAGCCCGGTTTGATTCTCCAGTGCAGTAATCTCCCTGCGCAACTTAACAACATCTGGGTGATCCTGGGCATAAGTTGCCGAAAGGCGCAGATACTCCGATGTCAGCGTACTTAACCTCTCACCTGAGCTTTGCACCCTGGCTCCTTTGTCCGTATAGACATCTTTGTGGGGACTGGTAATAGCCAGCTGGGCCTGCAACGACATCTGCCGATCTTCAAGAGAACGGATGCGATCATCCAGCCGCTGAATTTTATTTTCGGTCTGCTCCAAAAGGCGCATATTAAGATTGGACAGCTCCGGAGTTGCTCCAAGATGTTTCTTTTTGAACTCTGCCAGCTTTTTTTCGCTCTCCGCCATCTTCTGAGCCAGGCGTTGAGCCTCCTCCTCCAGAAAACTGGAGACTTCTGCCGCCTGCTCGCCACGTTTTTTGCGATTCTCACTCATGTACAGCTCAGCGAGCTCGGTGGCAACTATCTGGGCTGTTTCCGGTGATCGATCTTCAAATGCGACCGTAAACGCCACCGTAGCAACACCCTCCCGGCTACTTCCCGCCTGGCTGGTTTTAATATCCACCATCTCCACATAGATGTTATCGCGCATCTGCTTGAGCACCGCCTGACGATTGGCAGCTGAGCGTACGTCAGGATAAAGATTCAGCTTTTCAGCAATTTCCCACAATCTGTCGTGGCTCATCAGGCGCTGCTTGATCGCCTCAATCCTCTCTTGCACAAAACCGGTAACCGTTGACTCGACCAGACTGGTGGGAATCTCCTGCCGCTCAATCAAGATGGTTGCCTGAGCACGATAGATCGATGGCAAACCAAAAGCCAACAACAGGCTGATATACAGCGTTGCCGCAAATGGCACCAGAAAATACCACTTGCGGCGTTTCAATATCGCCCAGTAATCACCAAGACGGGGAACCTGCTGCCCCGCAGTCTTATCGTTTGCCTTTACCACTGACATCAACTCACTTTAATTAGTACGTAACACTTGCCAAAAATGGCTCTCTTGCCCTAAAACTCCGGAAACAACCCGCTATCAGTAGTTGCTAGTAGCCGGGAAAACCTTCCCAGTAGCCCCAATGGATAGGCAAAACTGCTCACAATGTAAAAATCTTCAGATCAATAAAACTAAAGAATAACCTATAAAGGGGTAGGGCGTGCATAGCGCATGGACAGATAAACTGCATTACTCTCCGCACTGACGCTATCAGTCTCCCTGTTTTGGCGCCGGTATCGATAAGCAGCATCCACCGACCACCACTGGGTTATCCTCCATCTCAACGCGGGCGCAATTGATATGTAACGCCGGTTGGCAGAGGGGTTATCTCTGCGTATGGATTCATTCTGAAACGCCTTCACACGAAGCGAGAACCGCATGGTTTCTGACAACTCCCGGGTCATATTGAATACCAGCTCATCAGAATTGACTACATCGCCTGCCCCGCTGGCAAATGTCGATCGACCAAGACGGGCGCTGAATTTCGTCAAACCGGTCCGTTTCTCCCCATAAATCTGAAACAGATAATTTGCTGTATCCCCTGTATCCCAGCGACTTGTGTAACTGGTTTGCTGCCAGCCTACCTGAAAATGACCACTGGCTGTTTCCGAGTAGTTGTGTTTCAGGCCCAACAGAAAATCATAGCTGTCATAGTCCCGCTTTGCCGCCGCCGCCCGGTACTGCTTCATTTTCAGAGTGGTAGTAATCCGATCGCGTTCGGTGATTCGGTAAAAATGGCGCCCGAACAACGAATGGTTTTGATAGTCGAACAAGGTCGTATCCTT
>JAJRUX010000146.1 GCA_024277575.1 Gammaproteobacteria bacterium | reverse complement strand
CCACTACGCGCCCTGCTGGTAGGCACCATGCACGGCATGGCCGGTTCGGCGGCGCTGATCCTGCTCACTCTGCAGACCGCCCACTCCCCCGCCACAGGCCTGCTCTACATCGCCCTGTTCGGCATCGGCTCCATTGCAGGAATGGTGGCTTTATCGCTGGTCATTGCCATCCCCTTGCGCTACTCTGCTGCTGAACTCAGTCGGTTACACAGCTTCTTTCAGGCGATCATTGGAACAGCTACCCTGGTGGTTGGCAGCATCATGCTGTATGAAATGCTCTAGACATCATGAATTGACCTGCCCAACCTCGAAGACGTGGATTACGCCAAGAGGTTGGAACCCCTGGCGCAGAGCCATAATCGAGGAGGACAGGTCAATTCATGATGTCTAGAATCCCAGTGCCAACTCCACTCCATAGCTGGTGGCCTTTTCAGTAAAAAACTGACCATAAGGTATGTGCCCGTCATGCAACACCAGCATCACCCTCAGATTGCGCCCGGCTGGCTCTCGTCCACCCAGCTCAAAACCTGCCTTGAAACTTGTATCAACATCCCAGTCCAGCTCCTGATGGCCCGCCAAATCCAGTCCACCGACAAAACGCGCAGACCTGCCTGCTAGTACTCTCGGACTGCCGAATAATGTATTCACCACCACCATAAAAACGCCAGCGCTGATTCCAATCATAAGAAACCAATGCTTCCAGCGCTTCATAGTTGATATCAACCCACTCTACAGGCAAAGAGTGATTCAGTAGCACCTCATCACCCAGATGGGAACTCTGATGATAGATCCGGAACCGGGTAGAAACAGCATCCCTCCTATGTGTAAGGGAAAAACCAAACGTATAGTCGGCATTCACCAAATCATCCGAAGGTTGATCAAGATTAAACTGGGCAAACAGAGCCGCCGTAAAACTTATCTGCCACTCATCACGGCTTTGGGCCTTCGAAAATTTATAGAGACCAAAATGGCCACCATAGCCAACCGATGCAACATTGGTTGCATTGGGGAAATTGGAATTCATTTTGTGTTGGCTGACGAAGGTTCGCGCCTCTTTGGGGGCAGCTATCAGCGGATAAAACGGGGTTCCGGCAGGAAAGGCAACGGACATAGTGTATCCCGTGGATGCTCGAACTCTTCACCATGCGCCGTAGAAAACAGCATCAGAGACGAAAAACATGCCAATAAAAAAGCCGTTACCGCCTTTTTTGTCGCACGAAATTGATACTCGCAGAAGTTCCGCCAGTAGTGTGTCAACATGAGTTCAATTTATCCTCCCGAGAAAACCGGAGGATATCGCGTAACACTAATTGGCTTCAAGTAAGCGAGCTGGCTTGATACCACCTACTCCAAGGATAGAGTGTCCTTTTTTGTTCAGATCAGCGATACCAAAATCTCTCGCACTATTTCCTGAAATGTGCAGCCACAGCAGAAGAACCTTGCCGTCTTGTTTCTGTTTCAACAGGCTGAATGGTGGGCCGTGGCCGGACCCTGATCTGAATATATTTTACATCGTGAAATAGTGGCGATTTTTGTTCGAAGGACAACTCATACTCCAGCGCCACCTCAATGTCATTATCTTTCTGCGCGGCGACCTGCAACATCTCCACCATATAATCCGCTCGCCCAAGTGCTATCTCCCTGTTGTATTTAATTCTGAACCATGCGGGTTCATTCTTGAGCATAAAGCAGATAATCTCTTTGTCTGTTTCATGAACACGCCAGACATCGCCAATCACTTTTCCCGCTATATTTATCCGGGTCATAACAAAATCTCCATTTTTTATGTTGGTATTCCATAGCAATACCTCATGACCCCTACCCACTACGCTATGTTAGCTTAAATCTATTCCCATATTAAAACGTGAACCGTGACATCGATCACAAACAGCCAAATCAGTCCTTCAAACACCGTTCAGAAAAAACGGGATTACCGCAGTCAGGGATTCCCTTTTATTTCGCTGCACTGAACTTCATTCCTCAAGGGAGAAACCAGCCTTATTTCCCGCAGTGAAATGTTCGCTTGGTAAGAGATTATTTCAACACCGTTCGCTACCGCCTCCCGAAAAACATAACCGTATTCGGGGTCGATATGATCCGCCGGATGAACTGCACGAACATCGCTCCTTTGTACGCAAAAAAACAGTACCGCCCTGTTCCCCTGCCTCACCATCTCCATCAATTCACGCAGATGTTTTTTTCCACGAGCCGTTGGAGCATCTGGGAAGAAGGCAACGCCATTTTCCGCAGCGGTTACATTTTTTACCTCCACATAGCAATTCGAACCATCATCTTTTTCCAGCAACAGATCGATGCGGCTGCGCTCACTGCCATAACGCACCTCACTGCGAATCCGTTCATAACCGGCCAGTTCGGTAATCACTCCAAAGTCGATCCCTTCCCGCACCAGGTGATTGCTCAGCAGGGTGTTGATGCCCACCTTGATGCCTTCGCTGGTTTCGCTGATCTCCCAGGACCAGGGATAGTTGCGCGCCGGATTGCCGCTGTTGCGAATCCACACCCGGCTGCCCGGTTCAGCGCAGCCCAGCATGGAACCGGTGTTGGGGGTATGGGCAGTGATCACCTCCCCGTTGGGGAGGCGCACATCAGCCAGAAAACGTTGGTAGCGGCGGATAAGAACCCCTTCCACCAGTGGCGATGGAAATTGCATCAGCTCTGCCGCCACACCTCAAGCATGTTGGGCAGCTGGGCAATCCGGTTCAGCACCTTGCTCAACTGGCTGGTGTTGTGGATGCTGATGGTCAGTTTCATGGTGGCGATGCCCTGTTTCGCATCGGTGGATGTATTGACGGCCAGCACATTGACATCTTCCGCCGCCAGGATGGTGGTGACGTCCCGCAACAGGCCGGAACGATCCACGGCGCGCAGGTTGACATCCACCTGATAGCTCTCGCCAGGATTGGAGCCGCGCCACTCCACCTCGATGAGGCGGGAGCGTTTTTCGCTGTCCAGGTTGAGGATGTTGGGGCAGTCGCGGCGGTGGATGCTGACGCCCCGTCCCAGGGTTATGTAGCCGATCACGCTGTCTCCCGGAACCGGCTTGCAGCAGCGGGCGATATGGGTGAGCAGATTGCCGACGCCGTGGATGCGAATATCACCGCCACTCTGCGCCCCGGTTTCACGCGGCCGTTTCGGCACCGCCGCTTGCGGTATGGCAGGTGGCTGCAGGCGATGCACCGCCCCGGCGATCTGCGCCGTGGTCACCTCTCCCCGGCCAATCGCTGCCAGCAGTTCATTCTGCTCCTGAAACTTGAGTTCCGGTACCAATTTGTCCAGATCCAGCTCGGTGGCGCCCAGGCGGCGCAGCTCCCGCTCCAGCGCCAGCCTCCCTTCGCTGATGTGTTTCTCCTGATCCTGCTGTTTGAACCAGGTGAGGATCTTGGAGCGGGCCCGCGAGCTTTTCACATAACCCAGCTGCGGGTTGAGCCAGTCCCGGCTGGGCGCGCCGTGTCGGGTGGTCATGATCTCCACCTGCTGCCCGCTTTTCAGCTCATAGGTCAACGGAACAATGCGCCCATCCACTTTGGCACCCCGGCAGCGATGCCCCACTTCAGTATGGACCGCATAGGCGAAATCCAGCGGCGTCGCCCCCTGGGGCAGATCCAGAATATCTCCCTGCGGGGTCAGCACATAGACCCGATCCTCGAACAGTTCCGACTTGAAGCGGTCGATGAAATCGCCGGCATCGCGGGACTCATCCTTCCACTCCAGCAACTGCCGCAGCCAGGCGATCTTCTGCTCGAAACCACCGTCCCGCGCACCGCCGCCCTCCTTGTAGACCCAGTGGGCCGCCACCCCCAGCTCGGCGTGGCGGTGCATCTCATGGGTGCGGATCTGCACCTCCAGCGTCTTGCCCTGCGGCCCTATCACTGCCGTATGGATGGATTGATAGTGGTTCTCCTTGGGGGTGGCGATGTAGTCATCGAACTCCCGCGGAATGTGCCGCCACAGGGTATGCACAACCCCCAGGGCGTGATAGCAATCCGCCACCTCGTCCACCAGAATGCGCAGAGCGCGCAGGTCGTAGAGCTGGTCCAGCCCCACCCCCTTGCGCCGCATCTTGCGCCAGATGCTGTAGATATGTTTGGGGCGGCCGGTGACTTCGGCCTTGATTCCCGCCTCTGCCAATGCCGCGGAAAGCTGTTCGATGACCCGCTCGATGTACCGCTCGCGCTCCACCCGCCGTTCATCCAGGCTGCGCGCCAGCTTGCGGTAGTTGTCCGGTTCCAGATAGCGGAACGCCAGATCCTCCAGCTCCCACTTTAGCTGCCAGATCCCCAGACGGTTTGCCAGTGGTGCGTAGATCTCTTGCGTCTCCCGGGCGATACGGTGCTGCTTCTCCGGCGGCAGGTGCTTCAGGGTGCGCATGTTGTGCAGCCGATCCGCCAGCTTGATCAACACCACGCGCACATCCTCCGCCATCGCCAGCAGCAGCTTGCGCAGACTCTCCGCCTGATGTGTGCCCGCGCCGCTACCCGACACGGAGTGGATGAACTCAATCTTGGTCACTCCGTCCACCAACCGGGCGATGGAACTGCCGAACTCCTGCTCAATCCCCTCCAGAGTGACCTCAGTATCCTCCACCGCATCGTGCAGGATGGCGGCGGCGATGGTTTCGCAGTCCAGCCGCAGATTGACCAGGATATCCGCCACCGCCAGCACGTGATGCAGATAGGGCTCACCGGAGGCACGCAACTGCCCGCCATGTGCCCGTCGGGCCATTTCACAGGCGCGGCGCAGCACCGCCAGCGACTGCTCCGAATACTGCCCGGACAGGGTTGACAGCCACGCATCCCCGCCCAGCACAGCTTCGCCGGCAGGAGATTTCAATCTGTTTTCAACATAAACCATCTATGTGCCGATATGGAAAAAAGGCAATAACCACTATTGCTGGATAAATTATGTCGTTACTACACCTGAAAAGTTCAAGGAGCAGCCCTTGCGTTCAATAT
>JAJRUX010000145.1 GCA_024277575.1 Gammaproteobacteria bacterium | reverse complement strand
TGTTAGTGCATTGTTGCAGGGGGTGTTATATGCTCGGAAAGCCACTCAATGGTTTCATGTTTCCGCAGCATGTCACTGAACGTGTTGGCGGGCACCGGTTTGCAGAAGTAGTATCCTTGAACCTGATTGCATCCCTCTCCAAGCAGGAAGTTCAACTGTTGCTCGGTTTCCACACCTTCGCCGGTAACTCTCAGGCCAAGACTTTGTGCCATGACGATAATTGCCCGGGTTAGTGCGGCGTCTTCTTTGTCGGTTGTTATATCTCGTACAAAGGTGCGATCAATTTTAAGCGCATCGAACGGGAAGTGTTTCAGGTAGCTCAGTGCAGAGTAACCGGTACCGAAATCGTCAACTGCCAGATGAACCTGCATCCGGTTCAGCTCGTTAAGTATGTCTGATGCCTCTCCGGCCTCTTTCAACAGCAGGTTTTCGGTTATTTCCAGCTCCAGATCGCTGGCTGTCAGGCTACTTTTTTTCAAGGCTCTGCAAACTGTTTTGACAAAGTTTTTTTCCCGAAACTGTCGGGAAGATACATTGACAGAGATGCGAAAGGGTGACTGAAGCTGCTCTTGCCAGGCTTTTGCCTGTAGACAGGCGGTCTCCAGAACCCACTCTCCAACGGGAACAATTAGGCCTGTTTCCTCCGCAACAGGGATAAAATGGTCGGGTGAGACATGGCCCAGTGCAGGGTTGTACCAGGACAGCAGGGCCTCTGCACCTATCATCTTTTTCTCGGCCATATCGATGATTGGCTGGTATTTGATGGTGAATTCATTGCGCTCCAGCGCCAGGCGGAGATGGGATTCCAGCTCCAGCCGGTGAACTGCCTGCTTGTTGATGTCCGGTGTGAAATAGCGGTAAGTATTTCTTCCGCTGGCCTTGGCACGATACATCGCTGCATCGGCATGTTGCAGCAGCGTGTGCGGATTATCGCTGTCGTCCGGGTAGGTGGACAGGCCGATACTGACGGTGAAAAACAGCTCCCGTCCCTCCAGGGTGAAAGGGGTGGAAAAAGCATTCAGAATTTTATGCGCTACTACCTTGGAGTCGTAGATTGTAGCCAGATCAGGAAGAATGACCAAGAACTCGTCACCACTCAGGCGAGCGACGGTATCATCTTCTCGTGTGGCGTCCCGCAGTCGTTTTGCTGCCTCGATAAGAAGCTGGTCACCGGCTGCATGTCCCAGTGTGTCATTAACATTTTTGAAGTGGTCGAGATCGATAAATATAACTGCAACAATACGCTCATTGCGATGAGCCCTGGCAAGTGCCTGGGTCAGGCGGTCGAATGCCAGCACTCTGTTTGGAAGCCGGGTAAGTGAATCAAAATTGGCCTGGTTGAACAGCCGTTCCTCATAGACCTTGCGTACGGTAATATCTTCGCAGATGGCAAGAAAATGGGTGATGGTGCCATCGTTTGCCTTGATGGGGGATACGGCTACATACTCCCAGAAATCCTCACCATTTTTTCTCTGGTTGGGAAGTTCTCCCCGCCACTCCGTGCCATTTTTGAGTGTAGCCTGGATTTCCGCCAGTGTGTCACAAGGGGCGTGACCAGCGATTGTCCAGGCCAGATCCCGATGGACAGTTTCGTCAGCACTGTAGCCGGTAATTCTGCTGAATCGTGGATTGACATATTTTATATTTCCCTCTGTATCAGAAATGATCACCGAAGCAGGACTCTGTTCGACAGCCTGTGAAAGGATATGTAGTTTTTCTTCGGCCAGTTTGATCTCTGTTACGTCAGTAAAATGTTCAACCCTTCCTCCTTTGTATAGCCCTGTATAAATCGGTTGGCCGCGGTACTCGAGCCACTGTTTTGCTTTTCCGCTGGTTGTTTTCAGACAGCAGGTCATGTGTTTTGAACTAGCCTTTTCAGTGCGATATGCGGAGAGTATTTTTGACTTGAAATCACAACTACTGTGGGACAGGCTTGAAAATACGGTGCTGATGGTTTTACGGAAATCCTTACCGATGATCTCCTCTCTGTTGACGTGAAAAAAGCGCTCAAAGGAACGGTTGGCCCAGACGGCTGTGAAATCGTTGTCCAGGATGATGAGCGCGACAGCGGAGTTGTCCAGCACGTCATTGATCAACGAGCGATAGCGTGCTTCGCTGATCCGGAGCATTTTTTGTTCCTGCTCCAGCAACCGGATTTTGTCATCCAGTTTGTGGGCAAGGCGTAACTTGTGCAATTTATTCAGTCCGGAGAGTTCTTTCCGGGATGGTTTTGGCACGGGGAGGTTACGCTGTTTATGTTCATCAAGTATCCCGGTGATTATGTTCAGGAACTCGGCGATTTCCA
This sequence comes from Gammaproteobacteria bacterium, assembly GCA_024277575.1. Taxonomy (GTDB): domain Bacteria; phylum Pseudomonadota; class Gammaproteobacteria; order Thiohalospirales; family Thiohalospiraceae; genus DRMK01. The sequence continues at coordinate 1,569 of JAJRUX010000145.1, read as the reverse complement.
TTGGTTTTACGATGAACCTGGATGCGCCAAGGGTTAGTGCCAGCTCCCGATCTTCAGGGTCGGTGTAGGTAGCGGTATAGAATACCAGGGGAATGTGATTCAGTTGTGGGTCTGCTTTGATTCTGCGGCAGAGCTCGAAACCGTCCATTCCAGGCATCATGATGTCCGAAATAACCAGATCCGGTAGAGATTGATGCATTATCCGGAGGGCGAATTCTCCACTCTCCGCACTTTCTGTTTCATAGCCCAGCGCCTCCAATGCGGTGGTTAGCAGCAGACAGGAGTTTTCATCATCCTCAACTATCAGTATTTTCATCGATGTTTTCCGGATTTTGATTGAGGTTGATTTTTTTTGGGCAACTGTTTCAGTCGTCTACGGGTGGCTTGGTCACGCGGGGCGGGCTCCAGCCGGCATTGGTGGCAAGTTCATATTTGCTGTTTGTTCCCAATTATAGAGCTGAAAGTGAGCTGTAATAGTCTGCCATTTCCCGATTCTGTGTTGATGGACATGTTTCCCCCAAGCAGTTCTGAAATCATTTTTTTTGTTAAATGGAGCCTTATGCTGTTGCCGGCTCTCTCTTCAGGCACGGGTTCTCCGGTGTCCATAGAGCTAGCAAGACCATTCAGCTGTTCCCGATCCGGCCCTGGCCGTGATGTACCGATGATTATGTTTAGGTGTTTGCCTGCCTCGTGAGCAGTGACAGTTATACTTTTTATGCCTGTGCATTCTACTATACAGATCAGTGTGTTGATAATACATTGCATCAATTTTTTTCGATCGTTGTAAATCTGTATTTCAGGTGAAACGTCAACTTCAATCATTACGCCTTTGAAATTCGGGTGGTTCTCCCCGCTTAATTCATGCACGCATTCTTTTGCGGCTTCATCAAGAAAAAAAGTTGTCGGGAATGTTCCCGTACTGCCGGCGTCGATCTTGGCGATGTTGATCAGATCTACGATCATGGAGAGTAGCTTTTTAGCTGAATCGAGCACCCGTTCCAGTTGATCCCGTTGACGCTTGTTAATCTCTCCGGACATTCCCTGAAGTATTATTCCGGTGAAACCAATGATTGCGTTCAGCGGGGTGCGCAACTCATGTGACATGGAGGCGGTAAGTGACGCCTTGATCTGTTCCAGCTCCTTTTTGCGGTTATCCTCCGCTTCCTGTTTTTGTGACAAGCGCCGGAGTGCCCCGGTGAGAATAAAATAAAACAGTCCCGTGGCAGCGCCCAGAACAGCGAGCAAAGTAGCGAAACGGGGAAGAGGGGCTGCGATGCCGGAACAGGAGATAGCTGTTGAGGTAATTAGCGTAGTGGTGGTAAGAATGACTATAAACGAGATGAATATACGGGCAAACACGTCGGCTCCCACATCATATGATTATTAAACTGTAATCTTCCATTATTTGACAACGGGTGATCGAAATCAATGAAAAAAACTGTCTGCTATATAGAATCTTACGCTTTTGGCAGGGTGAGGTAGATGGCAGAGCAGACTGAATCCCAAACCGCTACTATTGCCTATACTCTGCACGGAAATCGCTATCTGAATATCACCAGCCGTTGCACT
>JAJRUX010000144.1 GCA_024277575.1 Gammaproteobacteria bacterium | reverse complement strand
TTGGGCAGTTTGCCCTCGGCCATATAGCGGCGGCAAAGTCCCGGATCCAGGCCGTCGAGCCCCAGCACGATCACCCGGCGCGCCCGGGCGTTCTTCAGCCGGCCGCGACCCTTGATCGCGCGGATGACCACCCGCACCGGCCAGAACAGCACGGCCATGAAGGCCAGCAGCAAGCCGGCCAGGCCGAAAAGGAACGACCCGCCGAGGGCGAAACCGGCGCCGGGACCGATGTAGGCCGTGAAAATGCCGGACGCACCCGGGTGCCACACATTCAAGTGCGACAGGGGCGAGAGGAATGCAGACAGGTCCAGCATGGGAACGGGATACGGCTTTCCGGGATGGCGGTCGTCGGGACGGGTATTGGTGCCTTGATTTTAACTGAGTTCGCGAGCAATAGCAACCCGGTGGACTGTTTTGGATGGCAACTAGCTGGCTGTCCAGGCCTCCGATTCCGTCACCAATCGCGGCAACTGTCCCACCAGGTAGTGGGGCAGTGATACGAGTTTGAAACTCACCGCTCCCAGGGCGGTGCCGCGGTCCTCCTGCTGGACCCGAGGTAAGGCAGTGCAAAACCGCACCGCCACCGGTAGCCGGCGTTCCTTCATCATCACCTGCAGTGAGCGAAGCTTGCCTGCCTTGCCGGCCTTCACTTCCACCGGCACGATCCGTCCTGCCAGCTCAAGCAGGTAGTCGACCTCAGCCGACGAGGACGGTTTTTCCCGGCACCAGTAGAACAACTCCGGGGTGCGGTACGACGGCTGCGCAGCCAGCAGGTGCTGTCCGATGAACTGCTCGGCGATCGTGCCCTTGTTGATCAGGTTCAGCTCCGGTACCTGGTCAAGTTCGGCGGGTAGCAATTTCAACTGCGACAAGAGCAGCCCGGTGTCCAGCAGCAAGGGCTTGAACACACGCTCCCGTTTTTCGGCCGCCAGGGGCACGCCGTTCGCTTCACTGTGATGGATCCTGGTGAGCAGACCAGCGAGACCCAGTTGACGCACGGCAGCCGACACGGCAGCGCTCTTGTAGTCGCGGCTGATGCGTGCGTAGACCAGCTTGCGTCCCAGCAGTAGGGGCAGGGCGTCGAACACGATCTGAAGTAGCGTGGGATCAGACTTGCCCAGATACTTGTTGAAATCCAGGCGATAGGTTTCAAGGATCAGAGCCTTGGTTTTCTCTACCGCTCGCAGGCTGCGGTCGTCGGCGAAAACACGCACGGCCTCGGGCATCCCGCCGACCAGACAAAACGAGCGCACCAGTGCATTCATTTGCTGGTGAGTGGCCTCGGAAATCGGCTGGTCCCAGTAGAATTCCTCCACCACCGCCAGCGCCTTCTGCTCGCCGATGCCGGCCAGAAACTCCTGGAAAGTGAGCGGGCCGAGGTCGTAGAGCTCGATCCGTCCCACGGGGATGGAATAATTCGGTTGGGCCAGGACGAAGCCCAGTAGCGAACCGGTGGTGATAACTCGGTACTCGGGGGCCTCTTCGTAAAAATACCGCAACAAGGGCAGCACCGCCGGACAGGCCTGGGCTTCATCAAAGAAAACCAGGGACCGGTCAGGATCGATGTCGATATTGAATTCCAGCTCAATCGCTTCGATTGTTCGGCGTGGGTCAAGGTGGGTGAAGGTCTGGGTGAAGTGCCAGGGCTTCTCCAGATTGATTTCCACCAACTGGAGATCGAGCTGTTGGGCCAACATGCGCACCAGGGTTGTCTTGCCGACCTGCCGGGCGCCGCGCACAAGGAGGGGCTTGGCTTGCTTCTGGTTGGCATACCACGCAGTCAGATCTTTCAAAGCGTCGCGCGTGAACATAGTGGGCTCCAGTTAACCTGAAATAGTGGTGTTGGTGATGCTGTGGAGCCATTGTGCCCGGTCTTGAGAAAAAAAACAAGGTAGTTTTAGCCAAAAAGCGATAAAAATCAAGGTAATGTTGTTCTCAGCCAGGCTATCAACGCCTGAACGAAAGAAAGCTATCAATTGGTCGTATCCTTTGTCCGTACCAAGAAATCCCCATTGTAAGACAGGAGCAAAACCACTGGTTGTGACGCTGCCGATGGGCGCCCAGCGGCGTGCACTTCGTCACCGTCGAGTCCGACAAAACGCGGATCGGCGCGCAGCTGACAGCGTTCGGCTTCCCCATGATCCTGGACTTCTTGGCCTTGCGGACGATATGTGGCAATCTAGCCATAGTGGTCTCCCCTGGTCCCTGGTTCCTTAAGCTGTTGTTACTCAAGCAGGCGGTTCACTATCCATTGATACCGCCTCCGAGCCTATCAACTCTGGTGTCAACCAATCGCTGTCTGGTAGGCAAACAACTCGCGCGTTCTGGTACGCCCAATCAAGGGGTAGTACCGTACGACCTTGGTAAGACCCAGATGGGTTCCTGGTAACAACCATTGCAATATCGACAATTTCATCATCAACAATCGCCAACGGAAGCAGTAGACTCATGGCATCAAAGCGAGGGTAGTATTGTGGAATTGCTGTCTTGAAATTCAACTGGGTGAGTTTGGGCCTGCCTCGCATTGGGAACTGCACCGAGGCATCGACGAGCCACTTGCGGCCGCCAACGAATTGCAGTCCCGGCGAAATAAACGACAGGTCTCCGCGCCGGCACGGTTGTGCTCAGCGGGGGAGTAAAGATGTTGCAGTTGGTGAAGATCTGTTTGGGGAGACGGCGTAGCCGTCAGCCCCTGCCCCGCAGGTTGCGTTCGATGCTCACGGTGGTATTGGCGGAAATCAGCCAGACTGCCAGTACGCGACAGAAAAAACCATCCCGGGGCATGATGCAGTCACCGTTGATCCGGCCGGTATTTGTGGCGGATAAATTAGATCGTAGGGACAACATATCAAATTTCCTTTAGCTGGGGCAAGGACGACATTGGCTGGGACAGAGCCCCATCCAACTTTAGCTTGCCATTTTTTTGGTGAATATCATTTGACACCCACGCACCATGCTGTACAATTCAAATATCTAACTTTCATTTTGTACAACACGGAAGACAGGGAAAAGGATGATCAACCGATCAATGAAGAAGACAATCCTAGAACTGGCTACTGAATTCCCCATCGTCGCCATCACCGGACCCCGCCAGTCGGGTAAAACGACTTTGTCACAATTGGTTTTTGACAAGAAGCCTTATGTATCTCTTGAGTTGCCCCAGGATTTGCAATGGGCCCAGGATGATCCCATTGGCTTCTTGGACCGTTTCCCCGATGGTGTGATTCTCGATGAAATCCAGCTGTGCCCGGAACTCTTCTCTCACTTGCAAGTCAGGGTCGATAAAGCCCGAATGATGGGCCAATACATCATTACCGGTTCTCAACAGTTTGCTCTCAACGCAAAAATCTCTCAATCCTTGGCAGGACGAGTTGCTAGTGTTTCTCTACTTCCCTTTAGTTTGAATGAGTTGAACCAAGGTACGGCTGGCCCCCTTTTCACTCATGAACCCGGACAACTGGACCGTCTTCTTTGGCAAGGATTCTATCCGCCAATCTACGACCGAAAAATCAATCCATTAATCTGGCATACGAACTACCTGCGAACTTATTTGGAAAGGGATTTGCGCCAACTGCAAATGGTAGAGGATTTGTCAATCTTCCAGAGGTTTATGCGACTTTGTGCGGGGCGAACGGGACAGTTGTTGAATTACTCCAATCTGGCGGCTGATTGTGGCATGAGCGCTCCTACGGTCCGGCGCTGGCTTTCTGTCCTGGAAGCAAGTTATGTCATAAAACTGGTGCAGCCATATCATCAGAATTTTCGCAAGCGTCTGGTTAAATCACCCAAACTATTTTTCCTGGACACCGGACTTGCCGCCTATTTGATCGGAATTGAAAATGCAAGGCAAATTGAGACTCATCCCCTGCGTGGTGCGTTGTTTGAAACTTTTGTATTTGGGGAATTATTGAAGAGCAGAATGAACCGAGGGCTGGAAAATAATCTCCACTTTTGGCGGGACAATCATGGTCTGGAAGTGGATTTTCTGTTTGATTTGGGCCAGGAACTTGTTTTAGTGGAAGCAAAATCCGGTGCAACGGTGACACCAACTTCTTTTGGAGGATTGGACAAATTCAAGAATCTGCCAAAGAACGAAAAGGTGCAAAGTTGGCTTGTCTATGGAGGGGCCGATAGCGGAATCCGCAGGGGTCATGAATTGATTCCCTGGTTTATGGTTGGTCAAAAAATGGCAACAACAACACCCTTCTAACCCCCCTCGTAACAGTCGCGGTAGGCCGGGTCTGCACCTGGATCCCACCGCCAGAAAACACACCGACCCAGTGGCCGCTGTGCGCGGCCTCCCGTTGCTCGATCATCAGCACTGCACGGGAATGAAAAAACCCAAGCAATGGCTGCGGAAATATTTGCGGTCAAAATGATCTATTAAATTACTTGCTCGCGCGGCACCAAGTGGTCCCCGGCCCCGTGCCTTGCCGCACTATTAATCCCTGGTCCTGAATGGAAACCAAATGCCGGCGAATCGTCTGGTAGGATACTCCGCATTCCTTAGCCAGCATTTTCCCGGATAGGCCAGTCTCCGTATCTTTGGGCAGTGCCTGCAGCACCTGCCGAGTAATCTGCTCTTCGCTCACCCGCGGCCGGCGTTGTCGCGGCGTGTCAGTCTCTGCTGCCTTGTGCATGCGAATCGCTACCCCCGCTTCGCGCAGAATGGCGGAAACTGCCCGCGCAATTTCCACCTGCACTGGCAAGCTGGACTGACGCTGTGCTTCGCGCAGATTATTGCAGGCTTCCGTTAGTGGCCCGCGCGCCGCACGGGTCACTACTCCCGCCAGTTCTTGCTCTATTGCCACAATCTGTTCCTGATAGATTGCAGAAGCATTCTCCCTCAGCAATTTCTTCACCGCAGCCGCCAGCGGCATGGTGGCCAATACCTCATCAAGATTAGTAATAGCCATGATTGGCGCTCCTATCGCTATGTTCCCATTCCGGTCAGCACGTTTTTTATAAGTAACAGAAAGTTAGTCAATTGGCCACAAATAACAATGACAACTGCAGTAGTCCTACTGCCATGCTGCCGGAAACCAATAGACCAACTCCTGCCCGGAAATCATTGCATAACCACTTCATCAGTTCTTTGCGCTCTCTACGCCGCGATCTCGTGCGCACAGCATTTTCAAGCGGCGTTGTCGAGGGTTTCAACACCAAAACAAAACTGACTATCAGAAAAGCGTACGGCTTCAGGACATATCACGGGGCGGAAATTGCGCTAGGTACAAGGGGCGCGCACCGGACGCTATGCCGCGGCTGGTCAGGCCCACTTTACAGCTGATGGTGTCTATGCAGTCCAGGACGTAGCCATAGGAACCCAGATCAAACTCGCGCGGATTATTGGGATCATAACATTTCTGAACGGGAGTAGTCTTGCAATGGGGGTTCAGGTCAGCAAGCGCGCCGTGAGCTCCTCAACTTTTGACTTGCCTATATTTGCTGTCGGGGCCTGCAACTGCCGGTTAATAGGGAATGCTCCAGTCTCTGATCGCAACCTGTATCAAACACGTCCTCAGTCATGCGCTTCGAAAGCTGAACATATAATTGTTAGCCAAACTTAATAATACAATAATATATTCATTAGAAGTCTTGAGGAAGCGTCAAGAAAGTAAACAAATTCTCAGCATCATAATTCTTAAGCATCTCAAACATCTTAGTATCAACAACAGTAAAATCAGACGTGTTCGGTTGCTCTGCAAATTGAGTTACATCACTTGCCCAAGGCTCAGTAAAAGTTGGGGGGTCTCGACAACCATAACCACTAGCAGCCTCAACACGAGTCGCATCAAGAAGAGCAGCCCCGTGACTATTAACGCCCATCTCAGCTCCTTCCATAAACCAATGACCATCTTCATCATCAGACCACTCTTTAATGTTTGCATTACCAGGGATTTGTCCAAATCGAGGGTAGACTACAAAATAACCTTTCTCAGGAATAGTATAGGAATTTTTTACTCTAGTCAAGCCATCATCAGTATCATAGACTTGAATATTGTCTGTACCCAAACCATACGTGTTGAGTACATCCATAAAACCATTAGTAATCTGAGTGATGTCATCATCAGACAAAGTCTGACCATTATAATTTCTTACAATAGCAATTTCAGGCAAACCAGAAGAAGTATTGTAAGTAGCAACATCACCATCCCAATCCCAAGGATGAATAAATGGCGTACCATCAGAGGCACCACTAGTCATAATATCATACACCAAATTCCCAAAATTTTCTTCTATTGATAAGGTATTAGCAGGGTTGTTTGGAACACTTTGAAGATTGTCTGTTGGCACAGTCCTCATCTCAAGACTATGACTTTGAGGACCAGGACTAGGAACAATTTTTGTTCTCACAAAACTAGTGTCACCACTAGCTTGAAAAGTCCTAGCTTTAATCTGAAAAGTATCAACATCAGTAGGAATTAAAGCATATAAATGTCCTGAAGAATCGGTGGGAAAATAAGCCACAAGAGAACCAGAAACTTTATCATAAATCTTCACTTCACCAAGCTCACCCAAACCAGTCTCATTATTACGAAGCTGAAGATCAATAAAATCACCATTAACAACTTGAGGAACGGTAAAAGTAAAATCATACACCTGCTGATCAGAAAAAGTAACGCTCGTATCAGCAAGAGCAGTACCATCCATCTTCTCAATATGAACAGGAACATCAATATTCACCTTATCAGCATTCAAACGATCATAATTTTCATCAGCACGAACTTCCAAATCAGTCTTTCGCAAACCATCAATAACAGAAAATTTTGAGGCTGCAACAATACCCGACTTGGCACTAAGCAAAGCAAAATAAGTACCGCTGGCAGCAGGGCCATTGTTCAGATCAATCTTTCGTCCTCGCACATCAAAAATGCCAAGGGAATACTCATCTTGAACGGCCTTATCAGCGGAGACTCCACTTAACACGAAGCGAGCAGTACCATCCTGAACTGGATTAATCTTATTAGTTAATGAAACGCTCGGCAGTAGAGCGCCAGGAACGGCAGAAACACCAGGGCCAAAATAGCCTGTCGCGTCAGTAACTAAAGTATCGGGATTGGCAAAATTAAATATTACTCGAGCATCAGAAACAGGAGCCAAGGTCCCTTCTTCTTGCACATGACCGGAATAATTAGCGTGAGGAACCTGCGCCATCGCCTCATGAGGAAAAACGACAACAGTAATCGCGATAATGAGCACCCAAAGCAACCCCAAGCTACTTGCCATCCAGCGATTCGCGCCCCAGGCCGCTACACACGAGTAGTGACTACATACCGGGGGTCCCCTGGCCCCCGCCGACATTCCCAGCGGTGCATTTCTTGGCCGTGGCACTGAGCCGCTTGCCTGGTCGGATTCGAAAGCTGGATGCAAAACAGTATCCGTATCAATATTCTTCATTAAGGCCGGCGGTACAGCCCTATTATAGGCATTGATGGGAATTGCGCGCCAGGCCCCGCTCGTGGAGAGACCCTTGCTGGCTTTGCCAGCGTCCCCGCTGTGCATTTTCATGGGTTTCAATTTCGTTTTTCCTTCGCTATGCTACAAATCCCAGGGCGCGGAAAGAACAAAAGAACACGGGGATCATATCATACCGTAAGTTTCCCCGTCAATGCGACATTTCAAGGAGGATTTTGCGATGTAAGCCATTTTTCAGATCACTACCGATACAAGAGCACCCTGTCCGGCAGGGTGGTCGCCCATTCTCCTTTTCCTGCTGGGGTGGATTTCTGGAAATCGGGCTGGATCAAGCTCGTAACTTCAATGCTTTTGTATATCCGCGGGGTAAGGTGGTTTTGAGGCCCCCTGAAACTGAAATGGTTTCAGAGGGTTACTTGCATCGCAAATCCCTCGTTATCGTGTCTTGGCCACAAGACTACGCCCCCTCCGGTGATTTCGACCACCCTCCTCCAACCATCCTCCCCTTGCCACTCCCCCACCCACCCAGTAGATTCGCTGATTGCCTCGCAAACCGAATATTGCGGCCGGCCCGCGGAGAAACCATGCCCACGATCCACGAAAATTTCGAAGTCCATGACGATTTCCAATTCGAACTGAAACTCGACTACTGGCTGGACGAGAACCGGCGCGATGACTACCAGGTGGATATGTATCTCTTCCTGCCGATCGCCCTCGGCCTCAACCGGCACTCTTACCCCCGCAGCGCGTTCTACGATGACGTCAAGAACCACGTGCGCCTCAAGACGCCCGAGCTGTCCCTGGATCAGGTGCCCACGCTGACGGACGGTCGGCCCGGCCGGCTGTTGACCGACGCGGTGAAGCAGCTTGTCGCCTGGCGTCAGGACAACCCGTCGGCCCCGGACGATGCCCGGGCCAAGGCGGTCGAGTATCACACCAAGATGTACGCCAGCATCGCGATCCGGGCTTTGAAGAACCGCACCGAGGCCTGCCGGCAGGATCTGGCAGGCGGCGCCACCGAATCGGCCTGGGCCCTGGGTGAGGACAGCGGGCAGATCCTGAGCCAGTTGCGCAGCCTGGCCGCCCAGGTATCGGTGCCGCAGGCGGCTGATCAGCCTATCGACCGCCTGACGACCATCATGGCCAGCGCCGACGAGTACCTGACCGCCCTGGTGATCCAGGCCGTGCTCAACACATTGGCCGCCATCGATGCGGGGCAGGCCGCGACGGTACCTGAGGCCGATCGCCAGGCCCTGCGCTCAGCCCTGCTAGTCGCGGTGAAACGCCAGCTGCGCTACTGCGAGAAGCAGGGTTTCCCTGCCCTGACCGCGGGCTCGGCGGGCCAGGATGAGACCGTGCTTTTCCGCCTGAGCGTCTTCAAAAAATTCTTCCGCAGCGCCCTGTTTCTCAACCAGCACCGGCAGACCGATGGCCGCCTGGCCAGCCAGCTGACCATGGGCCTGGCCGCCGGTCTGTCCATGGCTTTTGCAACCCTGCTGGCCTTCTTCGCCCAGCAGAAATTCGGCAACTTCACCATGCCGCTCTTTGCC
>JAJRUX010000143.1 GCA_024277575.1 Gammaproteobacteria bacterium | reverse complement strand
GAGCGGGTGATGGCCGACTTCTACCACCAGCGCTTCAACGTGCTGGTCTGCACCACCATCATCGAGACCGGCATCGACGTGCCCAGCGCCAACACCATCATCATCGACCGCGCCGACCGCTTCGGCCTGGCCCAGCTCTACCAGCTGCGCGGCCGGGTGGGACGCTCCCACCACCGCGCCTACGCCTATCTGATCATCCCGTCGCGCAAACTGATCACCCCCGATGCCCTGAAGCGGCTGGAGGCGCTGGAGTCCATCGAGGATCTGGGCGCCGGCTTCACCCTCGCCACCCACGACCTGGAGATCCGCGGCGCCGGCGAACTGCTGGGCGAAGGGCAGAGCGGCCAGATGCAGGAGATCGGATTCAGCCTCTATTCCGAACTGCTGGAGCGTGCCGTCAAATCCCTCAAGGCGGGCCGGGAGCCGGAGCTGGACCGTCCCCTGGACCACGGCGCCGAGGTGGAGCTGCACCTCCCCGCCCTGATCCCCGACGACTACCTGCCGGACGTGCATGCCCGGCTGGTGATGTACAAACGCATCGCCAGCGCGGCAAACCCCGAAGAGCTGCGCGAGTTGCAGGTGGAGATGATCGACCGCTTCGGCCTGCTCCCCGATGCGGCCAAAAACCTGTTCCGGATCACCGAACTCAAGCTCAAAGCCACACCGCTGGGCATTCGCAGGATCGATATCGGGGAGCAGGGGGGACGGATCATCTTCGACCAGCAGCCCAACGTGGACCCGATGAAGATCATCCAGCTGATCCAGCAGCAGCCGCGGCGTTACAAGCTGGACGGGCAGGACAAACTGCGTATCACCCGGAGCCTGCCAGATGGGGAACAACGCATCCAGGCGGTGCAGAAGCTGCTGGATCTGTTGCAGGGATAGAGCAATGGCAGGTTACATGTCGCTATCCGATTCGTCGGCTCCATTCAACGGACGAAAAACCACACCCTGGGGATGGCGCTCGGTTCTGTATCTGTCGCTGTAACCATTCACCGATTCGGAGCTGCCCAGGATCAGATACCCGCCAGGACGCAACGCATCCGCCATGCGGTCAAGAATATCCCGCTTCAGCTCTGTCGAGAAATAGATCAAAACATTGCGGCAAAAAATAATGTCAAATTTACCCAGCGAACTGTAGCTGTCCTGCAGGTTCAGCTTGCGAAAACTCACCGGACGGCGATACTCCGGCTTTACAATCCAATGCTGGTCCCTGTGAATAAAAAATTTCTGTTTATGCTGTTCTGTCAAGCCACGTGCAATGCTCATGGCATCATACTCAGCGGCCCTGGCGCTCTCCAGCATGGAGGATGAGAGATCCGTTGCCACAATCTCCGTCCGCATGGGAGCTGCGGCCGGATTCCTTTCCCGAAACTCCTCGATGGTAAAGTTGATGGAGTAAGGTTCCTGCCCTGAAGAGCAAGCGGCCGACCAGATCCGCAACGGACGTTTGGCGAACTCGGGCAGAATGACCTGCTCCAGTAGTTGATAGGGTTTGTTGTCACGAAACCAGAGCGTTTCATTAGTAGTCATGGCATCGATAACACGTTCCCGCAACCTTGATGCTCCCGCCCCCTGCACCTTGTCCACCAGTTGGTCGAGACTGGCGATTCCCTCATCTGCCAAAATGTGGCTCAGACGACTGTCCACCAGATATTGCTTGTTCCCGCCCAGAACGATACCAGCGGCCTGTTCCAGAAAGTGCTGGAACCGGTTGTATGCTTCAGAACTGATTGCTGTATTGGCCAACGCCCTGCTCTCCGTTTTGAAATGACTCCATGGTGCATGTTGGCACTATATAGAGTCTTTAGTTGTCAGATTATCCGACGATATCACCTGATATGGTGGACTAGTGCTAAGATATATCGAGCGTATGAGAAGAAAACTTAACAAGTTTGAGAACGTCGGTCATATCGGCCTGATCTCTGTTATCTGGCTTCTGTTGCTACCAGCTACCAGCTTGGCCGCGCAGACCCAATCCCTAGACTCGATTCGTGCGGCAGTAACCACTTTTGTCAGCGGACAGACCAGCCACTACAACGCTCCGGCACGGATAAAAGTGGGTCGTCTTGGCGCCCGCCTGCGCCTTTCCCGGTGCAGTGAGCAGATTACCGCCTTCCAGCCCCCCGGCACTCGAATTCTGGGTAACACCACTATTGGCGTACGGTGCAGCGGAGCATCTCCATGGACTATCTACGTCCCTGTCCATGTCCAGATTTTCCAGCCGGTCGCCATGACCACCCGGCCACTGGCCAGAGGGGATGTAATCACCACAGCAGATATCAAAATGGTTGAACGTGATCTGTCAGCACTGAAGCTGGGGTATATAATTGATAGCAAGCAACCGGTCGGCATGGTGGTGAAGCGCCGCATCGGCACCGACAGCATCATCACCCCCCAACTGCTGGAGGCACCCCGGCTGGTTCGGCGGGGAGAGCAGGTTGCCATCATTGCCGAATCAGACGGAATCGAGATTCGCGCCGTCGGCAAGGCTCTTGCGGATGGCGCCCGGGGCGATCTGATCAGGGTACGGAATACCGCCTCCAAAAAGATCATCGAAGCGGTCGTTACCGAACCCGGCGTAGTAAAAGTGAGAACCCGGTCACAGTTCAGGTAATCTCGCGGCCATCTGCTAAAGCTTTGTTCTGGCAGGCCGATAATCCCTGTGAAAGAGCAGGAGAATGAAACAATGAACATAGATATCAAAAACTTGCCTACCCCCCCCTTGAAGGCAGCGGAAGAAGCCTCTCAGGTTAGAGTCGGCCGCGGGGAACCCAACCGTAATCAACAAAACACCGGTTCGACCGCAGGTCAGGACACCGTGAGCCTTACCGATACCGCTGCACGCATGCGCAGCCTGGAAAACACGGTCGCCAGCATGCCGGTGGTGTACAGCCAGCGGGTGGCCGAGATCAAGCAGGCAATTGTGGAAGGAACCTACGAGATCAACCCGGAGCGCATTGCCGAAAAGATGCTCGATATGGAACAGGCCTGGGGCAAATAATCAATGATGAAAACTGAAAGGAAGGAGGCAGCTCATGTCACTACCCGGTGATTGTCAACGGGAGCTGGCCGACATCCTGTCAATGGAGAAGCTCTGCCTGTCCCGACTGAAAGAGAGCCTGGAACGTGAGTATGCAGCCCTTGAGAGCCAGCAGATAGATACGCTGGAGAAAGCGGTAAAAGAGAAGCAGAGCACTCTGGATGAAGTTGCCGAGCTGCAACGAAGACGTTCCGGCCTGCTGCGGCAGTACGGTTTCTCCAATGACAACTCGGGCGTCTCCCAGTGCATCGAGAGATGCAGTCCATCCCTGTCCAGAGAGCTGCTTCCCTTATGGGAACAACTGCATACACTGATCGAACAGTGTCGAGATCAGAACCTGGTTAACGGCCGCGTCCTCGAGCTGAACGATCGCCGTGTTCAGCAAACTCTCGCCGTTCTGACCAACGGGACACAACCACTCGAGCTATACTGCTCCCAAGGGGTTTCCTCCCGGCAGGGACGCTCCACCCCCCTGGCAAGGGCCTGAACAGCACGGCTTGATTATTTCACTAAAATCTGCGTAACTACTCACTCAGTAGCTTTTACCACACTTGACGGGGCCGTAGCTCAGCTGGGAGAGCGTCGCGTTCGCAATGCGAAGGTCGGGAGTTCGATCCTCCTCGGCTCCACCATCTTCATCCAACAGTAAAAAAAATAATAAACTTCTACTAAACAGGTAGGCAGTAGCCTGTTTTTGGGGAAATATGCAGCCTGGTTCCACAACAGGAAAGGCTCATGTCCATCAATCACTGGCCCTCTGCCGAGCGACCCAGAGAAAAATTGCTGCAACGTGGCAGCGCGGCGTTATCCGATGCCGAACTGCTGGCCATTCTGCTACGCACCGGCGTAACCGGAAAATCCGCTGTGGATCTGGCGCGGGAGATGCTGAACACCTTTGGCGGACTGCGCCCGTTGCTGGAAGCCAGTCAGCGCGACTTCTGCAAAATCAAGGGGATGGGCACAGCCAAATATGTACAGTTTCAGGCCGTGCTGGAGATCGGACGGCGCTATCTGGAAGCTCGGCTGGAACGGGAGGATGCCCTGACCTCACCGCAACACACCCTGCGCTACCTGATGACCCGCCTGCGCCACTATCCGCACGAGGTGTTCGCCGCCCTGTTTCTGGACAATCGCCACCGTGTTATCACCTATGAAGAGTTGTTTCGCGGCACCATCAACGGTGCCTCGGTCCACCCCCGCGAAGTGGTCAAACAGGCCCTTGCCCACAACGCCGCCGCACTGATTCTTGCTCACAACCACCCCTCCGGCGTAGCCGAACCCAGTACCGCTGATCGCTCGCTGACCCGACGCCTGACAGAGGCACTGTCACTGGTGGATATTCGAGTACTTGACCACTTTATCATCGGAGACGGAGAGGCCTACTCTTTCGCCGAACATGGTCTTATATGAAAAAATTTATAAAATCCTTTAGAATATAACTAAATATACTCATTTTGTACTCTTTACAAATGCAGCAACTGACCCTACCCCGCCCCGATGACTGGCACCTTCACCTGCGCGATGGCGCAACCATGGCTGCTGTATTGCCGCATACAGCACAGCGATTCGCCCGTGCCATCATCATGCCCAATCTCAACCCGCCGGTAACCACAACCCGCCAGGCGCTGGCCTATCGGGATCGCATTCTGGCGGCACTGCCACAAGGAAGCAATTTCAACCCCCTGATGACGCTCTACCTCACGGAAAGCACCGCTCCCGAAGAGATCATCCGGGCCAGGCAGAGCGGCCATATTCATGGAGTAAAGCTCTACCCTGCCGGCGCCACCACCCACTCCGATGCCGGGGTGCGCGATATCAGCAACACCTGGGCCGTACTGGAAACAATGGCCGAACAGAACCTGCCCCTGCTGGTTCACGGTGAAGTCACCGATCCTCAGGTGGACGTATTCGACCGTGAGCGGATATTCATCGACCGCATACTGGCACCACTGCTTGAAAGACTGCCGGAACTGAAAGTGGTATTCGAGCACATCACCACCCGGGAAGCTGCCGATTTCGTGCGCGAAGCCAGCGGTAATATCGCTGCAACCATCACCGCCCACCACCTGACCATGAACCGTAACGCCATGCTGGTAGGTGGTATTCACCCGCACCACTACTGCCTTCCAGTTCTGAAACGTGAAAGCCACCGGGAGGCACTGGTGGCAGCCGCCACCTCCGGCTCACCACGCTTTTTTCTGGGAACCGACAGCGCACCACACCCGCGCCACGCCAAGGAGTCGGGCTGTGGTTGTGCCGGGATATACACTGCCCACGCCGCCATTGAACTTTATACCGAACTGTTTGAGCAGGCGAGAGCACTGGACAAACTGGCGGAATTCGCCAGCGGCTTTGGCGCAGACTTTTACGGTCTTCCGCGGAACACGGAAACCATCACCTTGGTAGAAGAGTCCTGGAACATCCCCCAACAGTACTCACTGGGCGCTGGAGGCGCAGTAATTCCGTTGCGTGCCGGCGATCAGCTCAGCTGGCGGCTGTCCGATGTCTGACGCAACGGAAAAAAGCGGCATTGCCACACGCTTCCGCGGTTTTCTGCCTGTGGTGGTCGATGTGGAAACGGCCGGATTCAACCCCAGAACCGACGCCCTGCTGGAGATCGCTGCCGTCATTATCAGCATGGATGAGCAGGGTAAACTCCATCCTGACACCACCCACTCCACCCACGTGCAGCCCTTCCCCGGCGCCAACCTGGAGCAGAGCGCGCTGGATTTCATCGGCGTTGATCCCTACCATCCATTGCGCGCCGCACGACTGGAGTGCGATGCGCTGGGGCATGTCTTCAAACCCATTCGCAATGTGGTGAAAGAGACCGGTTGCACCCGAGCTATCCTGGTCGGGCACAATGCCTTTTTCGATCTCGGTTTTGTCAACGCCGCCGTGGAACGCACCGGCATCAAGCGTAACCCGTTCCACTCATTCAGCAGCTTTGACACCGCCACCCTGGCCGGACTCGCCTATGGACAGACGGTACTGGCCCGCGCCATGCAGGCAGCCAATATCGAGTGGGACGAAACACAGGCACACTCCGCAATATATGACGCGCAACGCACCGCCGAACTGTTCTGTACCATCATCAATACCTGGGACGAAAAATGCGGGAGTCCGGTCTGTTTTCCCCCGTCATCGTCATGACAGTCTGACAGCTTGTTGAAAAAGTCCCGCACCCACCCGGATTTTTTTCAACAAGCAGCTAACAGGCTTTTTCAACAGCCTGCTAAAACTCCCCCCATGGAGGAACATCCGAAGTCTTTCTCAACGCATGACAGCGGCTGCAATTTTTAAAGGATTGCGGTGCAAAAGCCACTTTTCCGTGGCACTTTCCGCAGTATTTTCCGTCAATAATATCCCCCATGTTGAAGAAGGTTCCTCCCCTCACCTTCTTGAACGGAGCAGGATGACAACTTTCACAACTAAGCCAGTAAGTGTGAACACCATGAGGAAAAACCACATCGGGGATCACATCAATCTTGGTTTTCAGCACGATAATATTGTCATAATATTTTTCATACTCGCTGTCATCACCGGTAAGCGAACCCCTGGGATGAATAATGTTCTCTGAAACAGCAGCACCCCAATCAACCAGCCCCATCTTGTCCTTCGGAAGAGCTGCAAAGGCCGGAGCTTGTCCGGACTGTTCCCGTAACCTTTTTTCCAGTGCTGAAATATCCGCATCACCAAAATATTGCTTCAACTGCTGATCCCGCTTGGGATTGCAGCTTTTGTACATCAGTTTCTTGCACAGGGCAGAGAGTGCTTCCTGCTCAGTTTTTACCCCCGCCTCGCTTACAGCGGAAAAAAACACAACAACGGCAACCAACAGAAACAACCGAACAATCGACTTGCTCATAACACACCTCTTGTTTTCATCCAAAAAAATGTTTGACACAAATACTATCACCCCTTCAATATTAATATTATTAACCCGGCAACAATATAGATCGTATTCAGCATGCAGCGAACTCTTTTCATAGCCGTAATCCTCACCCTCATCACCCCACCACTCCTGGCCGACAACGAACCGACTTCCTGGCAGCCCATCCTGCTGAACCGCACAGCGGCAATCGGTCCTGCCGAACTGGCAGTTATCGTGAACAGGGGAGATCCATTAAGTATCCGCATCGGCAACTACTATCAGAAGCGGCGTGCCATCCCGGAACAGAACATGATTTATATCGCCTTCAAACCGGGAAGAGGTGTGATGCCAAAAGAGGAGTTTGAAACCCTGAAAGCTGCCGTGGATGCACAGACACCGGCATCCGTCCAAGCCTACGCACTAACCTGGATTGCCCCCTACCGGGTCGGCTGCATGTCAATCACCACTGCATTCGCCGCCGGGTTCGACCCGGAATACTGCGCACAGGGGTGCAAACTGACCCGTACATCTCCCTACTTCAACTCCACCAGCAAAAAACCCTACCAGGACTACGGCATCCGGCCAACCATGAGTATCGCGGCGGCGAATTTCCGCTCCGCCAAGGAGCTGATTGATCGGGGCGTGGCCTCTGATACAACCTTCCCTACGGGGACAGCCTATCTGCTGCAAACATCGGATAAAAACCGCACGGTAAGGATCAATGCTGAACGTCAGTACCCGGAACAAATCTCCCCCCAGGTCCAACTGAAATTATTGAAAAAAGATTATCTGACCGACAAAAAGGACATCCTGTTCTACTTCACTGGCCTGGCCAAAGTACCCCGGATAACAACCAACCACTACCTGCCCGGCGCAATCGCCGATCACCTTACCTCAGCTGGCGGCGTGCTGACCGGAAGTGGGCAGATGAGTGCCCTGCGCTGGCTGGAAGCCGGAGCAACGGGAAGCTATGGCGCAGTAGTAGAGCCTTGCAATTTCCCGACCAAATTTCCCGTCCCCGAGATTGCCATTGCCCACTATCTAAGCGGTGAATCACTGATAGAAAGCTACTGGAAAAGCGTTACCATGCCCGGACAGGGGATTTTCATCGGCGAGCCGCTGGCAAAACCATTTGGAGGATTCCGCACCACCAGCAACGACAGTCAGCTGACCGTCTACTCCCCCACCCTCCCCTCAGGACACTATCAGCTATACGGAGCCACTACCCCCAAAGGACCATTTACACTCTCCGCCGCTGCCAGCACCCTGATTCCCAGCCCCCATCAACTGCAGTTCAACGTAAACAAGCCCTACCCGTTTTATTTAATAAAAAGAAAATAACTGCACCATATCGCGGCAGGCGGATTTTCAGCAGGAAATAAGAATCGGCTTTTTGAACCGGCCAAGCCGGGTGCATTCCGTACCGGATAACCGGTTGATGTAGTTGAAGCTGTTTTTTTGTGCATAAAACGCTCCTTCCCTATCTGCACCTGAAGGTATTCAAGTCACCATTTCCAACAGAAACCGGGTTTTATACATCAGGATTGTGCTGGATAATATTCAAACACGAAAACATGTTTTTTTTGAGAGACGATATCCACAGCCAGACTATTAACCCGGGTTAAAATTGCAAGCTACAGCTCCTGAACAGCCACGTTGCCGCTCTTCAGTTTGTTCGCCTGTTCCACCACACGCAGATGGTGGGTGAAAATAATAACCTGTGTTTTTTTGGCCAGTTCGGCCAAAAGGGAAAGTGTGGTGCTGGAGCGTTGGTCATCAAAATGGACCAAAATATCATCGACGATAAACGGCATGGGTTGCGAGTTTTCGAGCTGTCTTTCCAGTGATGCGAGGCGCAGCGCCAGATAGAGTTGGTCGCGGGTTCCCGAGCTCATTCCGGCAACATGTACGATGCTGTCATTGTTGCGGATTCCCACCAGCTCCGGCTCATCCTTGTCAAAAAAGTGGGTGCGTAGAGCCTGAAATGATCCCTGGGTCAGGGCAGCGAAATGCTCGCTGGCCCGCTGTACCAGTGGTCCCTGATTTTCATCGCGGTAGCGTTCGATCTGTTCGCGCAGGATATGGGCCGCCACCTTGAGGTGGGTGTAGCGTTCGGCACTGCTGTGGATCTGCGCCAGGATGCTCTGTGACTGTTCGGCAAGCAATGCAGCCTTGTCGCCGCCATCCATCTGCTCCAGCGCTTTTTCTTCGCGGACTTTCGTCTCCACCAGCACGGTTCGTTTGGGTTCCAGCTGTTCCATTATCTTCTGTTCAAGCATCTGGATGCGGCCGGGGACAGCGTCCGCATCAACCCCCTCCGCCTCCTGTTCAAGCTCTGTTACGGTCATCCCTTCGGCTTCGGTAATCTCGCGCTCCAGCACGTTCATCTCTTGCTTGATATGCTGATACTCCGTGGAGCACTGCTCCGCCAGTTCCATCTGTTCCCGTTGTTCACGCTCTGTTCCGGTGGCGCTGCATTGTGCTTCGTTGAACAGGGTTTGCAGGCGTGATGTCATCACGTCAACGGTTCCCTGCACGGTGCTGATCTCCTGCTGTAACTGCTGGATCTGCTGTTCGAGCTGACGCCGCAGGGAGGCTCTGGACTGGTTCTCTCTCAGCAAGGAGGAGAGATGCAACACCGTCTGTTCGACCGGCAGTTCGGAGGACTCTGTCACAACCTGCTGGAAAACGGTTTGCGCCTGCCGGGAGAATGTTTCAATCTCCTGCTCAAGTTGCTGCAGGCACACCTGCAGTTTTTCCGCCTCATTCTGTTTTTCAAAAACGGTACGGATCTTTTCCAACATGTCGATCGCTTCCGCCGGCAGCGCATCCGCTCCCAGGCCGATGGTTTCCACTGCGGCATGCCAGCCGGATTTCCACTGCTCCAGCTCGGCGGATACCGAGCTGTGGCGGGAGTTGGCCTGCTCGAGATCCTGTTCCAGCGCGGCAATCTCTGTCTTCAGTTGCTGGCGGCGGCGCTGCGCTGTTTCTGTTTCGGCTATCTGCCCTTCGGCAATCTGCAGCAACTCATCCAGCAGCAAAGCAGGATCTGCCGGTAACGGCAGCTGCTTGATCACCGCCCGGGAATAACCATCGCGTATAGCCTCTGCCTGCACCAGTTTGTCACGCAGCTGTTCGAGCCGCCGAATCTCGTCCTGAAGTTTGTCCAGCCGCTCCAGCCAAGCCCGCATCTCTCTCGGCGACAGCGGATTGACACCGCTCGCCCGCCACAAGATCTGCCACTGCTGTCGGGATTTTTTCCGCTTCCGGGTAAGTTCGTCCCGTTGCTGCAGGAGAGTATCGAACCGTTGCTGGTGCTCTTTCAACCGGGCCTGCAGGTTTGCCTGCTTGTGGACACGCTCCGCTTCACGGCGCAGCCGGTCAGCGATTTCGTCTGCTCCCTGAACCCGGGATTCGTAGATTTCCGGGAGTGTTTTCTGCGCATCGAAATCCCGCAGTTCGGACCGGATATCCTCTCTGTCGAGCCACTGACGGCGCACCAGCCGCCAGATCTGCTCCCGGCGGGAACGCGCTTCAGTGAGCGCTTGCTCGGTGGGAGGAGCTCCGCTCTGGCGGATCTCATCAAGCTGCACCTGCAGCTCTTGCTGACTCTCTGCAAGCTGTTCCTGTTTTTCGCGCAGCTGCTGTTCGCATTGCTCCTGTGCATTCAATTCCTGCTCAAACCGTTCCACGGTTTCCCGCGCCGGAACGGTGAGCACGGCGATCTCCAGCAGCTTTGTCTGTGGAAGAGAGAGCCGTTTGCGTGCAGTGTGACACGCTTTTTCCAACGCCTTGATCTCACCCCGAAGGGAGTTCACGACACTGTCCATATCGCCCGCCTTTCTGGCTGTGGACACAGCGCGCTGCAGCGCCTCCAGGGGCTTCACCACTGGCAGTTGTTCAAGGGTGCGGCGAGTCCGCTTCAGACGTGTGGCCAGATTGTCGCGGGTCTGTTCAGCCTGGGCGAGATCTTTTATCAGCGCCTGCCGTTCACTGCCGAGGGTAGTAATCCTGATCCGTTGTGTCAGCACCGGATGCAGTTTCTCCACTTCAACCAGGGGGAGATCCGGACGCACTTCACGGAGCAGGGATTGAGCATCGATCAGCAACTGCTCCCGCCGCGCCCGATATTGCGGACATTCCTGCTGCGCCTTGCGGTAGCTCTCCAGCCGCTGGTGGAGCTGGTCGATGAACTCTGCCTGGGCGAGAACTGCCTCCTGCACATCGATCTCCACCAGCTGTTGCCGAAGTTTGTCGAGGCGTGACAGCATTTGCCGCTCCTGCGCCCGGGCCTGCTCCAGTTCGGTGATGGTGGCCCGGCGGCGTTCGCCAAAGTCAGCTGGAAGAATCACAATATCGGACAACCCTTCCAGTTTTTGAAACAGCTCTCCCCGCCGCACCAGTTTTGGCAGCACGCGCCGGATGCGCTCCAGACAGGCAATTTCAGTACGGATCTGCATCAGTTCGGTTTGCAGCTGATCCAGCTGCAGGGTGGCCTGCTTCAGCGCATGACGATGCTCCTCCCATTCTCGCGAAGAGAGCGTGACCTCACGGATGGTTTGATTGAGTTGCCGGTACTCCGCCAGCGCGCTGTTGATAACCTGCGTCGAACCGCGCGGCCGGAACAGCTCATCCGCCTCCTTGTCAAACTGCTCCAGCACCTCATGCACCACCGGGCTTCCCAGTGAGGCGGTAAACAGCGCCTGTCCCACCTCCCCCTTCTGTGCCAGAATCTCCTTCCCGCCCCGAACCAGTTCTTCATGATCGATAGCAAACAGGTTGCCGAACAGTTCGGCAGTGACTCCACCCAGAAAGGGGTTCAGCACCGAATCGTCCAGCACCTCGCCATCCTGGGTCAGCAGGGTGTTTTTGTTCCCCTTGCGGCGCACGAAGCGAAGCTCGCGGCCGTCTCGGTCACGCAGGCAACCGCCGATGCGCAGTTTGTCATGGGCATGAACGAAGTTGTCGGTGGTACGGGCAGGAATACCAAACAGCAGTGATTTCAGGGCACGCAGGGATGAACTTTTGCCAGCCTCGTTCGGGCCGTAGATGATATACAACCCGCCCGACTCCTGCTCAAACCGCAGGGTACGATTGGTAAACGGACCAAATGCGGTAAGATTGAGTTCGCGCAGTTCCATTACCGAAAGGTATCTGTGCTGACAGGCATGGAAAGGCGACCGTTTACCATGGAGAACATGAAGGCAGAGACTGCGTGTACTCCATGGTAAACGGCAGCACAAAGATGCTGAACGTTACTCTCCGGGGAGTTTGGCCTTGATGGAGAGAGCATGCAGCTTCCCGGTGGCAAGCTCCTCCTTGAACAGCGCCAGAATGGGTTGCTGGCGCTGCAGGCTGTTCTTCCCCTGGAAAAACTCACTGACCACCTGCACTTCAAAATGACAATTTTCACCCCGTACCTTAACTACAGCATCGGGACAGAGTTCGGTGATCTTTTTGGCTACTTCCTCTTTGTTCATCTGTATTACCTGGCCTCGGATGCCGCCTGCTGAAGCATGGGAAGAAGCTCGCCGTTCTCCAGCATCTCTTCCACGATATCACTGCCACCGATCACTTCACCCTTGATAAACAGCTGCGGGTAGGTCGGCCAGTTGGAAACGGAGGGAAGATTCTGGAATATGGCGGGAGACTCGATAACATTGACGTAGGCAAAACCGACCCCGGTCGATTTCAACAGGGCCGCAGCCTTGGCCGAAAAACCGCAGTAGGGCTCATCAGGAGTGCCTTTCATGTAGAGAATAATGGGGTTTTCCGCAAGCTGCTGTTTAATTTCGTCTTCAATATTCATCGTTGATTCCAGATAGTGGTAATTCCGCCCCGTTTTTCCGGGGCGATGAGTTTATGTGATAAAAAAATTTGCCTTGACACTCCCCCCCGGGGTTTCAGTGCAGGGGTTATTAACCCGGCAACAATAGATCGTATTCAGCTATCGTGTACCGGTTTGCGGCAAGGCAGCAAAACGCCGCTGTAGCCCACCCTACAGCAAGTTTTGCTAACACAGCCCGCAAACCGGCACACGATAGCCTGTCTTTTAATATCAGCCTGTTAGGGGCTTCAGGCATGGGCCGGCACGGCGTTGCAACACTTG
>JAJRUX010000142.1 GCA_024277575.1 Gammaproteobacteria bacterium | reverse complement strand
GGCAGTTGCTGAACGCTTCCGGCCACTCTTGAGTGTTACAGAAAGTTCATCTGGCGCACCAAAATGCCCGCCACCATCGACAGAGAAACTGATATCGGTATCCCCACCTCTTGCACTGCCACTGCGATAGGTGGTGTGCTGCGCTACCGGGATACTGATAAAAACATTCTCTGCCGGCTTGTCACTGCTGTTCAGGTAATGAATGGTGTAGATCACCTCATCACCCGGAACAATTTTTGTGGCCGCAACCCGCCGGGTCTCTTTTTTTCCGTTTTTATCGGTAACTACAATTTCCTGCTCCACCATGACCTTCAGCGTCATGCCGTTGCCGGCACCTGCCTGGGCACCGCCGCAAAGCAGTACCAGAAACAGTAAACAGCTCCATTGCGCCCTCCCTGATATTTTCATTTCTGCCTTCCTCCACACCCCCAAAAAGCCAACAAATACACTGCCCGTTTCGGCAGTTACACACGTAATATCGTCGGTTACGGGAGTTTCTTTAACTTTTTGCTCGGAAGGGGCACGGCGACATGAATATCTGCCAATCACTCGTCAGATCAACAACAGCAAGAATCGGCTGGACTCAGGCCTGAATCCGTGAGTTCAGGTGAATAGTTACGCCCAAGGTTTTTTATCGAGAGGAGTTGTTTGTATAAGCATCAATCGCATGCTGTCCGGCGGAAAGATTGCGCATTTTTTTAAGGATATCCAGCTTGCCCGCTTCAGCCATGGCAATGATTTTTTTGTCCAGAGACATCACCTGACGGATAACCTCTTCTATCTGTGGGGCCTCCTGGCCAGTACTGTTTTTTTGGAAAAACTCTTCCATTAATGTGCGCCGTACCTGCTCTTTTTTCATCATGCCTTCCCACTCTTTCTGTTTGGCATCCTGCAAAATTCCTTCTGTCAGGCTAAGCAGCTGACGCAGTTGGCTCTGGCGTATAGAGTTCATTGCTTTAATTTAGCGCACCGAAGCAGAAACAATCGTGGTGTCACCCGTGTTCATGGACTGAACCGCGGGGTCATCTGCTATTGCATCCCAGGCTGATTTAATGCTCTTCAGCAGCCGGCTTACTTCATCCAGCTTCACGAGACTGTTATCCTTGTTTGCCTCCAGCAAAGTGATACTCATATATTCGTACAGGGAATCAAGATTGGCCGCCAACTCACCACCGGCATCCTGGTCAAGGCTCATACGCAAGCCATCCAGAATATCGATGGCCCAGCTTATTGCCTTGCCTTTTTCCGCAATCTCCTTGCGCTCCATATGACCTTTTGCGATGGCGATTTTTTCCAGCGCACCCTCCAGCAACATCTGGATCAGGCGGTGGGGGGATGCGGCGGCAACATCAGCCTGCCGGCTTGAACTGGTGTATTGCTGTATGGCGGATTTGTTGTTCATAATCTCGTTTATCGGTTGATTTGGAAGAAGCTTTAACATGACTATCCATGTTTTTTTGCCATGGATCATGCGAAAAGAGACCGGCCAGGGACAACCAGCTGGTTCCAGGCATGAAATAAAATCCCTGCCTCTCAATGATAAAATATTCCTGAATCCGTGAGTTCAGGGCGGATGAAGCGTGCAACGGCTTGATTCATATAGCGAGACGGGTCAATGAGTTGATGAAATAGATCCCTCGGCTCCGGCTTCCTGCTTCGCTCTACCTCCCCCATCCCTGGGGTCGTGTATTTCACCCCTTCGGGGCCGCTTCGCGTTCCCGATCCGCTTCCTGCGGATCGGTGTGCGATTCGCCGTCATGAACTCACGGATTCAGGATATTTCTAACCGCTTAAACTTCTGGCTCCCGGTAGAGCCGCCAGTTGCTGGGTCAAAAAATTGCCCGTACTGTTAAGTGAGGCAATCAAGCCATCCAGACGACTGAACTGTGCAGTGTAGCGCGCCCGCACCGACTCCATACGCAGCTCAAGTGCATCACGCTGTTCACTCAGATCTTCCAGGCGGGTATCCAGACCATCCGTTCTGGAGGAGAGGAGCCCGTCACTGCCCATCTGTACACCAATGTAATCATCCAGCTGGCTGGCATAGTCACTGATCAGATTGCCCACATTGTCAAAATCGCTTTTGAGCGCAGTTTCCAGTTTTGCCGTGTCCAGCTTGAGCAGACCAGTCTCAGGATCGGAAGCAAACCCGATCTCCATCAGCGTGGAAAAATCACCACCGCTGCTGCTGGTGCTGCCGATAATGCTGCGCACTCGCATATCCATACCAAATACGGCAGAGTCGGACAATAGCGGACCACTTCCTCCCGCCTCTCCCCCATATTTGGTTAGATCGCGGATGGTACCAATCAGCTCGTTGTAGGTATCCGCAAACGACTGGATTTTCTCCTTGGCAGCATCAATATCCTTGTCAACATCCAGCGTAGTTACACCGGCGGAAACCAGCTCCACCGTCAAGCCACTGACGGTGGTCGTCAAGGTATTGGAAGAGCTGGTGATGGCGATACCGTCAATGGTGAACTCTGCATCTGTCGCCTGTGAAATTTCAGTGGCATTGCTGGGGCCCGCCGAGGTTGGATCAAAAGCAAACGCGGACAACCCGGCATTGTCCGCACCATTGCCATCAGAATCACCGGAAGTAGATATTCTTATAGTATTGGTGGTGCCTGTATCGTCCGCCGTAATGCTAAGAATGTCATTGGTGCCATCGTTAATCACGGAGGCGCTGATGCCGATGTTGGCATCATTGATGGCGTCCCTGATTCCCTGCACTGTATTGTTGCTGGCATCAATAACAAGAGTCGCGGTTTGGCTGGCGGTAAAACTGTTTCCGCCGCTGTCATACTGGCCTATCTCCAGGGTGATGGTGCCAGTCTGCCCGGTATAGTTTCCGCCACCTGCGGTCAATTTGTGAGCTTGGGCGATATTGGTAACATCCAGTGAGTAAGAGGCTGGAGAGGCCCCATTGCTGGCGGTTACCGTGGCAATTTTTTCATCGCTGGAGGCTGCTGTTCTGTCTTTGAAGGTACTGGCATTTTTCAGATCATTCAGCGCATCACTGAAAGAGGACATGGAGCCTTTCAGCCGGCCAAAAGCCGACAGCAGAGTCTTGATTTCTCCCTCTCGTTTATTGATGCGGCGCTCAGCGGGGGCGCCCTCAGCAGATACCAGCTGGTTTACCAGTGATTTTATATCCAGGCCGGAGCCGGCGCCTGATAGTGTTATAGCCATGGGCTTGTTTCTCTCTGGTTCAAATATAACTTATCCCGTACTACGCCTCGGCATCAAACAGAAGACTGCGCGTCTCCTCAAATGCCCTGGCAATAGCAATAAACTCTTCCGACGGAATCTGTCTGACCACTTCATCGGTGTGGGGATTTACAACTTTCACTACCGTAAGATTGAGAT
Organism: Gammaproteobacteria bacterium; assembly: GCA_024277575.1. GTDB lineage: Bacteria > Pseudomonadota > Gammaproteobacteria > Thiohalospirales > Thiohalospiraceae > DRMK01. The sequence continues at coordinate 466 of JAJRUX010000142.1, read as the reverse complement.
CCTGCTCGACACTGAATTGCAAACTGCGCCGCAAATTCTGCGCCTGCTTGTTCATCTCATCGACCGCTACTGTCACTTCCTGTAGCTGTTTCCTCTCATCTACTTCCTGCGGGGGATTCTGTTCCTGAAAATCCAGCTCAAGCTGTGCTTCCTGCTCCATCCTTTTTGTTTGTGGCATACGGTACGCATCCATCGAACTGTTCATCCGGATCGCCATATCGGTGGGTGGAGCCATTGAAATTACCTCTCTTGAATCAAAAAAACCGCCCGGACATTACCGCGTCCGGGCGGTTTTTGATTGCTCAACTGTCATGTACTACTGAAGCAGACTCAGTGCATTCTGCGGCAACTGATTGGCCTGCGACAACATTGCGGTACCAGCCTGCTGCAGGATCTGGGTACGGGTCAGCTCGGCAGTCTCGGCCGCAAAGTCAGCATCACGGATACGGCTGCGGGCAGCAGAGAG
>JAJRUX010000141.1 GCA_024277575.1 Gammaproteobacteria bacterium | reverse complement strand
TTTGGGGGTACGTGCGCGGATTCCCCGCATCCTCGACGAAGCGGTGGCCGGAATTCCGAGGTAGCCACTCCGCTTATGCCTGAACCTGGAATCCACAGTTGACCGCTCCATTCTGACACCAGGTTATCGATATGCTTGCCAAAGACATTGATTTGACAATTCACCTGCCGGGTGAGCCACGCTACGAGGCGAATTGCACGCTTGCGGTGGCACATGGCGACGTTGCAACTCCTTGGAATAGAATGACTATTCCGCGTCGTTGCGCCTTGCCCTGCACCGCCGCAAACGCACACTTCACCTCGTTCAACTGCGGATTCCAGGTTGAAGCGTGTTGCCTGGTGACGATTCCAGGCACGACCCCGGCCCATCGGTGTCACTCCTCTTCTTCTTTTGCGGAATCAGGACTCTCCTCTTCCTCTTCACCATTGTCGAGGTCGACAATCCGCTCCAGCCCCACCAGCTGCTCACCCTTGTCCAGCTTGATGAGCCTGACACCCTGGGTGTTGCGCCCCACCACCGAAACCTCGGCAACGCGGGTGCGCACCAGGGTACCACCGTTGGTAATCAGCATGATCTCGTCATCATCACCCACCAGAACGGCACCCACCACATCACCGTTGCGGTCGCTGGTCTGGATGGCAATGACCCCCTGCCCGCCACGGCCGTGGGCGGGATACTCATCCACCGGCGTCCGTTTGCCATAACCATTTGCAGTGGCGGTAAGAACGTAACCCTCATCGGCAATGATCAGCGCTATCACCTTTTGATCCGCCTGCAGCCTGACTCCCCGCACACCGGCAGCGGTGCGGCCCATGGCGCGAACGTTGGATTCGTTGAAGCGGATCGCCTTGCCGGCGCTGGTGAAGAGCATCACATCCCGGCTGCCATCAGTAATATCCACACCCACCAGGGTGTCATTGTCGCGCAGGTCGATGGCGATGATGCCGCTGGCGCGCGGCCGGGAGAAATCCTTGAGCGATGTCTTTTTCACCGTGCCGCTGGCGGTGGCGAAGAATACATACTTGTCCTCCCCGAACTCGCGCACCGGCAGGATCGCGTTGATACGCTCCTCCTTCTCCAGCGGCAGCAGGTTGACAATGGGTTTGCCGCGCGCATTGCGGCCCGCCTGGGGAAGCTCGTAAACCTTCAACCAGTAAACGCGGCCGCGGCTGGAGAAGCAGAGAATGGTGTCGTGGGTGCTGGCGACGAACAGCTTGTCGATGAAATCCTCCTCCTTCATCGAGGTGGCCGACTTGCCCCGGCCGCCGCGCCGCTGGGCACGGTAGTCTGATAACGGCTGCGCCTTGGCGTAACCCTCATGGGATAGGGTCACCACCACCTCCTCCTCGGTGATCAGATCCTCCAGGGTCAAGTCCGCGCGGGTGGCATGGATCTCGGTGCGGCGCTCGTCACCGTACTGCTCCCGGATGGCGATCAGCTCATCGCGGATCACCTGCATCAGCCGCTCGCTGCTGGCCAGAATCTCCAGTAGCTCATGAATTTCATCAAGTAACTCCTGATACTCCTTGAGTATCTTGTCCTGCTCCAACCCGGTCAGACGGTGCAGGCGCATCTCCAGAATCGCCTGGGCCTGAACCGGCGACAGGTGGTACAGCCCCTCGACCATACCAAACTCCTGGCCCAGCTGCTCCGGCCGTGACGAGTCGGTACCGGAACGCTCCAGCATCTCCATCACCAGCCCCGGCTCCCAGCCGCGGGCCAGCAGTTTCTCCTTCGCCTCGGCGGGACTGGCTGCAGACTTGATCAGGGCGATAACCGGATCGATATTGGCCAGCGCCACCGCCAGCCCTTCCAGGATGTGGGCACGATCCCGCGCCTTGCGCAGTTCAAACACGGTACGTCGGGTCACCACCTCGCGGCGATGACGAATGAAGGCCTCCAGCATCTGCTTGAGATTGAGCAGCCGCGGCTGCCCATCCACCAGCGCCACCATGTTGATGCCGAACACGCTCTGCATGGCGGTGTGTTTGAACAGGTTGTTGAGCACCACTTCCGGCACCTCGCCACGCTTGAGCTCAATCACCATGCGCATGCCGTCCTTGTCGGACTCGTCACGCAGCTCGGAGATCCCCTCCAGTTTCTTCTCCTTTACCAGCTCGGCAATCTTTTCCAGCAGACGCGCCTTGTTTACCTGGTAGGGCAGCTCGTTGACGACGATACGCTGCCGGCAGCTCTCCATCTCTTCAAACCCGGTGCGGGCACGCACATAGATACGCCCGCGCCCGGTGTGGTAGGCCTCGTGGATCCCGCGGGCACCATTGATTATTCCGGCAGTGGGGAAGTCGGGGCCGGGTATGTACTGCATCAGTCCGGCGATATCGGTGTCCGGCTTGTCGATCAGCGCCAGACAGGCGTTGACCACCTCGTTCATGTTATGCGGCGGGATATTGGTCGCCATCCCCACGGCGATACCGGCAGAGCCGTTGACCAGCAGATTCGGAACCCGGGTCGGAAGTATGGCCGGTTCATGCTCGGATTCGTCATAGTTGGGAACGAAATCCACCGTCTCCTTGTCGATGTCGGCCAGCATGTCGTGGGCGATGCGGGCCATGCGGATTTCGGTATAACGCATCGCCGCCGGTGAGTCACCATCCACCGAACCGAAATTGCCCTGCCCGTCAATCAGCATGTAACGCAGTGAAAAAGGCTGCGCCATGCGCACGATGGTGTCATACACCGCGGTATCACCGTGGGGGTGATACTTACCGATGACATCACCAACGATACGGGCGGATTTCTTGTAGGGCTTGTTCCAGTCATTGCCCAGTTCACTCATCGCATACAGCACACGGCGATGAACCGGCTTGAGACCATCACGTACATCAGGAAGCGCACGTCCCACGATTACGCTCATGGCGTACTCCATGTAGGAGTGCTTCATCTCATCCTCGATGTTGATCGGGAGAAGTTCTTTTGCGAATGATTCCATCAGGCCATTTTTTCAGAATTCAGATCGGGGCATTGTAACACAAATGACAACCTGAAAGCTGAAGGACATCACAATGAGGTGACTGGGTGAGAAGAACGATAAAGCCGGCTTCATGAGCCGGCTTTATCAGGTTTTTTATTGGGACACGGCCCTTCAGAAATACATTTCGATACTGTTATTGAGGGTATCCCGGATATCCACGTCATCGGTAATTGGCTGCGTCAGCGCCATCCGGCAGGCACGCTGTGGCGTGATACCCTGCTTGATGAGCTGCGCAGCGTATACCAATAACCGGGTGGATATCCCCTCATCGAGGCCATGCCCCTTGAGGTTACGGGCAGTATGGGCGATTTTCACCAGCTTGCTGCACTGCTCCGCATCCAGCCCGCTCTCCCGCTGCAGGATGGCCGTTTCGGTTTCAGCATCTGCATAATCGAATTCCAGCGCCGTGAACCGCTGTTTGGTCGACTGTTTCAAGTCTTTCATCAGACTCTGGTAACCTGGATTATAGGAGATCACCAACTGGAAATCCGGGTGCGCCTCGATCAGCTCTCCCTTCTTGTCCAGCGGCAGAGTGCGGCGGTAATCGGTCAAGGGGTGAATGACTACTGTAGTATCCTGGCGCGCCTCGACGATCTCATCCAGATAACAGATGCCACCCATACGCGCCGCCATGGTCAACGGACCATCCTGCCAGCGGGTTCCCTCTTTGTCGAGCAGGAAGCGGCCCACCAGATCCGATGCGGTCATGTCTTCGTTACAGGCAACTGTTATCAGCGGCTTGCCCAGTTTCCAGGCCATATACTCCACGAAACGGGATTTTCCACAGCCGGTCGGCCCCTTGATCATCACCGGCAGCCGTTCCCGATAAGCAGCCTCGTAGAGCTCAACCTCATCGGCCTGTGGCTGGTAGAAAGGCTCCTGTTTAATCTTGTATTGCGCTTGCTCGCTCATTTCGATTACCTGCTCCGGTTTGGTGGCATACGTTTTTTTAGGGGTGGAAACAAAAACCCCCGCATCTCAGCAGGGGCTTTTGCAGCTAACAGACAGCCGGGCTTATTTATGTACTCCCAGCTTTTCACGCCAACCCGGATAGATCGCATCAGCGTCCCAGTCAAATGACTCGAATGCACCCGCCAGCTCCTTGTGATCCTTGGCGTACTCCACCAGATCGACACCGGCCATCCACGCATCGCGCGCCTGGCGCAGGGAGATAGCGCCAGCTGCGCCACCATCTTTGTGACCAAAGGCCCCACCACCGGAAGTCTGGATAACGTTGCAGTGGCCCAGATTGTCGAAGAAACCAGGCAGACGCAGAGCATTCATACCCCCGTAGATAATCGGCGTAGTTGCCTTCATACCATACCATTTCTGCTTGAAGTAGAGACCATCAGCCTCTTCGCGCTCCAGCATATAGGCAAGATATTTCTCACTGGCTTCACCTTCCATCTTGCCGTAACCCATGGTACCGCAATTGATACCGGAGGCACCCTGCATGCGGCTCATCTTCATATGTACCAATGCAGTGTATCCCCGCTTGGACTGGGGAGATGTTACCGCACCATGACCGGCACGATGGTAGTGCAGGAACTGGTTGGGGAAATGGCGGCGGCAGGCGGTAATCGCCGATGGCCCACCAACATAACCGTCTACCAGAAAGGCGACATGATCCGCATTTTCGGCAAAGGTCTCCAGGATAAATTCACCACGGGCAATAATCTCGCGGGGGTCATCAGCAGTGATGTTTGCAGAGAATATCTTGGCCTCTCCGGTCTCGTCCTGCGCACGTCTCATGGCATCGGCTATCAAAGGAATAATCTCGCGTGTAGGCGCGAATACCTGATTCCCCTGCGGCTCATCGTTTTTGATAAAGTCGCCACCCAACCAGAACTGGTAACAGGCGTCAGCGAAAGGCTGGGGGCGCAGACCCAGTTTCGGCTTGATAATGGTACCGACCACCATACCACCGTTTTCAAGCGGGCGATCCAGCACGCGCCACATATCGACAATATTCATGGCCGGACCGTCAAACAGGCGCAGATATTTCGGCGGAACATAGAAATCGAGCATCTTGGAATACTCGACGTCACCCATACCCTGGTTATTACCAATGGCCAGGGTAAGGAAAGAGACAATCATGGCACGACCATCAATCATATTGCGATCGAACAGATCGACCGGATAGGCGATCTTCATCAGCTCATTTGCTTCGTCGATTTCATAGACGATAGCATCAACACCGCGGGTAAAGTCGTCGGTGGTACAGACCTCCACATTGGTACCAGTAGAAGACTCCGCTGCAAAATGCGCGGCAGTTTCCAGATAACCGCCGTAACCTGCCTTGGGTTTCATGAGATAGGCACACAGGACGTGATTGCCACCGGCAATCAGATCTTCTTCTTTCAAGCTCAGATCGGCGTAACGGTTGGATTGATCCATTGTGGTTGTCTCCTCGAATGGTCGAAAAAATATACGAAGGGCTAATATTGCCCCTCTCCTGACACGTTGGCAATATAATCTTTATGATGCATAAATAACATTCAGATGTTTTGATTGTTATGATAAGGTTTTATTTATGCTATATTTAGATCCATGCATTTGACCCTGCGCCAACTCAAGGTTTTTAAAACCGTGGCTCACTGTCTGAGCTTCACCCGGGCAGCCAGAGAGCTGCATCTGACACAGCCAGCTGTTTCCATGCAGATTAAACAGCTGGAAAACAGTGCTGGTTTGCCGCTGTTCGAACAACTGGGGAAAAAGATCTACCTTACGACAGCTGGCACAGAGCTGTTTCACTATGTACGAAATATATTTCAGCAGCTTGACGAGATGGAGCAGGTACTGGAACAGCTAAGGGGAGTTCAGTCCGGCCGGCTCGATATCTCGGTTGCCACAACTGCCAACTATTTTGCCACCCGCTTACTGGCCAAATTCAATAGCTGCCATAGCAACATCACCATCAAACTGGACGTCACCAATCGGCGGACGCTGCTCCAGCAACTGGAACAGAATGAAAAGGATCTGGTTATCATGGGCCGCCCGCCGGAACAGATGGATCTGGTGGCAGAACCCTTCATGGATAACCCGCTGGTGATTATCGCCACACCCGATCATCCGCTGTCCGATTTGAAAAATATCCCTTTGCAGCAGTTACAAAATGAAACATTTGTAGTACGGGAGCAGGCTTCCGGAACTCGTAGCGCCATGGAACGGTTTTTTTCTGCACGTGACATCACCCTGAATACCGGCATGGAGATGACAAGTAACGAGGCGATTAAACAGGCGGTGGAAGCAGGGCTGGGTCTGGGAATTGTATCTATCCATACGGTGGAACGGGAGCTGGAAGCAAAACACTTGATAACCCTGAGTATTGAAGAGTTCCCCATTCTACGCCACTGGTATGTGGTACATCGCCAGGGGAAACGCCTCTCCCCCGCCGCTCAAACGTTTCGGGAATTCATTTTACAGCAGGCAAATATCTCACCGGGTAACTCCACAGATACTCAAGAAACTTCCTTCCCAATAGGACACGAGTGAGGGATTGAACATACCTTGGCTCTGGTTCCAGTCACAACCTTCAGGTGGTGTTCCGGACACAAGCAAACCGAGCGTGATGCAGCAATATAATTTCACCATTCAGCTCATCAATCAGCGCTACAGGTACAAGGATAGTAATACCGTCGGTGACAACTCAGCCGAGGGGCTGAAATCAGGCTTGGTGTACCAGTTCATTGCCTTTTTCTGGAGCCACAAACAAAAAAGCGGCCAACAGGCCGCTTTTTTCAATATATCTGTATCTCCACTTACTAGCTAATCTTTGGATCCAGTTTGCCACTCTCATACTGCTTATACATCTCTTCCAAAGAAGTAGCCTTGATTTTAGAGGCATGGCCTGCACAGCCGAATGCTTCATAGCGAGCCTTGCAGATTTCCATCATAGCGCTGGTCGCTTCCTTGAGGAATTTACGCGGATCAAAGTTGGATGGATTCTCGGCCAGGTGACGACGTACTGCGCCGGTAGAGGCCATACGCAGATCTGTGTCGATATTTACCTTTCGTACACCATGCTTGATTCCCTCGACAATTTCTTCCACGGGAACGCCATAGGTCTGACCCATGTCGCCACCATAATTGTTGATAATCTCCAACCACTCCTGGGGAACAGATGATGAACCATGCATCACCAGGTGTGTGTCCGGAATGCGCGCATGAATGTCCTTGATACGATCAATACGCAAAACGTCACCGGTGGGCTTGCTGGTAAATTTATAGGCTCCATGACTTGTCCCGATAGCAATGGCCAGTGCATCCACGCCGGTTTTCTTGACGAAGTCGGCCGCCTCGTCAGGATCGGTCAGCAGCTGATCCATATCCAGCTTGCCTTCTGCACCATGCCCATCCTCTTCGCCCATCTCACCCGTTTCCAGCGAACCCAGACAACCCAACTCTCCTTCCACGGAGACGCCACCGGCATGGGCCATCTCTACCACAGTGCGGGTTACATCAACGTTGTACTCAAAACTGGATGGAGTTTTCATATCCGCCATCAGAGAACCATCCATCATCACCGAGCTGAAACCGGACTGGATAGAGCGCAGGCAAACGCCAGGCTCGGAGCCATGATCCTGATGCATTACGATGGGGATGTGGGGGTACATCTCAATGGCAGCAGAAATCAGATGACGCAGGAACGGCTCTCCCGCGTAATTGCGTGCCCCGGCAGAACCCTGCATGATGACGGGACTGTCGGTGGCATCTGCCGCCTGCATGATAGCGTGTACCTGTTCCATGTTGTTGACGTTGAAGGCCGGCAGGCCAAAGCTGTTTTCAGCAGCATAGTCCAGAAGCTGACGTAAGGATATCAGGGCCATTTCACACTCCTAAATTGTTTTAAAGAAAAAAGAAAACCAAACCCCGCGCTGGTTCAGCCCGGGTCAAACAGTCGTAATCGCGTGTTCACCCACGCGCAAAATCTTCATGACGTTGGTGCCGCCATGAACTCCCATCAAGTCACCTTTGGTGACAATTACCAGATCGCCCTCTCGCACCACGCCCCGGCGCAACAGCTCATCCACCGCCTCTTTGTTGACCTGCGGCGCATCACTGCTGGTAGGCTGGAAGCTCACCGGATAAACGCCCCGATACAGCGTCACCCTTCTGCGGGTTTCCACATGGGGGGTCAGGGCATAGATGGGAATACCGGAGCTGATACGCGACATCCACAATGGTGTGGAACCGGATTCGGTCAGGGCCGCGATGGCAGCAACCGGAAGGTGGTTGGCAGTGTACATCGTGGCCATGGCAATTGCCTCATCGATACGGTTAAACTCCTTGTCGATGCGATGCTCGGAACGTGTTACCAATGGCTGTTTTTCCGCAACCTGGCAAATTCGATCCATGGCGGTAACCGCCTTTTCCGGATGCATTCCGGCCGCTGTTTCCGCTGATAACATAACCGCATCCGTTCCATCCAGCACGGCATTGGCCACATCGAACACCTCGGCACGGGTCGGGATGTGGTTTTCGATCATGGATTCCATCATCTGTGTCGCCGTGATCACTACCTTGTTCATCTCGCGTGCGGTATAGATAAGTTTTTTCTGTACCGGCGGCAGGGCGGCATCGCCAATCTCCACTCCCAGATCGCCCCTGGCAACCATGATGGCATCTGATGCCTCGATGATCTCTTCAATACAGTCCAGCGCCTCGGCACGCTCAATCTTGGCGATTATTTCACCGTGGCCACCCGCTGCCCGCAACAGCTCCCGGGCCTCGTTGATATCCGCAGCGGTACGTGGAAATGAGACAGCCAGATAGTCCGCACGCAGCTCGGCTGCCAATTTGATGTCATTCCGATCCTTGTCGGTCAATGCCGGAGCAGACAGTCCACCACCCTTGCGGTTGATTCCCTTGCGATCAGAGAGCACACCCCCAACCACTACTTTACAGATAATCCGATGGCCTTCAACCTCTTCAACCCACAACACAATCCGGCCATCATCAAGCAACAGGGTATCACCCCGCGAAACCTCTTCCGGCAACTGCTTGTAGGAGATCCCGACACAGTGCTTGGTCCCCTCTCCGGGATCACAGCTGACATCCAGGGTAAATTGCTTGCCTTCCTGCAGCTCAATCTTTCCTTTCTTGAAACGCTCAATACGGATCTTCGGGCCTTGTAAATCTGCCAGAATACCCACTTGCCGGCCGTGCGCACGCGCCCGATTACGAACCCGCTCGGCCCGTTCCTTGTGTTCATCAGGCTTGCCATGAGAAAAATTGACGCGCACCACATCGACCCCGGCATCGATAAGTTTATCAAGCACCTTGGGGTCGTCGGTTGCAGGCCCCAGTGTGGCTACAATTTTGGTTCGTCTAGTCATATTTTTCGGTTGACCTGTCTGCCAATATATTTACACCGGCGTAATTGAAAATCACTGTGCTGCACGCTGCTCCAGAATCTCAACGGCTGGCAGTTTTTTACCTTCCAGAAATTCCAGAAAAGCTCCGCCACCCGTTGATATATAGGAGACTTTATCAGCAATATTGTATTTGGAAACTGCCGCCAGGGTATCGCCGCCACCGGCAATGGAAAATGCCGGACTTTCTGCTATTGCCATGGCAATGGCTTTGGTTCCTTCGCCAAATTGATCAAACTCGAACACACCAACAGGACCATTCCAGACAATGGTGCCTGCTGTCTTCAGAATTTCCGCCAGCTGCTGCGCAGTTTCCGGACCGATGTCAAAAATCATATCATCATCAGCCACATCATCCACTCTTTTCAGGGTAGCAGCGGCATCCTCGGCAAACTCTTTTGCACAAACCACGTCTACCGGCACAGGAATAGTTCCACCGCGAGCCTTCGCCTGTTCAGAGAGTTTTTTCGCTTCATCAATCAGGTCGGGTTCATAGAGTGATTTACCCACGTTATGCCCCGCAGCAGCAATAAAGGTATTGGCAATGCCTCCGCCGACGATAAGCCCGTCCACAACCCTGGACAGAGACTCCAGTACAGTAAGCTTGGTAGACACCTTGGAACCGCCAACGATGGCCACCATCGGCCGCGCCGGGTTGTCCAGCGCCTTGCCAAGCGCTTCAAGCTCTCCGGCAAGGAGAGGACCAGCACAAGCAACAGGTGCGTATTTGGCAACTCCATGAGTGGATGCCTGCGCTCGATGCGCAGTACCGAAGGCATCCATCACATAGACATCACAAAGCGCAGCATATTTTTTGGCCAGATCATCATCATTCTTCTTTTCGCCCCTGTTGAAACGGACGTTTTCCAGCACTGCCACCTCTCCCGCGGAAATTTCCGGGGCTTTTTCCAGATAATCCTTGATCAAGCGCACCTCCTGACCCAGCAAACCGGAGAGATGATCAACAACAGGAGCAAGGGAAAACTCCTCGTTGTATTCACCCTCGGTGGGACGGCCCAGGTGAGACATCAGCATGACTTTGGCACCTGCCTTGATACAACGCTCTATAGTCGGGAGTGAAGCACGAATGCGGGTATCATCAGACACCTTGCTATCCTTGATGGGCACGTTGAGATCCTGACGAATCAGTACCCGCTTGCCCGCCAGATCCAGATCAGTCATCTTGGTTACAGACATGTTCTACTCCTTTACAAGGTTTAATTATTCTAAAAATGATTAGCGAAACCCGGCTGGCTTGGCTAATCATTCTCCTGTCTCCGGCAAATGGCAAAAACAGGGAGTCTGTCGGATTTGGAAATAATCTACTACGCTGATGGGAGAGCGGCCAAAATATCCCCGGTTTTTCATTAAATAGACCCACTATTTGCCTCAAAACCGGAAACATCTTGACGCGCTCTCCCACCAGCTTGCTACGATTACCCAAACCCGACAGACTCCTAGGCCGCCGGAATTGCAGGAACGGGCAACTCCCGGAAGTTATCCGGCAACATGTTTAACCAGGCGCATCATGTTGCTGGTATAACCGTACTCATTGTCGTACCAGGAAACCACTTTGACAAAGGTATCGTCCAGCTGGATACCGGCACCGGCATCGAAGATTGATGGCTGGGTAATGCCACGGAAATCAGTGGAAACCACCTTGTCTTCCGTATAACCCAGCACGCCCGCCAGCGGTCCGGACTCGGAGGCCTGCTTCATTGCCGCACAGATATCGTCATAGCTGGCCCCGCTGTTCAGCTCAACGGTGAGGTCAACAACAGAAACATCGGAGGTGGGCACACGGAAGGCCATGCCTGTCAGCTTGCCATTGAGTTCGGGCAATACCACGCCCACTGCCTTGGCAGCACCGGTAGAAGAAGGAATGATGTTCTCCAGGATACCACGGCCACCGCGCCAATCCTTTGCGGAAGGACCGTCAACAGTTTTCTGGGTGGCGGTAGCTGCATGTACGGTGGACATCAAACCGCGTTTGATACCGTACTTGTCATTCAGCACCTTGGCTACGGGAGCCAGGCAGTTGGTGGTACAGGAGGCTGCGGAGATAATTGCCTGCCCTGCATAGGTGTCATGGTTTACACCATAAACAAACATGGGGGTGCCATCTTTTGATGGAGCACTCTGCACCACTTTTTTGGCACCGGCTTCAATATGTTTCTGGCAGGTCTCTTCGGTAAGAAAGAAACCGGTTGATTCGATCACAAGGTCAGCCCCTACTTCATCCCACTTCAGATTGGCAGGATCACGCTCGGCGGTAAGCCGAATCTTCCGGCCATCAATGACCAGGTTGTTGCCATCGACACCCACTTCACTCTGGAAACGGCCATGCACCGAGTCATAGCTCAGCATATAGGCCAGGTAATCCGGATCCAGCAGGTCATTGATACCGACAACCTCGATCTCTTTGAAATCCTTTGCCACGGCACGGAATACCATACGACCGATACGACCGAAACCATTGATGCCAATCTTGATAGTCATAGTTATAACTCCCTTGTTTTAATTTAAAAATGCCGAAGCCACAAACTCCGGCGTTAACTCCGGCTACGATTAGAGGAGTTCCTTGACAGCAGCTGCCACGTTCTCAGCAGTAAAACCAAACTCTTTAAACAGCTGATCCGCAGGGGCAGACTCCCCAAAACGATTAATACCGATCACCTTGCCGGTCAATCCAACATATTTGTGCCAGTAATCGGTAACACCCGCTTCCACCGCAACCCGGGCGGTGACGCCTGCAGGAAGCACGGATTCGCGATAGGCAGCATCCTGAGCATCAAAGATTTCAGCACAGGGGATAGAGACCACACGCACTTTCCTGCCACTCAGTTGCTCGACTGCAGCCATGGCCAGCCCTACCTCTGAACCAGTAGCGATAATGATAGCTTCAGGGGTACCGTCACAGTCGTGCAGTACATAACCACCACGGGCGATATTGGCAATCTGCTCTTCAGTACGGGTCTGGTGGGGCAGACCCTGACGGCTGAAGATCAGGGTTGTGGGGCCGGTTCGCTTTTCAACCGCCTGTTTCCAGGCCACGGCCGTTTCCACGGCATCACAGGGACGCCAGGTTGACATGTTTGGAATCAGCCGCAGGGTTGCAATCTGCTCGACAGGCTGATGAGTTGGACCATCTTCCCCCAGACCAATGGAATCATGGGTGTAGACAAAGATGCTCTGGATCTTCATCAATGCTGCCATGCGCAGTGCATTGCGGGCATATTCCGAGAACATCAGGAAGGTGGCGCCAAAGGGAATGAATCCACCATGCAGGGTAATACCGTTCATGATGGCAGACATACCGAACTCACGCACACCGTAGTGCAGATAGTTGCCATCGGAAACTGTGTTGCTTATCGCCTTGCAGCCATTCCAGGTAGTCAGATTGGACGGAGCAAGATCGGCGGAACCACCCAGGATTTCCGGCAGCACATCGGCACAGGCCTGAATGCTGTTCTGGGAAGCCTTGCGGGTGGCAGGGCTCTCGGCCTTCGCATCAACATCCCGGACAAACGCCGCCATATGCTCTTCCCAGTTGGCGGGCAGCTCACCCTTGATTACGCGGCGCTCAAATTCAGCGGCCAGTTCAGGATGGGCCTGTTTATAGGCGGCAAATTTTTTATCCCAGGCGGATTCATTTTCCGCCCCCCTGGCCCGGGCATCCCACCCCTGCGCAATCTCGTCGGGAATAACGAAAGGAGGATGACTCCAGCCAAGATTCTCGCGGGTGGCGGCAATCTCCTCATCACCTAGTGGCGCGCCGTGGCAATCATGGCTGCCACACAGGTTAGGGGCACCGTAACCAATCACTGTCTTGCAGCAGATCAGGGTAGGCTTGTCATTGACCGAACGGGCTTCATGCACTGCCTTGCTGATTGCTTCCGCATCGTGACCGTCAACATCCCGGACAACGTGCCAGCCGTAAGCCTCGAAACGCTTGGCGGTATCATCGGTAAACCAGCCTTCCACATGCCCGTCGATGGATATGCCGTTGTCATCCCAGAAAGCTATGAGCTTGCCCAGTCCGAGTGTTCCCGCAAGAGAGCATGCCTCATGGGAGATGCCCTCCATCATGCAACCATCACCCATAAATACATAGGTGTAGTGATCAACGATGTGATGACCTTCGCGGTTGAACTGGCCCGCCAGTGCCTTTTCGGCAATCGCCATACCCACAGCGTTGGTAATGCCCTGCCCCAACGGACCTGTGGTGGTTTCCACGCCTGGAGTATAACCATACTCTGGATGACCTGGCGTCTTGGAGTGAAGCTGGCGGAAGCTCTTCAGGTCCTCCATCGACAGATCATAACCACTCAGGTGAAGCAGGGAGTAGATCAGCATGGAGCCGTGACCATTGGAGAGAACGAAACGGTCGCGATCAGGCCACTCCGGGTTGGTCGGATTATGCTTGAGGAAATCGTTCCACAGCACTTCGGCAATATCGGCCATCCCCATCGGGGCGCCGGGGTGACCGGACTTTGCCTTTTGAATGGCATCCATGCTCAATACACGGATGGCGTTGGCTAGATCTTTGCGGGTCGGCATATGCTTCTCCTAACTCTATTGATTTGAAGTGATAATGATAAAAAAACCGGTCTCGGAATGGTGTATATCGAGCCATTGACCTGATACTGCAACCACCATTTCTCCTGCCGGAGAAAAGCCGGTAACTCCCCAAAAGCTTCAGCGGTGATCTGGTAATAAATCACCGGATCCGAACGATACCAGAAGGCATATTCAATACGACACAATTCCGAATAAGCCGCTGATTCTCGCTCATCAACCGGCATTAGGCAATAGTGAGCGAGAACAGAGAATCGCGAAAAACCAAAAAACAATGAGTTATCTTCCGTTTTACATCTTTTTTGTCACATACATAGCATCACATCAAACAGATTGCGATTTCATGTAAGAAAAAACTGGTATAGAATTGCCTCCTTTAACCCAATCAAGCCCGATTGGCTACTATAGCGGGCACAAAGGAATAACAATATATGAGTAACAGTTATTTATTCACATCGGAGTCGGTCAGCGAAGGACATCCCGACAAGATGGCGGATCAGATCTCCGATGCCATTCTCGACGCATTGCTGGAACAGGACAAAACGGCGCGGGTGGCCTGTGAAACACTGGTCAAGACCGGCATGGTACTACTGGCAGGCGAGATCACCAGCAGCGCCACCATCGACTATGAAAACATTGTCCGCCAGACCATCCGCGAGATCGGCTACAACAGCTCGGAAATGGGCTTTGACTGGGAGACCTGCGCCGTCCTCAATGCAGTGGGCAAACAGTCCCCCGACATCGCCATGGGCGTGGACGAAAGCGGCGATCATGAGCAGGGCGCCGGCGATCAGGGCCTGATGTTCGGCTACGCCAGCAATGAAACAGATGTTTTGATGCCTGCCCCGATCACCTTCTCGCATCGCCTGGTCGAGCGCCAGGCAGAACGGCGCAAGAGCGGCGCCCTGCCCTGGCTGCGCCCGGACGCGAAGAGCCAGATCACCTTCCGCTACGAAGATGGCAAGCCGGTCGGAATCGACGCGGTGGTGCTCTCCACCCAGCACGGTCCGGAGATCGATCAGAAAGTGCTGCGGGAAGCGGTCATGGACGAGATCATCCTGCCGGTTCTTCCACCGGAATGGATCAGCAAGGAGACCCGGTTCTACATCAACCCAACCGGCCAGTTCATCATCGGCGGCCCTGTGGGCGACTGCGGCCTGACCGGACGCAAGATTATCGTGGACACCTACGGCGGCATGGCGCGCCACGGCGGCGGTGCCTTCTCCGGAAAGGATCCCACCAAGGTGGATCGTTCCGCAGCCTATGCCGGCCGCTATGTGGCCAAGAACATCGTCGCTGCCGGGCTGGCCGAACGCTGCGAGATCCAGGTCTCCTACGCCATCGGCGTTGCCGAGCCGACCTCCATCAGCATCGACACCTTCGGCACCGGCAAGCTCGGAGAAGCGCGGATGGTGGATCTGGTGCGCGAACTGTTCGATCTGCGCGCCAAGGGGCTGGTGGAGATGCTCGATCTGCGCCGCCCCATCTACACACAGACGGCCGCCTATGGTCATTTTGGCCGTACCGGCTCCCAATTCACCTGGGAGCGGACCGACAAGGCCGATGCCCTGCGCAGCGCCGCCGGGATATAGCGTTTCAACCGTAACAGTTTCTCCGAGGAGCGTTGCAACAGGACCTCCTGCCAGGCTCGGAGAGATGTTTTTTCTTGCAACCGCGCTCATTTCATTTTGGAGTATTGAGTGATGAACGCAGTAGTAGAACAAGTTGAAGATTACAAGGTGGCCGATATCTCCCTCGCCGACTGGGGGCGCAAGGAGATCAGCATTGCCGAGACGGAGATGCCCGGCCTGATGGCCCTGCGGGAAGAGTACAAGGGGAAGGAGCCCCTGAAAGGGGCGCGTATCGCCGGCTGTCTGCACATGACCATCCAGACCGCCGTTCTCATCGAGACGCTTATCGATCTGGGCGCCGAGGTGCGCTGGTCCTCCTGCAACATCTTCTCCACCCAGGATCAGGCCGCAGCCGCCATCGCCGCGGCGGGGATCCCGGTTTTTGCCTGGAAGGGGGAGACCGAGGAGGAGTTCTGGTGGTGTATCGAGCAGACCATCTTCGGCCCGGACAACTGGCGTCCCAACATGATCCTGGACGATGGCGGCGACCTGACCCAGATCATGCATGAAAAGTATCCCGAACTGCTGAAGGATGTCAAAGGGCTGTCGGAAGAGACCACCACCGGCGTGCATCGCCTCTACGAGATGATGAAAGAGGGCAGCCTCAAGGTTCCCGCCATCAACGTCAACGACTCGGTGACCAAATCCAAGTTCGACAACCTCTACGGCTGCCGCGAATCCCTGCTGGACGGCATCAAGCGCGCCACCGATGTGATGATCGCGGGCAAGACCTGCGTGGTACTGGGTTATGGTGACGTGGGCAAGGGGTGCGCCCAGGCGTTCCGCGGCATGGGCGCTACCGTCTGGGTCACCGAAATTGACCCCATCTGCGCCCTGCAGGCTGCAATGGAGGGTTACCGCGTGGTCACCATGGATGAAGCCGCCAGCCAGGCCGATATTTTCGTCACTGCCACCGGCAACCTGAATGTCATTACCCATGACCACATGGCCGCAATGAAAAACGAGGCCATCGTCTGCAATATCGGCCATTTCGACAACGAGATCGATGTCGCCGGAATCCGCAAATACCAGTGGGAGAACATCAAGCCTCAGGTGGATCACATCATCTTTCCTGACGGCAAGCGGATCATCCTGCTGGCCGAGGGCCGTCTGGTGAACCTGGGCTGCGCCACTGGCCACCCGAGCTTCGTCATGTCCGCCTCCTTTACCAACCAGGTGATCGCCCAGATTGAGCTGTGGCACAACAGCGACCAGTACAAGAACGAGGTCTATGTACTGCCCAAACATCTGGACGAGAAGGTGGCGCGGTTACATCTGCAGCGGATTGGGGTGCAGCTTACCGAGTTGACCAGCGAGCAGGCGGAGTACCTTGGCATCAGCGCCGATGGCCCCTTCAAGCCCGAGCACTACCGCTATTGATGCCATGAAGACTCAAACAAGGCACGACAAGAGCTACAGTTTCGAGTTCTTTCCACCCAAAACCGCGGAGGGCGCAGCCAGGCTGCGCCTGGTCCGCGATCAGCTGGGCGCACTGAAACCACGCTACTTCTCCGTCACCTTCGGTGCCGGCGGGAGCACCCAGCAGGGAACCACCGATACCGTGGTCGAGATCCAGCAGGCCGGTTTCGAGGCCGCCCCGCATCTCTCCTGCATCGGCTCCATGCGTGAAAAGATCCGAACCATCCTGCAGAACTACAAGGAGCACGGCATCCGGCGAATAGTCGCCCTGCGCGGCGACATGCCATCCGGTACCCGTGCACCGGGGGAGTTCATGTACGCCAACGAACTGGTGGCATTCATTCGGGAGGAGACCGGCGATCACTTCCATATCGAAGTGGCCGCCTACCCGGAGTTCCACCCCCAGGCCGCCAATGCCCAGGCCGATCTGCTCAATTTCAAGCGCAAGGTGGAGGCCGGGGCCAACTCAGCCATCACCCAGTACTTCTACAACGCGGACGCCTACTTCCACTTCGTGGATGACTGCGAAAAGCTGGGACTGGAGCTGCCCATCGTCCCCGGAATCATGCCGATCACCAACTACACCCAGCTGGCCCGTTTCTCTGACGCCTGTGGCGCCGAGATTCCACGCTGGATGCGCAAGCGGCTGGAGAGCTACGGCGATGACCGGGAAGCCATCACCGCATTCGGTGAAGATGTGGTCACATCACTCTGCGAACAGCTGCTGGAGGCAGGTGCCCCCGGACTGCACTTCTACACCATGAACCGCGCCGAACCGGTCCTTTCCATATGGAAGAACCTCAATCTGTAACCCCATGAACAATAACGCACTGATGCAACGGGACCTCAAGGTCCTGTGGCATCCCTGCACCCAGATGAAGGATCACGAAACCCTGCCGCTGATCCCGATCCGGCGGGGGGAAGGGGTCTGGCTGGAGGACTTCGATGGCAAACGCTACATCGACGCCATCAGCTCCTGGTGGGTCAACCTGTTCGGGCACGCCAACCCGCGCATCAACGAAGCGGTCAAGGCCCAGCTGGATACGCTGGAGCATGTACTGCTGGCCGGATTCAGCCATGAACCGGCGATCCGGCTGGCGGAACGGCTGGTACAGCTCACCCCCCCGGGACTGGAGCGCTGCTTCTTCGCCGACAACGGTTCGACGGCTGTGGAGGTCGCCCTGAAGATGAGCTTCCATTACTGGCGAAACACAGGGGAAAAAAGAAAAACCCGCTTCATCACCCTCACCAACAGCTATCACGGCGAAACGCTGGCCACCCTGGCAGTGGGGGACGTGGCGCTGTACAAGGAGACCTACGAACCACTGCTGATGAAA
>JAJRUX010000140.1 GCA_024277575.1 Gammaproteobacteria bacterium | reverse complement strand
CTTAATCTGGAGGGGGAGGGTGAGCAGGCGCGGGTTCAGGTCAATTTTGAAACAGGTGGCTGCAAATGGTTAATGGTATCTCTGGCCGGATTGCAACCACTGTAATCTCCGGGAGTCAGGAGTTTTGAGAAGGATAATATGTATGAAAAGACGCGATTTTGTCAAACAGTTGGGGGCGGGTGCCCTGGTTGCAGGGACGGTTGCCGCAGCGGGGTGCTCCGGCCAGCAGCAGGTGGAAAAAGACAGTACGAGAGGTTCCGCAAAAACCTATCACTGGAAGATCGTGACCACCTGGCCGAAAAACTTCCCTGGCATGGGAACGGCGGTCAACAAGCTGGTTGCCCTGATTGACGAGATGAGTGGCGGACGGCTCAAAATCAAGGTTTATGGTGCCGGGGAACTGGTGCCGGCCTTCGAGGTTTTTGATGCGGTATCCTCGGGCACGGCAGAGATGGGCCACGGTGCGGCCTATTACTGGAAGGGCAAAAGTGAAGCGGCGCAGTTTTTCTCCACTGTTCCCTTTGGCCTGACCGCCCAGGAGATGAATGCCTGGCTCTATTACGGTGGAGGCATGGAGTTGTGGCAGGAGCTGTATCAACCGTTTGGGTTGATTCCGGTTGCGGCAGGCAACACCGGGGTACAGATGGGAGGGTGGTTCAACAAGGAGATCAACTCCCCGGCAGATCTCAAGGGTTTGAAAATGCGTATTCCCGGGTTGGGGGGGGAGGTACTGCGCCGTCTGGGAGGGACGCCGGTTAATCTTCCGGGTGGCGAAATTTTCACCTCCCTTCAATCCGGTACTATCGATGCTACAGAGTGGGTAGGTCCGTACAACGATCTTGCTTTCGGCCTGCACAAGGCAGCCAGATACTACTACTACCCCGGTTGGCACGAACCTGGCACCACACTGGAGTGTATTATCAACCAGCAGGCGTTTGCAGGGTTGCCTGGAGATCTTCAGGCCATCGTAACCAATGCCTGCAAGGCGATTAACATTGATCTGCTGTCCGAATTCACCGCCCGCAACAATACGGCACTATACCAACTGCTGATGGATCACAAGGTAGCGCTACGCAGTTTCCCGGAGAATGTTCTTAAGGAATTGCGGAGAGTCGCCGATAAAGTGGTTGCGGAACTAGCAGACAGGGACCCGATGGCAGAGAAGATTTTTACCTCTTTCCGCACATTTCAGAAGCAGGCAATGGCTTGGAATAATATTTCCGAGCGAGCCTATCTGAATACCCGGGTCTAACATCCGGATCGAACTGACAATGTTAAGCAAGACGGGGGCAGGGATGCAGCGGCAGGGCCATAATCGAATAGAGAAATATGACGAATATAAGACTCAAGCTCCGGATTATCTTACCCTTCGTTATGGGTGGAGTTGTTCTGTTCGCCATGTTTCTGCTCGGAGCCTATCGGGAACAGAATAACAATATTGACAAGCAACTGGTTGATAATCTGCAGGTGATTGAGCAGACCTATCAGGCACTGCTTCAGGAACATACCGAACAGCTGCAAAGTGCACTGGAGCTTGTGGCAGCTGACCGTCGCATTACCCAGGCGCTACGTAAAAAAGATCGGAAGAGGCTGTTAAAAGTGGCCGCCCCGTTGTTCGAACGCCTGCAGTCCCGTCACCACATAACCCATCTGGCATTTCATGATGCCGAACGAATCAATCTGCTGCGTGTACATGATCCGAAGCGCTATGGTGACAAGATAACCAGTCTCAATGTACTGGATGCGATGGAGAGCGGCAAGGCCGCATACGGGGTGGAACTTGATGCTGCCGGTCAGCTGGTGTTGCGGGCGGTGCTTCCGGTTCGGCTGAATAAACGGTTGCGGGGTTATGTTGAGGTTGGGGAGAATATCAGCTATCTGTTCCAGCAAGTGGCATCTATCAGCCAGGTTGACCTCCACATTGGTCTCGCCAAGCAGAATCTGAGCCGGTCGCAGTGGGAAAAGATGGTTCAGCAGGAGGGATTGCCCAGCTGGGATCAGTATCCTGGGGTGGTTGTTCCGTTTCGAACCCGCTCCCTGGTGCCGAAGCAGCAGCTCGAGATGGTAATCCGACAGCTGCAGCGTGATCCCTTGAGGGTTATTCCCGTCTCGGTTGGGGATAATTACTATCGTATCGGACAGATACCGCTGCAGGACAAGCGGCACCACATTGTCGGCTATCTGCTGGTCACGGAAGATGTTACCTCGTTGTATAACGATACCATCGGGGCGATCAAAATAATGTCTCTGGTTGCGTTGCTGATTGGACTGGGGTTAACCGGGCTATTTTATATTATCCTCGGTCGGGCAGAAAACCAGATGAGCAAATGGCGGGAGAAGGTTGCTGAAGAGAGCCAGGCCCGCGCCGCTATCCAGGAGCGTCATATCAAGGAGCTGGAGTATCTCGCTACCCATGACAGCCTGACCGGACTACCCAACCGCAAGCGGCTGGACAGCCGCATCAATCAGGCTATCGTTCAGGCAAGCCGGGAGAAGGAACCCTTTGTGGTGATGTTGCTTGATCTGGACCGTCTTGGGGAGATCAATGACACCCTTGGCCATGAGGTAGGTGATGCCGTGTTGCGGGAAGTTGCCGATCGGCTTCGAACTGCTTTATGTGAGTCCTGTTTTATCAGCCATCCTGGTGGCGGTGAGTTTGTTATTCTGTTGTTGTCGGCCGGGGCCCGGCAGGCAATGGCTGCGGTGCGTAAGGTTCAAAAGGCTTTTGAGGCACCGGTTGATATCAATGAAGTCAAGATTGATATAGGTGTCAGTATCGGCGTGGTCGCGTTCCCGGATCATGGTACGGATACATCGTTATTGATGCGTCGTGCTGACGTGGCCATGCGTCAGGCGAAGCAGCGCAAGAGCGGGTTTGCCGTTTATAAAAGCGAAAGTGATCCTTATAGTGTGCGCCGCCTGAAACTGGTGGGTGATCTACGCAGGGCGATCTCCGCGGGGGAGCTGATTCTTCACTATCAGCCACAGATCAATATTGCCCAGAGAGATATCATTGGAGTGGAAGCGTTGGTCCGCTGGCAGCATCCGCAGCAAGGGTTGCTACCACCTTTTGAATTTATTCCACTGGCTGAGCAAACAGGGTTGATTCGTCCGCTGACGGTCTGGGCGATCAACCAGGCTCTGCAGCAGGCAAGTATATGGGGGCTGCAGGGTCACAATATGACCGTGTCGGTCAACCTATCGGTACACAATCTGCTGGACAAGGATCTTCCAGGCCAGGTGAAGCGGTTGTTGAAAAAATGGAAAGTCCCCCCTGAGCGGCTGGTGCTGGAAATCACTGAGAGTAATCTCATGCTTGATCCCGAAGTGGCGCTGGCTACACTGAAAAAACTGCAGGATATGGATGTTGCCCTCTCGGTGGATGATTTCGGGACCGGTTACTCCTCACTGGCCTATCTTAAAACCCTGCCGGTAAGTGAGTTGAAAATTGATCGCAGTTTTGTCCAGGAGATGATGCAGGGAGAGAGTGATGCCAAGATTGTTCATCTGATTGCCAACCTCTCACATAATCTGGGGCTGACCGTCGTTGCTGAAGGAGTGGAAGATGAGGCCACCTGGGACAAGATTGCCGATCTGGGATGTGATGTGGTGCAGGGATATTACATCTGCAAGCCGATGCCGCCCAAAGAGCTGTCTGCCTGGATGATGACGACGCCCTGGAGAGCGAATTCCAGTGGAGCACAGTTGACTCATCAGGCTGGTTAAGCTCTCCAGGTTCGGTATTACCGATGAGCAAGCACCCCCCGCTTGCTTGTTCGGAAAAACTCAACAACTGCGTCGACTTCAGGGCTGCTCTCTTCGCCGATCAAACTCTCCAGCGCCTGGCTGGTATTCAACCCCGATTGATGGATTGTCTTGTAAGCTTGTTTGATGGTGCGGCGTTGCCCGGAAGAGAAGCCGTTACGGCGCAGGCCCACCACGTTGGTGCCGATGAGTGAGGCGGGATTGCCATCGGCAACAGTGTAAGGCGGTACATCCTTCACAATTTTGGCAAGCCCCGCCAGCATGGCAAAATCCCCGATCCGGCAAAACTGGTGAACTGCCACCAGTCCGGAGATGAAAACCCGGTTACCGACCTGGACATGCCCACCGATGACAGCGCCGTTGACCACAATGTTGTGATCGCCGAACCGGCAGTCGTGTCCGATATGGGCATTCCCCATGAAATAGTTGCGGGAGCCGATGCGGGTTGGCTGTTCGGCGTTGGTGGCGCGGGAGATATTGACCCCTTCCCGGAACATGTTGTGATCACCGATCTCCAGCCAGGTTTCAGAGCCGGGATCAAAACCGAGATCCTGCGGCAGACACCCCAGCACACAGCCATGAAAGATATGATTGTGCCTGCCAATCCGGGTTCCCCGGTAAATCCGCACCCCGCTGTCGATAATGCTGCCTTCGCCGATATTTACGCCCCGCTCGATCACGGTATGAGGGCCGATTCGCACGGAGGGGTGAATCTTTGCGTCAGCATCAATAATAGCGCTGGGGTGAATGCTCATTTGCTGTTTCCTGGATCTGCTTCTGCATGGTAGATTAGCCGCTTTTGCAACAGAATATAAACACCATGTCCAATCCGCTGCTTGAGATGGAGGGGTTGCCCCCTTTCCGCCATATTCTACCTGAACATGTTGAACCCGCCATCGATGAGGTGCTGACAAAGAACCGCACCACACTGGAGCGGCTGCTGGAGAAGGGAAAACCCTACTCATGGGATACGCTGGTTCAGCCGCTGGAGGAGATGGATGACTGGCTTGGCCTGGTCTGGTCACCGGTCAGCCACGTGAACTCGGTGGTCAATTCCGAACCGCTGCGCGAGGCCTACAATGCCTGTCTGCCAAAGCTGAGCGACTACGCTACCGAGATGGGGCAGAACCGGCGGCTGTATGAGGCGTTCAGGAG
>JAJRUX010000139.1 GCA_024277575.1 Gammaproteobacteria bacterium | reverse complement strand
CCCGGAGATTGGCGGCCTGCTCACCTTCGGCATTCCCGAATTCAAGCTGGAGAAGTCGGTCGTTCGCCAGCGCGGGGAGCTGCTGAAAGGGATGGGCGTGGAGTTCGTGCTCAATACCGAGGTGGGCAGGGATATTCTGTTCCAGCAGCTGATCGACGAGTATGACGCCGTGTTTCTCGGCATGGGCACCTACAGCTACATGCAGGGCGGATTTCCGGGCGAGGATCTGCCGGGAGTCCATTCGGCGCTGCCCTACCTGATTTCCAACGTCAACCGCTGTCTCGGGCTGGAGAAGGATGAGTCGGAATTCATCAACATGTATGGCAAGCGTGTGGTGGTGCTGGGCGGCGGTGATACGGCCATGGATTGTACCCGTACCGCGATTCGCCAGGGCGCACTGAGCGTGGTGTGCGCCTATCGCCGCGACGAGGCCAACATGCCGGGCTCCAAACGCGAGGTCGCCAACGCGAAAGAGGAGGGGGTTAACTTCATGTGGAACCGCCAGCCGGTTGAGGTGGTTGGAAGTGACGGGGTAGAGGGCGTGAAGGTGGTCACCACCGAACTGGGCGAGCCGGACGAGAAGGGCCGCCGCCGGCCGCAGCCGGTGCCGGGTTCCGAAGAGGTGATTCCTGCCGATGCGGTGATCGTGGCCTTCGGGTTCCGCCCCAGCCCACCCGACTGGCTGCGGCAGTTCGAGGTGGAGACCGATGACCGGGGCCGGGTCAGGGCGGCTGAACGGCAGCGCTTTCCGTTCCAGACCGGCAACCCGAAGATTTTTGCCGGCGGAGACATGGTGCGCGGCTCGGATCTGGTGGTTACTGCCGTGCATGAAGGGCGCGGGGCGGCACAAGGCATTCTGGACTATCTGGAGAATGACTGAAAACCTACTCACCCCATAAATTGCCCGATTGCGGCGCCCGGTACGCCCCGTTCAGTCAGCGGGGCATCATTATTCTGTAGAACCTGATAGCTGATGGAAGCACTTGAAAATGATCGTTTTCTGCGCGCCCTGTTGCGTGAGCCTGTTGATGTAACGCCGGTCTGGATGATGCGCCAGGCGGGCCGCTACCTGCCCGAGTACCGTGCCACCCGTGCGCGTGCCGGCAGCTTCATGGATCTGTGCAAGTCGCCCGAGCTGGCCTGCGAGGTCACCCTGCAACCGCTGGAGCGTTTTCCGCTGGATGCTGCCATCCTGTTCTCCGATATCCTGACCATTCCCGATGCCATGGGGCTGGGGCTTTACTTCGCCGAGGGTGAAGGCCCGCGTTTCGAGCATCCGGTGCGCAGTGCAGCGGATATCGACAGGCTGGGGGTGCCCGATCCGGAACAGGAGCTCAAATATGTAATGGATGCGGTGCGCACCATTCGCCACGAGCTGCATGGCCGGGTTCCCCTGATCGGCTTTTCCGGAAGCCCGTGGACACTCTCCACCTACATGGTGGAGGGCGGTTCCAGCAAGGAGTACTCCAACGTCAAGGGGATGCTGTTCGAGCGCCCCGACCTGATGCACAAACTGCTCGACACACTGGCCCGGTCGGTGACCGGCTATCTCAACGCCCAGATAGCTGCGGGCGCACAGGCGGTGATGATTTTCGACACTTGGGGCGGCATCCTCACCCCGCGCGACTACCGGGAGTTCTCCCTGCGCTACATGGAGCAGATAGTCGCCGGTCTGACCCGTGAAGCGGACGGACGACGGGTGCCGGTGGTGCTGTTTACCAAGGGCGGGGGCGGCTGGCTGGAAGCGATGGCGGATACCGGTTGTGACGCCCTGGGCGTGGACTGGACACTGGATCTTGCCGATGCCAGACGACGGGTCGGGGATCGCGTCGCTCTCCAGGGCAATATGGATCCCACCGTGCTGTACGCCTCACCGGAACGAATCCGCCAGGAGGTGGTCACTATTCTGGAGAGTTATGGAAAGGGCAGCGGACATGTATTCAATCTCGGCCACGGCATCCATCAGCATGTCGATCCGGAACATGCTGCAGCCTTTATCGAAGCGGTGCATGAGCTGAGTGCACCCTGGCACCAATAGGGAGTTACGGATATGAAACTGCAAAAAGGTTATTTCTTTCTGGTTGTATTGCTGTTGTTTACCGCTGTTGCCTGTGCCAAATCCACAGACGGGGCTGTTGAGAAGCTGGCATGGCAGGAGATCCACAATGGCGCTCTGCTGGTGGACGTGAGAACCCAGGAGGAGTATGACGCCGGTCATCTTGAGGGTGCTCTGTTGATCCCTTATGACCAGATCCCGCAGCGACTGGCTGAATTCGGCGAAGACAAAAACCGCAGCATTGTTGTCTACTGCCGCAGCGGCAAGCGCGCCGGTGTTGCAGAGCAGACCCTTCGCAAGGCTGGTTTTACCCATGTATTGAATGCAGGTGGTTACAAGACCATGAAGGCAGCAAAATAGTCCTCTCCGGGAGCGTAACGGATTAATAGCGCATGGCCGGAGAGCGGCGTATTGGATTATCGTCAGGTCCGGCAGGCTGATGGAAAACAGGGGAGAAATGACCGACTCGCCGAGGAGCAGCGAGAGACTTCCTGATTACCGCCTGTTAAAACCACCGTAGTTTAGCCATTCCCTGATATAGCCAAGGGCCTCACCCCGCCACTCCTTGGCCTGCAGTTCATGGTTTGCGTTGCGGATGATCTTTATTTCACCAAAGGATGAACTGCAGTTTGACTTCATTAGGTTGGGGAAAAGGGTACCCTGGAATCTATGCCAGCTGCTGGAGTGTTCAGCGAATAGCATCAGGTGTTTTATTCTCTCTTGCTGCGCTTTTCTGAAAGCTTGTACCAGCGGCTCATTGATATTTTCAAACTCATGCAGTTTCCTGTTATCGTTTTTCAACTGGCGGAGCAGAAATAGTTTTGCAAAGCGCAGAATGCCTTTTATATCACTCTCAAGTGAAAAGAGTCTTGCCCAGGCAGTAGCAGATAACAGTTTTGCAGAATAGTTTTCTATCACCCTGTTTATCTGAGTAGCTGTTTCTGCCGTGGGAGAGGAGGGTGTAGTGAGGGAAAGAAACGGCTCAGTATTAATTGAAATGATACCGTCAACCAGAGTTTTATATTTTCCGGCAAAAAGGATGGCAGTGACTGCTCCACCACATAGCCCACAGATTGCAATTTTTCTATCCGGGTTTCGTTTCCTGATGTGGGTTATAAATGTGGCCAAATTCTCTACGAAATATCCTTTTTCAATGCGGTTCCAAAGTTCTTTTGTTGAACCCGGTTCAAGAGAACCATCACTGTTTCCGATACCAAAAGGATCAAAACGATAGCAGAGAAAGCCATCTTTCGCCAATTCTCGTGCATATCTGACGAAGATACGGCTTGGCCCGGCCGAATATTTCAGCCCGGCTGGCAGAAAGATAATTATTGCTTTTTCGGTCCAGCAAGTAACTGAACTGATGTGTGTTGATGATTCAATGGATCTTAGCCACTGTCCCTGATGCACAGTGGAAACCACTCTTTCATGAATCTGGCCGATTTTTAACATTATCCTAGAATCCGCAGTTGGACGAGGTGAAATGTGCGTTTGCGGTGGTGCAGGGCAAGGCGCAACGACGTGGAATAGTCATTCTATTCCAAGGAGTTGTAACGCCGCCATGCGCCGGCGCAAGCGTGCAATTCGCCTCGTGGCGTGGCTCATCCGGCAGGTGAATTGTCAAGTCAATGTCTTTGGCAAGCATATCAATAACCTGGTGTCAGAATGAAGCGGTCAACTGCGGATTCTAGGATTATCTGGTAAGAAATCTGTCTGTTTCTTGAAACAGTGTGGACTGGAAGGGACGGTAGAGTGAGGTTTCTCCCCAAAATGGATCCATTTCAATCTGCTTATATTGAAATCCACGCTGTTGAGCGGATAGCAATGCTTTTTTTTCGCTCCTTTTTTTCCTGTTTCCAGCTCGCAGGAACAACATACTTTTTTCTGCGACTGCCGTAGTGCAGTTGTGCAGTCCGAAGGTTAGCAGGGACTGGCAGAAATCCAGGTCAATCTCATACCCGGAAATGTTAACTCGTTCTCCGTTCCCGAGTTTTCGCATAAGCCGCTTTCGATTTTCTACCACCTTTCCAAATACGGATAGCTGTGTGGTCAGATTGGATCTGAGCAGGGTAAGCCAGTAGTTATGCGGATCCAGTATTGGCTCAACTCCAACTATTCTTTCTGCTTTCATCTGTTCTGCCGCTTTTGCGACAATATTCAGGCCGAATCGTATACCTATCAAATAGACCGGTTGAGCGGGGTATTTGTGTTGATACCAGCCGATTACATCAACAAGATCATTAACCATCTGGTTTGCAGATACGGGATATTCCCCCTCACTGTTGCCTGAGCCCTCATAGTCAAAGGTAAGAACGTTGTGATTTTGGTCTGATAAATGTCTTAGCCAGCTGGCTATGTGGTTTTTGCAAAACAGGGGCTCTTCCAGCAAGGGGCTGCTGAACACAATCAGCGGTTGATTGGGGTGCAAAGAGGAGCGCTGGTAAAACAATCCCTTACCTCGGCGGTTTGTCATATAACCGCAGCGTTCCCCGTTTTCCAAGTCGCAAACATGCTTCATGTTCAAGGATATCTTGTTGGATGGAATAGCTTGTAAACGGGGCGCCTCCGGCACTGTTTCTAGTATGAGTCCGGAGGAAAACTGCTGTTTTTGTAATTTTTTTAATAATACGAATATTTTTTTTATCTGTCCCTCGGTATTGTCGCAAAGCTATAGATGTTGACAATTCTTTAACAATCAAGTTTTACTGATATTGCTTTGATGCCTTTTTGTCAGATAAAGAAGCCTCCTGAGCTACAATCAACGGTACTTCCAGCAGCAAAAAAATGGTGGCTGATGAGATTACCGGCCGCCATGTTTTTCCTGACTATTGGGAAAAAGATCTCATTACTGTTCAGTCGCCAGCCTCAACTGACGTGGTAATGTAGAATTTCTAAATGATGGTGCTGAATGCAATAAAGGAGCGAGTCATGTTGCTACCTGATCTAAAAGCGGTTCAGGAGATAGTCATTGATGTAGCAAAGCAGGAGTTAATGCCGCGTTTTGCCCACAGTGTGCGCAAATACAAGGTTGATGGCAGTATCGTTACCGAAGCGGATCATGCTGTACAGCGATCAATTCAGAGAGCGTTGAGAACACAGTGGCCGGACTGCCTTTTCCTTGGTGAGGAGATGCCAAGGTCAGAGCAGGTTGCGTTGCTCAATACTACAGAGCGAGCGGTTTGGTGCCTCGATCCGGTTGATGGCACCAGCAATTTCGCAAGTGGAGTGCCTCTGTGTGCAGTGTCACTGTCGTTGCTTAAGGAAGGCGAGGTATTGATGGGCATCGTCTATGATCCAATGCGTGAAGAATGCTTTAGCGCGATCAAAGGAAAAGGTTCCTGGCTCAATGGGGAGCCGCTCGGCAAACGCATTCCGGAGTCACCGCTTGCCAAAGGGATAGCACTGATCGATCTGAAAAGATTGCCTCGCAATCTGGCATTTCGGCTGGTCGATAAAAAACCGTTCAGTTCGCAACGCAACATTGGTACCGTGGCCCTGGAGTGGTGCTGGCTCGCAGCCGGGCGATGTCATGTCTATCTGCATGGAGGTCAGCGGATTTGGGACTATGGCGCGGCGGGATTGGTGCTGAACGAGGCGGGTGGTCATTCAATTACCCTTGAGGGTGAAGAGGTAATGTCAATCACTCTTGAGCCACGTTCTGTGGCTGCTGCGCTTAATAAGGCATTGTTTGATGAGTGGGTGGAGTGGTTGGGGATTGTTGTTAACAGGTAAGGGGCTTCTCTAAAAATAGTGTTTTTTCTGTGATAGTAACGTCAACACCGTGCTCGAATCCTCATGTATTCGTTTTCACATCTGGCGAGCAAAGACACTCAATCAATCGTTCAACCTGCCGGGTGCAACAGCCGATTCCGTCAGTGGCATAGGTCCGTTTTTTGATTTCCGCCACCGTTGTAGCCCCATTTACGATGGCATTGATAATATCCATCTTAACAACCTCATTACAAACACACAGATTTTGGTCTAAATCCCTGTTAAGAAGAGGTGGCAGTCTATCCAAAGGATTTTCAGCAGGATCGGTTTTCATATAATCAGTGTCCGTTTCTTTCGTGCCGTGTTTGCGGGATTTATGACCGTTTTCTGTGCCACTGTACCGGGATTTCCCGTGCTGTCCACTGATACAGCTGTGCGGCTGCCGTGCAGCCGTTGCAGGAGCTGTCGCAGGGTGGTGCGATGGCGCGAACCTTTCTCTTGTTTATCAAGTAATTGAGCGCCAGTTCGGCCGCGTCCGGGCTGGTGTCGAAGTAAGT
>JAJRUX010000138.1 GCA_024277575.1 Gammaproteobacteria bacterium | reverse complement strand
GAGCCTCCCCGTGACACAATACCGGTCACCCGTTTGGCAGTGAGCGGAATGTGACGCAGCAACACGCCGGCATGGATAGTAAAGTAATCCACCCCCTGCTCCGCCTGCTCGATCAGGGTATCGCGGAAAATATCCCAGCTCAGCTCCTCCGCCTTGCCGCCCACCTTCTCCAGCGCCTGATAGATCGGGACGGTGCCGATTGGAACCGGCGAATTACGGATAATCCACTCCCGCGTCTCGTGGATGTTCTTGCCGGTTGAGAGATCCATGATGGTATCCGAGCCCCAGCGAATCCCCCATGTCATCTTGGCCACCTCCTCCTCGATGCTGGAAGCAACAGCCGAGTTACCCAGATTGCCATTGATCTTTACCAGAAAATTCCGGCCGATAATCATCGGCTCCAGTTCGGGATGGTTGATGTTCGCCGGAATAATGGCCCGGCCACGGGCTATCTCGTCACGGACAAATTCCGGAGTGATATTTGCCGGCAGGCTGGCGCCCCATGAGTTTCCCCGGTGCTGGCTGGCCAGCTGATCACGGTAAAGCTCCAGGCGCATGTTCTCGCGAATCGCAACAAACTCCATTTCGGGGGTGATAATGCCCTGCCGCGCATAGTGCATCTGGGTGACATTCCGACCGGGCCGGGCGCGGCGCGGGGTGTGGTTATAGTGGGCAAAGCGCAGTGCATCCAGATTCGGATCAACCGCGCGCTGGCGGCCATATTCAGATGTCTGCTCCGGCAGCCGCTCTGTATCACCGCGCTCCTCCACCCAGGCGCCACGTACATCCGGCAGCCCCGTGCGGATATCGATTTCCACCTCCGGATCGGTATAGGGACCCGATGTATCATAGACGGTAAGCGGCAAATTATGCTCCGCTCCGGACTCAGTGAGCGTATCCGTCAACGCAATTTCACGCATCGGCACCCGGATATCCGCGCGGGAGCCCTGCACATAGATCTTGCGGGAGTTGGGGAACGGTTGAATCGAGGCCGCATCAACCCTGGCGGTATCGCTCAAAAACTGCTCTGGGATCGCACTCATGTATCACTCTCTCATTAAGTAACGGGCGGGCACAGGGAAAGCGGGAATCATCGCCTCCCTACGCCGGCATTAACCGGTTCAGGTTCTAAGGGTATTTCTCAGCCCCGCAGTGCAGGACACCCCTGGCTATCGCGTCTGTTGAGCTTTGAATGGCTGTTGCATCGCAAGGGAAAGCCGATTTATTCCAAATCCAACTAACTGTTTGAAAGACTGGATTCTAGCATATTCGCTTCCTACTTGCCTGCGGCTCCCAAACAACTTACCCTAATGATAATGTTTATTTTAGACTTCAGGATACACCAATGACCGAACTCAACTTTGTGCAGGCTCGCAACAATATGATCGAACAGCAGATCCGCACTTGGAATGTGCTGGATCAGCGGGTACTGGATTTCATTGGCCAGATCCCCCGGGAGCTGTTTGTACCGGAACAGTACCGCGATCTTGCCTATGCCGAGACAAACATCGACATTGGTCATGGACAGGTGATGATGACACCTGTTGTGGAGGGTCGTATCCTGCAGGCAGCAAAAGTGCACGCCGATGACAAGATTCTGGAAATTGGCACCGGCAGCGGCTATCTCACCGCACTGCTTGGCAACATGGGTGGGCATGTCTACAGCATAGAAATCATCCCGGAGCTGCAAAGGCGTGCGGAAGATCATCTCGCTGAGCTGGGTATCCACAACACATCTCTGGAAGAGGGAGATGGCTCCAATGGCTGGGATCGCTATGCCCCTTATGACATTATTGTCATTACCGGATCCCTGCCGGTATTGCCGGAAAGTTTTCAACAAAGCCTGGCACAGGGTGGCCGCCTGGTTGCCATTGTGGGAGAGTTTCCGCTGATGGAAGCACGCCTGATCACCCGCGAGGACGATAACAAATTCAACAATGAATATCTGTTTACTACCGAGATTCCTGCGCTAATTAACGCACCGCAACCTCAGCACTTTACCTTCTAGGAGGCTGTCCAAGGACAGATGGATCACCCTTCTTCCGATCTGTGCCGGGCTGACGACGCTGTTCTGGTACTCATCGATATCCAGAGCCGTCTCAGCGCAGCCATGCCTCAGACTGCACGCGCCCAGGTACTAAAGAATGCGACCATTCTGGCACAGGCAGCATTACAACTTGATATTCCACTTATCATCACACGCCAGTACCCGAAGGGATTGGGGAATACAGAACCGGCCATCCCTACACAGACAGCTACGACCATCGACAAAACAACCTTCTCCTGTTTTCGTACCGATGGCTTTCCCCAAACACTTGAGCAATCCACGCGCCGTCAGGTAATACTCGCCGGAATGGAGTCTCATGTCTGCATCCTGCAGACAGCATTTGACCTGTTGGCCGGGGATTACCAGGTGTTTGTAGCAGAAGATGCGGTCTGTTCCCGCGTCGCCGCCAATCACCACAACGCCATGACACGAATGACTCAGCACAAAATTACGGTTACCAACACGGAATCCATCCTGTTCGAATGGCTGGAGGATGCCGGCCACCCACGGTTCAAATCAATCAGTTGCCTGATAAAATAACCTGATGTGCAAACGGGGAGTCCGGCAAACACATCTTTGCTGTTTGGTGTATCGGCGATGAATATGCCATTATGCAACCCTGAACCAATTATCCTGAAACTTAGGGCGTGTTAACAACCATCCAATGGTCCCTGTTGGCACTGAAAAAACGCCAGACGAGGCATGAGGAGAGAGGTTTGGTGATTCCAAATGAACGACGAATAATGCAGTATGGCGCTTTTTCAGTGCCAACCCGGAGGGCCGCAACCCATTTTTCTCTCAGCGGCATTATCACTCGCTTGTGTAGAGCAACTACACAGCGCTCATTCTGCCTTACCGAGAGGAAAATGGGACACGGCAGGGACTATTGGATGATTGTTAATACGCCCTAATGAGTACACTATTCGGTATTATTGCCATCCTGGTCTATCTGGTGGTTGCCTTTCTGTTGGGGCTGGGGCTAAAAAAAGGAAAATCTCACCCGTCAGGGGCCAAGCGGGAACTTCTTATTCTGGCAGGCCTGGTCGGCGTATTATCTCACGGAATAACCCTGTTCACCGCTATTTTTACCGTTGCAGGGGTAAACCTGGAATTTTTCAATGTGGCATCTCTGGCAGGCTGGCTGGCAGCGCTGCTCCTGTTGCTGTCCGCCTTGCGCACTCCGGTAGAGAATCTGGCTATTGCCCTGCTGCCGCTGGCCGCTTTGTCGCTACTGCTGCAACTGGTTGTACCAACCCAGCCTGTGCTGTTGGCCAACGCATCTTCGGGCCTGGAGGCGCATATTCTGCTCTCCATTCTGGCATTCAGTCTACTGAGTATCGCTTCACTTCAAGCAATTCTGCTGGCTATTCAGGACAATCATCTGCGTAACCGCAAACCCGGCGGTTTCATTCGAGCACTCCCGCCGCTGGAGACAATGGAGCGACTGCTGTTCCAGATGATCGGCCTGGGTTTTACCTTCCTCAGTTTGGCGTTGTTCAACGGAGTGTTGTTTGTCGATGATATTTTTGCCCAGCATCTGGTTCACAAAACGGTTCTCTCCATCATTGCCTGGCTGGTCTTTGCCATCCTGCTATGGGGACGCTGGCGCTTCGGCTGGCGAGGACGCACAGCAATCCGCTGGACATTGATTGGATTGC
This sequence comes from Gammaproteobacteria bacterium, assembly GCA_024277575.1. GTDB lineage: Bacteria > Pseudomonadota > Gammaproteobacteria > Thiohalospirales > Thiohalospiraceae > DRMK01. Next base: position 9,027 of record JAJRUX010000138.1, on the reverse strand, counting down.
TGATCCTGCTGGTTGGCTACTTTGGCAGCAAGCTGATTCTTGAAATTGTACTTCAACGGGCGTAACCACCGCGGAGCCAACTACCCTTGGACGAAATTCCCCTTAGCCTGCTATTTATTGTTCTTGCTTTCCTTATCGTTCTGTCCGGTTTCTTCTCCGGTTCGGAAACTGCTCTGATCAGCCTGAACCGCTATCGACTGCGTCATCTTGTCAAAATCAAACACGCCGGGGCAGTCCGCGCCAGCCGCCTGCTGGAACGAATGGATCGGCTGATCGGCCTGATTCTGCTGGGCAACAACTTTGTCAACATTCTGGCATCCTCGATCGCCACCATCATTGCCCTGCGGCTGATGGGCGAGGCCGGAATTGCCGTTGCCACCGGACTGCTGACACTGGTAATACTGATTTTCGCCGAGGTAACTCCCAAAACCCTGGCCGCGCTGCATCCGGAACGCTTCGCCTTTCCGGCCACCTTCATCCTGGGGCCATTGCTAAAGCTGCTCTATCCTGTCGTACTGGTCATCAGCTGGATTACCAAAGGCCTGATGAGGTTGTTCAGAATCCCGGTGAATAGCGGGTCAATGCATGCGCTCAGCGCAGAGGAGTTGCGCACGGTAGTCAATGAAGCAGGGGCAATGATCCCGCAGCGGCACCAGCGAATGCTGATAAGTATCCTGGATATGGAGAAGATCAGCGTGGAAGACATCATGGTACCGCGCAATGAAGTGGCAGGGATCGACCTGGAGCAGGACTGGAACGAGATTAAAAAACACCTTTTCGACAGTCAGCATACCCGCCTTCCCGTCTACCGAGGTGTAATTGATAATATTGCAGGAGTCGTCCATGCGCGCAATATTCTGCGCCTGTTTCTGGAGCATGAACTGACCAAGGAACATTTTATGGAGGCGATCCGAGAGCCCTATTTCATCCCGGAGGGTACTCCCCTGAATACACAACTGCTCAATTTTCAGCGCGAACGGCGCCGTATCGGGCTTGTTGTGGACGAATACGGTGATTTTCTGGGCCTAGTTACGCTGGAAGATATTCTTGAGGAGATCGTTGGAGAGTTCACTACCGACCCCTCATATATAGTTAAAGACATCCACCCTCAGAGTGATGGCTCCTATCTGGTCGATGGCGGCGCCTCCATCCGTGATCTCAATCGCCTGTTGAAGTGGAATCTACCTACCGACGGCCCCAAGACGCTGAATGGAATGATTGTCGAGTATCTGGAAACCATCCCGGAACCGGGTACAAGCCTGCGTATTGCAGGTTATCCTATCGAAATCATCCAGACCTCCTCCAATACAGTCAAAACCGTACGCATCTATCCCGAGCTACGCCAGAATACCCTCGAACCAACAACTTGAACCAGATCCAGTGTGATTTATGTAACACTCCTGCAACAACACCTCTTTATGCCCACGCCATGAAAGAGTATTATGTAACCACCTCGGCGTAACGCACCGAGGAGCTGCTTTCCGGTTTCCGTATCTGATACAACCAATCACTCGAACTGTTGCTGCGGGTGCATGTTTTTCTGTGGATTTAATAGATGCATATAGGCCCCTACTTTATTGCCAATAAAACCATCCTGGCACCAATGGCCGGCATTACTGATCGCCCATTCCGCCAACTATGCAAACAGTTGGGTGCAGGAATGGCCGTATCAGAAATGGTAACTGCCAATTCACTGCTCTGGGGCAGCAAGAAAACACTGAACCGTACCAATCACGAGGGAGAGAAAGAACCACGAGTGGTACAAATTGCGGGCTCTGATCCTGCACTGCTGGCAGAAGCCGCTCGCTATAACGTGGATCATGGCGCCCAGATCATTGATATCAACATGGGTTGTCCGGCCAAAAAAGTCTGCAATGTAATGGCCGGTTCCGCACTGCTGCGCGATGAAACACTGGTAGGGCGAATCCTAGAAGCCGTGGTAGCGGCGGTGCAGGTTCCGGTAACGGTCAAAATCCGCACCGGCTGGGATACAGACAACCGTAACGGAATACGCATCGCCCGCATTGCTGAAGCCGCGGGAATCCAGGCATTGGCTGTCCATGGCCGCACTCGGGCCTGTGGCTACAGAGGGGAGGCGGAATATGACACCATAGCCGCCATCAAAAACAGCATAGGCATACCTGTTATCGCCAATGGCGACATCACCTCCCCTGAAAAAGCACGCATTGTACTTGAGCATAGTGGCGCCGATGCCGTAATGATAGGCCGGGCGGCACAAGGCAACCCGTGGATTTTCCGCGAAATAAATCACTATCTGGCAACAGGGGAACATCTTGCTGCACCAAGCCTGCACGAAATCCGCGGCACCCTGCTGAAACATTTGCAGGCAATCTACCATTTTTATGGCGAATACACCGGAGTACGCATGGCGCGCAAACACATCTGCTGGTACAGCAAATCCCAGCCTCATGGCGCCGCCTTCCGGAAAACAGTGAACCAATTGGAAACCAGCACACAACAACTGGTCGCAACGCGTGACTTTTTTGATCGGTTGATAATAAATAAGGAGTTGGCCGCATGAATGCTGTATTCAAGCAAGAAAACTTTCCCCCCAAAAACCTCGGTGACTATATGGAGTTCACCATTAACCGCTACTTTACCGATCTGGATGGCCAGCCGGGAGGAGACATCTACGCCCTGATAATGCAGCAGGTGGAAAAACCGCTGCTTGAGATTGTTCTGAATCATACAGGCGGGAACCAGACCAAGGCTGCAGAGCATCTCGGTATCAACCGGGCGACCCTGCGCAAACGTCTCAGGGAATATAATCTGATTTAACCGAAAACTCCAAAGCCCGCGGGCCATAAATACAAGCGAGCAATCATGCACCCAATCAAACGCGCTCTGATCAGCGTATCAGACAAAACCGGTATTGTATCGTTTACCCGGCAGCTGACACAGCTGGGGGTGGAGATTCTATCCACTGGCGGCACTGCAAAACTTCTGGCAGAAAACAGCGTCCCGGTGACCGAGGTTTCCGACTATACCGGTTTTCCGGAGATGATGGCCGGGCGGGTCAAGACCTTGCACCCCAAAATCCACGGGGGACTGCTTGGCCGGCGCGGTATCGATGACCCGGTGATGGATGAAAACGGAATCCTTCCTATCGATCTGATTGCTGTTAACCTCTACCCTTTCCAGCAAACGGTTGCCCGGCCTGATTGCGATCTGGCAATGGCCATCGAAAACATCGACATCGGGGGACCTGCCATGCTGCGCTCCGCCGCCAAGAATCATGCTGCAGTTACCGTAGTCGTGGACAGTACCGACTACGACCCAATCATCGCAGAAATGAAAGGGAACAACCAGAGCATCACCGATACCACCCGATTCTCCCTTGCGGTCAAGGCATTTGAGCACACCGCCCGCTACGATGGCGCAATCGCCAACTACCTTGGGACAATCCAGCCAAATGGCAACAAGGTAAAATTCCCACACACTTTCAATCTCCAGCTAAAGAAATCTCAGGATTTGCGTTACGGAGAAAACCCCCATCAACAAGCAGCTTTCTATACCGAACACCAGCCTCCCGAGACCGGAATCGCCACCGCCACCCAACTGCATGGCAAGGAGCTCTCCTACAACAACATCGCAGATACCGATGCCGCCCTGGAGTGTGTCAAGCAGTTCGACAGACCAGCCTGCGTCATCGTCAAGCATGCCAACCCATGCGGTGTAGCACTGGCCGAGAACATTGAAACGGCCTATCAACTGGCTTACACAACCGACCCCACCTCTGCCTTTGGCGGGATCATCGCCTTCAATCAGGAACTGGATGTGGCCACAGCAAAGGCAATCATCTCCCGCCAGTTTGTTGAGGTCATCATCGCTCCACGGGTAAGCAAGGCAGCACTCGCCATCATCACCGAAAAGAAAAACATCCGTGTGCTGGCCTGTGGCCAATGGGAGCAAAAGCAATCACCATCCCTTGACTACAAACGGGTCAATGGCGGGCTGCTGGTTCAGGACCGTGATTTGGGTATGGTTGATGCAGGTGAACTCAAGGTGGTCAGCCGTATCCAGCCCAGCCAGGAACAGCTTGCTGATCTGCTGTTTGCCTGGAAAGTGGCAAAATATGTCAAATCCAATGCCATCGTCTACGCCCGCAACAACCAGACCATCGGCATCGGAGCAGGACAGATGAGCCGCGTATACAGCGCAAAAATTGCCGGGATCAAGGCAACTGACGAGGGACTGGAGGTTTGCGGTTCCGTAATGGCGTCAGATGCCTTCTTCCCGTTTCGCGATGGCATCGATGCCGCTGCCGAAGCCGGAATCAGCGCAGTCATTCAACCCGGTGGTTCCATGCGCGACAACGAAGTCATCAGCGCTGCCGACGAACACGGTATCGCAATGGTATTTACCGGCATGCGCCATTTTCGACACTAACCGCTTCAGGACGGACCAGATGAATATACTGATAATCGGCTCCGGCGGACGAGAACACGCTTTGGCCTGGAAAGCGGCCCAGTCTCCGGAAGTCACCCGCATCTTTGTCGCCCCCGGCAATGCGGGAACTGCGCAGGAACCCAAGGTTGAAAATATCGACATCGGAGTCACCGATATCAACCGGCTTGTCAGCTTCGCAAACAGAAATGACATCGCCCTCACCATCGTCGGCCCCGAGGCACCCTTGGTGATCGGTGTGGTGGACGCTTTTAACGAAGCAGGACTGCGCTGTTTCGGTCCTTCTCAGGCTGCGGCACAACTGGAAGGCTCCAAACGTTTCACCAAGGAGTTCCTTGCCCGCCACAAAATCCCCACCGCTGAATACGCCAGCTTTACCGATCTGGGCCAGGCGCGGACCTACATCCGCAGCAAAAGCACCCCCATTGTCATCAAGGCAGACGGACTAGCCGCCGGCAAAGGGGTAATCGTTGCGCAAACCGAACAGGAAGCGATAGCTGCCGTGGAGGATATGCTGGCAGGTAACGCCTTTGGTGACGCCGGTCACTGCGTTGTCATAGAAGAGTTCCTCAGCGGAGAAGAAGCCAGCTTCATAGTCATGGTGGACGGTGAGCACGTGCTGCCGCTTGCCACTTCCCAGGATCACAAACCGAGGGATAACGGGGACAAGGGTCCCAATACCGGTGGTATGGGAGCATACTCTCCAGCACCGCTTATCACCCCCGAACGCCATGAACGTATCATGGAGCAGGTCATTTACCCCACCGTACAGGGGCTAGCTGTGGAGGGTACCCCCTATACCGGTTTCCTCTATGCCGGGCTGATGATAGACGCAAATGGCGTACCCAGGGTGCTGGAATACAACTGCCGGTTTGGCGATCCTGAAACACAACCCATCATGATGCGCCTGAAATCTGATCTGGTTGAACTCTGCAACAAGGCACTGGACAGACAACTGCAGGGGGCAACAGCCGAATGGGATCCACGCCCTGCTCTGGGTGTGGTAATGGCGGCGGGAGGCTACCCCGACAGTTACAATACGGGAGACATCATCACCGGTCTACCCGCCGAACTCCCCGATTTAAAGGTATTTCACGCTGGCACCAAAGAGAGAAACGGAAAAATCGTTACAAACGGTGGACGGGTACTGTGTGTCACCGCATTGGGGAACACCATAGCCGAAGCACAACAACATGCCTACGAGGCAGTTGGAAAAATCCATTGGGACAACGCTTATTATCGCACCGACATCGGCTATCGCGCCATCAACCACACTTGACGGCTTGTATTTGCATGGAATCACTGCAAAAAATCCGCATTGACAAGTGGCTATGGGCAGCACGTTTTTTCAAAACTCGCACCATTGCCAACAAGGCAGTACGAGGGGGAAAGGTACATTGCAATGGAGAACGGGTAAAACCCAGCCATCCCGTATGTATTGGTGATTTTCTTCAAATACAGCAAAGGTATGACAGCAAGACAGTAGAGGTACAACAGCTGTCCGAACGACGCGGCCCAGCCAAACAGGCCGAACAGCTCTATCAGGAAACCGAAGCAAGCATTCAGCAGAGAGAACAAAACACAAACCAACGAAGAGCTATGGCAAGTGTGCGCCCCCGGGGCCAAGGACGCCCCGCCAAACGGGAACGCCGTCACATCATACGCTTTACCCGCATTAGCGAATAAAAAACGACTGCTGACGACGAACAAGACAGGATAGAAATAATAAATCGGAATATGCTAAATAACCACAAAAAATATTTACAAAAAATTGACATGAGACAGGCGATCTGACAAATATCCGACACTCATTGCCTGATTGAAAAAAACGGGATCAAATCCGCCCCATAGCCGTAGTAATTCGAAGGGTATTTTTCCTGTTTCTTATTGGCGACAGATAAACAGTTCCTCTTTTTAAACAATTGCTTGCTCCACAGCAACCCAACAGCACCCAGTTGCGACTGAAGGGGAATAAAAAATAATTTAAAAAAACTTCCTATCTCATAAAAAATGGACTATCTTACTGGTAGGGATTAGTAGGCTTAGAACAGGGAAGTGGGCATGGGTAACAAAACTGCATCCGGTTCTATGAAAATTATGGCATTGAAAATTGATGAAACCACCATCAAGAGTGGCCTTTCGTTGTACAAAAGTGCAAACAGAGAAAAGAAGCAACATACCAACACAAGGGGTATTACTATGTTCAGGAAACTGTTAAAAGGAGTCCTGCTCACGACGGCCATTGTCATGGCCGGCGCGGCGTGGGCTAAACTACCGCCCCCACCGGTGAACCAGAACCTTGGTATACCGGATGGGAGATTTGCCGATATGACATTCCACACCTGTCTCGGCTGCCACGGTGACCCGGCCAACGCGCCTGCACCGGTCAAGATAGGCTACCTGCCGGATCGGCACCATCTTCGGGTCGACACACCGATTGACATGGAGTTCACCGCTGCCAAATATCCGGAACTTTCACCGGACGGCACCCACAAGTGTATCACCTGCCACAAAATCGACTGGGTTGTGGATGCTTCCCGGCCGCTGGGGGGATACTTCCAGTTTGCCGAAGAGCCCACATCACCGCAGTTCCGTGACTGTCTGACCTGTCACAAGCAGAAAAAGAACGATAATGGTGATTTGATCGCAACTGTCCACCATTTGACTGACAAGGCACAGAAAAAGCTCTGCTACCAGTGCCACGGCAGCTTGGTCAATAACGCAACGGACGATCACCGTATCCCTGATCCCACTGCAGACAAGGCGCGTAACTGTCACAGGGTCGACCCGGAAGCAATCGATCCGAACAACCCCGTCTCGACCGAACGCAACAACTACAACATCTCTTTGGTCACCCCATGGCCAGGCGATAACTTTGATGATCCCGCTTGGGAGTCTGTATTACTTGACTTCTACTCTGAATGCCCCGAGGTAGCCCAGATATACCTTGAAGATGGTGGTCAGTTTGAGATCAACCCGCCTCGCTATCGTTATGAAACTGATGCTTCCGGCAATATAACGCCCGTGCTGGTACCAGACGGAGAAGCAGGTGGCCGCCGTACCGGTAACTGCGAACATTGTCATTTCGCCGGTGAGAACCCCGGTGACGACGTGCAGCCCAACACCGGGCTGGCCAAGAATGACGTAGGCACCAACATGACCAACCATCATGCCACCGGTGTCGGTCAGCCTGGTAGTGGCTCGGTGCATACCTGCGGTCTATGCCATAGCCCCAGCAATCCGCCCGACTATGCAATCCGCGGTTGCGAAGTGTGTCACGCCATCAGCACGGTGCATGCCATCGAGTATGATGCCAACGGTGACGGTATTGACCCAGGTAATGAAACACCATTCATGGGACACATCGGTAATGACCTCAACTGCCGTGGTTGTCACTTGACCTTTCGGACGGGACAGGTATTCCAGGCCAGTGAATTTGGCGGCCTCCCCGGCTTCCAGGGTCCCATTCCAAACGTAGTCTCGCTGAGCACAGATGGCATCATCGCGGGTACCGCTGCGGATCTGACCATTACCGGCTCCGGCTTCTATGCTGCTGTAGACACCGGCATGGGGATTGCGGAAGCTATTCCCCGGGTTGAACTAGTAGGCTCTGACGGCACTGTCACCGAGATCGCACTGGACAGAGCTGATGTTACAGAGACTTCTATCGACGTAACAATCCCGGCCAGCCTCAAGCCTGATACCTATGAGCTTTATGTGGTGAAGGGCAGCTATACCGAAGGCCAGGAAGGTCGTGACTACTCGCAGCGCAGTGGGACCCGACCATTCCTTGTCGCACCTAACGCTGATATTGATGCGGTGAGCTGCAGCGGTGGCAAAGTCACCATCACCGGCTCAGGCTTCGGTAGCCTGCTGACCAAAGACAAAGACGGTAACGTAGGATACGTTGACGGCATGGGTCTGGTCGGTGTATCTGGTGACGGTTCTGACTGCTCCATTGAGTCTTGGTCTGATACCCAAATTGTTGCCAACTGCGGCTCCGGTACCGGCAGTGTTACTGTTGACAGCCTCTATGGTGAAGCATCTGCGGATGCTGCCTGTGGTGGCACCGATGATGCGGGCCGGCCGAAATGGTGGTCAATCTGGAGCTGGTGGTCTTCCTGGAGCTGGTCACGACGTTAATACCAGGTAGGCAACCCTGTCAAACAGGATGTTGCTTTTACTGAGCATCCTGTTTGGTAAAACTCAGAGGGGAGGCCTTTTCCAGGCCTCCCCTCTTTTTTTGATCGAACAACATTACAGAAATATATAACTATATTTGCGTTAATAATAATCATAATTTATTGTCAGGATTTATCCGGTATACGGCGTCAATATTCATTGCCGGAAAATACCGATGACGAAAAATAGCGCAATAAAAACACTATTTTCAAACATTCGGCACCACAATAATAAAATTATCTTTGGTAAAGTGAGAAACTTGCTGCACCCCGCAGTACTAGTACTCTTTCAAGGTAATAAATTAGGATTCAGCGTTCCTGTGGTGCTTCGCGGCAAGGCGCAGTGCGCAGGCAATGGCCGTCTCCCTTGCCAAGCGCTGCAACGCCGCTGCGAAGCACCACAGGAGCGCCCGAAGGG